>NTJY01000016.1 GCA_002457245.1 SAR92 bacterium MED-G29 | reverse complement strand
GATGGTTCAAAGAATCGGTCAAGTAGGACTCGTTTATTTTTGAAGTCGAACGAGGCGAGAAAAATCTTCCCATCCACTGCCTGAGCTATCCTCAAAAAACCTGATTTCATTTTCTCGGTCTTAGCTCTCGTTCCCTCTGGAGCCATGGCTATTAGGGAACCATCTAGCTGCTTCATATTTTCAATTGCAATGGTTGTTAATCCAGCTCCTGGTTTGGTTTTGTCGACGGGAATTCCACCCATGTAGTAGAGGAACCTCCCAAGAATTGGTTGTTTAAATAAGGTATGTTTTCCAAAAAAGGTTATCTTTGCATCCAGGCCTAGAAGGGCCGCAAAACCAAACACGCCATCCCAGTTAGAGGTATGTGGCCCGGCAATGATGACAATATTTTCTTTCCCAGATAGCGATGGAAGTTGGCCCTCCACTTTCCAGTTAAAGACTCGAAGAAACCACCGGCCAATTAACTGTACTATTTTAGGACGAGACGCCCTATATCTCTCAGGAATCTGAGAGCTGGATACTGTTTTATTATATTTTTTGTCCACGGAGTCTTAATAACTTTTTAATGAGAGGGTTTTGATAGTAGGTATGCCGCATAAGCTCCCAGAATCCCAAAGGCTGCCATAATTAGATAATAAATCTTGTAGCCCAATCCACCTGGGTAGTTTTCTATAAGGGGTGCACTTATTAGTGGTAGGTAGACCTCTGGGAAATATCCGATGACTGAAATAATCCCAATAGCGAGGCCCTTTATTTTATTGGGGACATTACATCCACCCAAAGTGGCCCAGTACAGCCCCCTAACTCCATAGGTGAGCAGACCTATTATGAGGACGATAATGATCATTAGGATGGCGGCGGAATTAACCGGTATGAATGCCATTAAAGCCATTGAAACAGAAGCCAAGACCAATAGAATAGATAGGATCTTTTCGGGATTAGCCCAATCACCAATAAATCCTGCAGCAACTCCACCTATGGGCCTCATCCAGAGTTTTGCTACCGTTATATAGCCGACCATGACAGCAGTAAGGCTAAAGTTCTGTTGTAAATAGGCAGCAAAGGAATATGTCGCGTAAAACAATTGGTATCCACAAACAATACAGATGGCACATAGCCAAATTTCACGCCTACTGAGTACATTCTTTAAGTCCTCAATAAATACGCTTTTGCTCTCACTAGCTACATCAGATATCTCTTCCTCTAGATCATCAAGTAACCAATATACGAGAGGTGATGTGATAAGCAGTGCCGCTATATATACATATATTACCTGTTGGAGGGCAAATTGAGTTGCTTCTGAATTTTGACTAATGACATAGGCAAAGACTGCAATTGCCACAGTCGCCAGGAAGGCCTCTACTAGACCTCGACCACCATCCAAGATGCCAAAGAATCTACCCTGCTGGTCTTTACTGGCTAGCATTGACACTAATTTAATATGCGCTGCCCAAAAGGCTAGACCTGTAGCAATACCCCATGCGGCATAAATAACTAGTAAAGAAGAGTAGGACGGCATGGTTGAGAACCAAATTCCAAGGAGGCCTGTCGCAAGAAGTGATAACGATAATAGTTTTCGTGAAGAAAACCTATCGGCCAGCCAACCACTGGGTATATAGGTAATCATGAAAATAAAGCCCAACATCGAGCTACAGTATCTGAGCTGCGTTTGCGTGATGTTAAATGACTCTAGAATTGATACTTCGAAGTTTTGTCGAAGGTATAGTAACGGGTATATGGCGCCAGCGGCAACAACGATTAGAGCTAGTTGACCATATTTTCTTAGGTCTATTTTATTGTTATCTAGCAAGACAACCTCTGATTAATGATGAGGGGGTAGTGTAGCTGGTAAAAAGACCCTGACCAATAGTGGTCAATAATTTAATCACTCTTCCATAGAGTACTAGTATCTCTGATACCTTGTTGAAACAACTACTCTAAATCGATACCATCGCCTGTCAATATACGTTGAGACTTAATTACACATGACGCACTCAAGAAAACCCACTCAGATACTGGCCCACCTATTTTGTATTTGTCTTTTTGTATCAGGCTGTGACAATCAGCCAAAAGATGAGAAAGTGAATACGGAGCGGCCTCACCAAAAGTCAGAGTTAGCTAATGATATGAGTACCCTGGAACTGCCGCTGCGACTAGCGTTTATGTCAGGTCATGTGCAGGCAGGTTTAGCTCTGTACAAGTTAGGCGAAATGGAAATGGCGGCCCCTCACCTCCTTCACCCAATATCAGAGATGCATAAGGCGGAGCGCGTTGGACTTCAGAAACTTGGGCTTGACGTAGTTTCTTTTGTGGCAGTCTCCGCCGCCTTGGAAGCTAGAAGGGCGTCTTTTGAGATTGAACCACTACTCAGCCAAGCTGATTCGAACTTACAAATGCTCGCGGATCGTGCTGGAGGAGATCCTGTAAAGATAATTATGTTCCTGCTGGAATTAATCATTCAAGAGTATTCCATTGCGATAACTGATGGAAGAATTGTAGATATTGGAGAGTACCAGGATGCCTATGGTTTCCATTTGGTAGCGATGATGCACGCGAAGAAGTTACCTGAAGAGATTCGCTCGAAGGTCACAAAATCTCTGAGTGGCCTTGGGAGTCTATGGATGGATGGTCCCAAGCCCGTTACTAACCCTACCTCTAAAGACCTCATGACCGCCTCGATCAACTCGATTATGGACCTATTGGATCAATAAAATAGAATTAAAGAATTAACAGCTTGCAGGGATTTAATTAATATTCTCGCTAATAAAAAGGATAATTTGAGAAGCCAAGTCGTTCGTTGATGAGGGTGAGAGAAGGTCACCTGCGAGTGCATGGAAGTCAGGGTCCTCTGTTTCATTAAACTCAATAAGTTGTTTGTTTGAAGATCCAAGTCGCTCGAACGTGTCCTTAAGAGATGGCACACTGATAACCTTATCTTTTGATGAGTAAATCATTAGGGTAGGGATCTTAATGTTATTAAGATCGGCTTTATCGACAATATCTACTAACCCGACCATAGGTAGAATTGCGGCGGTTGAATAATCATTAGCCCAATACTTCTCGTGAAGCGGATTCCGAGGTTCCCAATGCCTTACTTTTCCAATCATAGTCTCAGCAATCTTTTTGCCCCAAGGCAGGAGTACTAATTTTATATTTGACTCAGTAGAGTAGTAGTTGGGTGACATGAGAATGATTGCTGAAATATTTTTTCCTTTCTCTTGGAGCGCTAGCCACGTTGCTAATGTCGATCCTGTAGAGGTGCCAATAAGAATTACTTTATCCCCAATTCTATTGCCTATCTCTATGGCCTCATTGGCATCGTTAGCCCATTTATTAACGCTCCCCTGAATCATTCCAGCTGATCCTCGCCCATGGCCAGCGAGACGGGTATAGAACAAATTAGCATTCAGGGACTTTGCGACAATATCTGCTAGTGGAGAGAGCTCTTGACGTGTTGCTGAGAAGCCGTGGAATGAGACGATTGCGATAGGTGTTTTTTTGTTAGCCTCCTGAGCCCAGACTATTTTTTTTTCAGTTCCCTCCGTTATGTCGTCAAACTCGGATTCTGAGTCGACTAAATAAAGATCTAAATCATTAGGAAGAGAAATCTTATCAAGAGAAATCGTGGTATCCACTTTTGGCCCCAGGACGCCAATAATTAATAGAAGTATTATGAGACCAATAAAGCCGTATCTTTTTTTCATCGCTTATATACGAGAATCAATACAGCTGAGTCCCATCTCTGCAAGAGGTTTGACCATAGAGGCATAGCCATCTGCCGCAGGACTCGAGGCGTTGCCATCAACTGCACGTTTGGCGACGCCCTGAGTGATTGCTGCGAGCCTAAAGCAACTGAAGGAAAGATAAAAGCCCCAATTATCAATCCCATCAATACCCATGCGCTTGCAGTACGTTCTTACATACTCCTCCTCAGTTGGAATACCCAATGAAGGGGCATCAATGCCACCCAAACCCGACATAACATTTTTGATATCTCTAGCAGGTAGCCTGAGTCCCATGCACTGGTAGGCGAGATCAGCATATGGATGCCCGAGAGTTGATAGTTCCCAATCGAGCACCGCGATAATATGTTGGTTGTCTTTACTAAACATTACGTTGTCTAGCCGATAGTCCCCGTGCACGAGAGCAATTTTGCCATCATCATCTGGAAGGCTATTCTGTAACCAAGAAATAAGTTTATCCATCTCGGGAATGATACGCATTTCCGATGCCCGATATTGACCCGACCAACGAGTAAATTGACGCTCGTAGTAGTTCCCTGGACGACCATAGTCGCCAAGGCCGACTTGCTCAATATCTACTGAATGCATGGCCGCAAGAACTCTGTTCATCTCGTCATACATTTCCCCGCGCTTCTGGTTAGTTGATATATCATCAAGCTTGGAAGCCCAATGAATATTTCCATCACAGTACTCCATAATATAGAACATAGAGCCTATAACATCTGGGTCTTCGCAGAGATGATAGGCCTTTGCGACGGGTACTTCGCTATCCTTGAGGGCGCTAATCACTCTAAATTCTCGATCTACAGCATGAGCTGATTTGAGTAATTTACCCGGAGGTTGTCGTCGCAAGACATAACTGCCAGATATTGAATCGACCTTGTATGTGGGATTGGATTGACCGCCGGCGAATTTTGTAACTGTAAGAGGGCCTTGGAAATCATCAATATTTTTGGCTAGATACTTGGCTAATAAATCTTCATCTAGCGTGCTAATCTGTGGCATAAATTTCCCCTGAATAGTTGACCAAAAAGCCATATGATTTTTAAGACACGGACACGAAATAATATTATGACACTAATCATCTTTGGTACCCAGGCCTCAAAGGATGGTCTGTCATAGGTTCTTTGTTAAGTGTTTGTGAAAATTTACAATCGCCTTTTCAAAATAGCCAAATGTTAGGTGGCTATTAGCCTTAGCGGTAACGGTCTCCTGAATAGAACAGGCTGCAGCTATATCCTCATCTTGTCCTGACTGACTGACAAATTTCGCGTCTTTCTTAGCAGCCTCGATCGAAATATTTGACTCATCCGCATGTTTGGAAGTCATCAGAAAAGTTATCATTTGGGTGCTACTTGGTGTCAATGGTTCCATGATGGTGAGACTTGCATGCTTTGACAAGGATGACACGCTTGCGTTTGGGAAAATATGATTTACGGTGGTGGCCATTCCATCAATTTTACGTTGCTCTGATGGTACTTCTCTGAGTTTTTCAATTCGCCTAAATGGAAAGGTAATGCGCGAGTTCGCGCCGTAAATTTCAACCAGATTGACATTGTCGAGGCCGTAGGGATAAAACGTATCCTTGTGCAATGACTTGATATGATAACCTTCTAATAACGTTTCAGTGATTAGTTTCCAGTTCGCGTTATTGGATGTCTCGCTTTGATCAAAGAGTTGTTGTTCTGGTGAGAAATATTCCAAGTTTCCCTCAAGTGCGGTTGGATTAATTTTTCCTTCCTGTTGTACATAGATAATGCCTCCGTATTCTAGGGCTGAAACTTCAACTAGACCGTTCCTGCTAGGATCCATGTCGGGGAAGGCCTCTTTGCCTCTAATGGCTCTTAACTCTCCTTCGAGACTATAGGTCCAGGCATGATAAGGGCATATGAAGGCCTTTGAACACCCATTCCCGCTAGCGACCTGCATTCCCCTGTGACGACAGGCGTTTATGAAAGCTCTTACCTTGCCATCCCTTCCTCTCGCTACCAATAAAGGAGTGCCAGCGGCTTTGCGAGCTTGATAACTTCCAATTTTGGTTAATGCGGCAGAGGGACAATAAGGTATGGGATGATGTCGCAGTAGTGATAGTTCGGCATTAAAGCGATCCTTTGCGAAGTAGTTGTCTACTGGTTCACGCCACACTGTATCACCGAGGTCTGTGGTACCCTGATCTACGTGATTAAAGATCCGATCAATGATTTGTATTTCGCTCAAAAGCGACCCAACCCCACTTGCTTTGGATGCAGTTTTTATTGTCGTCACAAAGACTCCTTTTATTTTTGATGGAAATTTATGTATCTACCACTATTTTTTAATTTTTTTAGGGAGCCCCGCCACCGCGTTAATTGATTTATAAACACACATTACTTTTAAAGGGTAAAGCCCCCATCAACAACTATGCACTCGCCGGTTGTGTAGCTAGAGGCGTCTGAAACTAGGTAGAGTACGGTGCCAGCCATCTCGTCTGGCACTGCGTGACGATGCAGTGGGATCGTCTTGATTGCGTTTTGGTATATTGCATCATTAGCGAATAATGCTCCGGCGAACGCAGTCTTTGTAAGACCTGGAAGTAGAGCATTTACACGAATTCCATGCCTACCACATTCCTTTGCGAATGCCTGAGTCATGTTGACTACTGCGGCTTTAGAAATCGAGTAAATTCCTTGCATAGGGCCTGGTTTCAATGCATTGATTGACGCGGTGTTGACAATGCTTCCGCCTCCATTGTCACGCATTAATTTTCCACCTTCTGCGCACATGAAAAAGTAACCTCGGATGTTGACATCAACAGTTTTGGTATAGGCACCCAAATCCGTATCAAGAATATCCCCAAAGTATGGATTTGTTGCCGCATTATTAATTAGTATGTCGAGCCTGCCGTGTACCTGTTTTATATGTTCAAAGCAGCTGGCGATATCATCCATATTGCCTACATGGCAGGCGAGAGCTTCGGCACTGCCCTCAGCTTCAACAATAGAGTCCGCAACCGTTTGGCAGTCATCAATTTTTCTGCTTGAAACAATAACGTGTGCCCCTTGCTCTGCAAGTAGTTTCGCGATAGATTCTCCGATTCCTCGGCTGGCTCCAGTCACAAGAGCAATTTTCCCTGATAGGTTGAATAAATCTGTAGCCATCTTGATTAACCCCTTTTTTACAAGCCTATGAGACGTTGATTAATAATCGCGTTTGCTTCAGTCATTATATTATCAATGAGCTGCTTTACTGTAGGTTTATCATGAATGAGTCCTGCAACCATTCCACAAGACCAGGCCCCCGCATCCATATCTCCCGTCTTCATAATCTTTGGATAAACGCCGGCCACCTCTTCGATAATGTCCTCGAACTTCAAATCGGTTCCAAGTGCCTTCTCTTTTTCTAGCAGGCGCTCGACTGCTGAATTATTCAGCACTCTTTCGGTATTACGCAGCGGACGCATTACGAGGCGAGTATCAAGCTCGCTGGCATCTATTATTGCCTGCTTTACATTTTCATGGACGGGGGCCTCCTCTGTTACTATAAATCGCGTACCCATGTTCATTCCTTCGGCGCCCATCGCGAGTGAGGCGACCAGACTGCGTCCGTCAGCCATCCCGCCAGAGGATACAAAGGGAATACTTAACTCATCAGCTGCCCGGGGTAAAAGAATAAAATTAGGTATATCATCTTCGCCCGGGTGGCCGCCGCACTCGAAGCCATCCACTGAGACCGCGTCGCAGCCTATGGACTCAGCCTTTAAGGCATGCCTAACTGACGTGCACTTATGAATGACTTTGATATTATTCTCTTTGAGAATTGGTAGCCATTTGGCGGGGTTGTTCCCTGCTGTTTCAACGACTTTTACGCCCCCACCAATTATTGATTGTATAAGTCCCGCGTAGTCTGGAGGCGTTAGAGAAGGTAGGAAAGATAGATTAACGCCAAAGGGCTTGCCAGTCATTTCATGGCATCGTGCTATTTCATTGGCTAACTTTTCGGGAGTCCCCTGAGTTAGGCCAGTGATGATACCAAGTCCTCCCGCATTGGAGACGGCCGCGGCAAGTTCTGCGAATCCGACGTGGTGCATGCCTCCCTGAATAATTGGGTGTTCGATATTAAACATCTCAGTAATTCTAGTTTTCATTTGTTTTTTCCTATGACTTCGTCTGCGATTAAATTTTTTGACCTCTTCAAGTTTAATAGATAGGTTGTGAAAACGGCAAACAGTACCAGGATCATTGCCAGTATCAGCCTGAGTGATATAAGACTTAATCTTGGCTTGACTGGGAATACATGAGTCCTCTCAATAGCCGCCCATTTGTGGTCAATAATATCCATGGTGGACATTTCCAACATCATGTTCAACATGTCTCTGACGCTGCGATAGCGAACAAGAGCAACCATGTCCCATTCATTATCACCGCCGTCATTGATGAATTTCCCATTTACAGAGGAAGTTAGTATAGGCAGGCTACCTCTTTTTAATAGCATTGGTAGTACTGCCTCACCGTACCTCGAGTCAGCTAACATTGGGTCCGTATCATCCACCCACTGAGATCCAGAAGGGTAGGTCGCGATAGCTCTGAATTTAATGAGATTTACCATGATAAACTCGTCTCCATCATCACCTTTGATTAAACTATCCATATACTTAAGGGGATCAGTGACATCCTTGCTATACAGTTCTCCTGAATTCATCATCTGGCTTTTGAAGTAGCTTGCCTCTTTTACGGTGAGTGGTTCGCCCGAACCTCCGTACCAGATGAACCATCCAAAGTATAAAGCAATCAGAATTCCATAAAAAAATTTCATGTCCAATCTCCTTGCAGTCTCTATTTTGAGTTGTTTAGTGGGCTAATTTCTTTAGTCAATGTGTAGGGTTTTGGCATTGACCATGCCATAATCTCAATATAGTATCACAGCACAAAATGAGAGCTAATGACACAGCTGATTATTGTTAATTTGCATCTGGAGAAAAACCTATGGATATTGTTATCTGGATTATTGCACTTTCATTGTATGCCTTGTTTTGGCTCTGGTATTGCGGGGTAAAGGGTAGGCTTTCAAAACATGAGGTGGAGATCTTTATCTCTAGTTTTGAGGCAAAGGGACTATCGGAGAGTGCGTTATTGAATATAAGAGAATTTTTGGAGCAGGATGATGGGCGAGAATTCTTTATGGTCAATCTTCTTGAAATTAAATCGCCTAAGCGCGAATCTCAAAAGCTCTTGATGGGTTATTTCAAAAAGTTTATGTCAGGTATGATTCCTAGAGGTGGACATCCTTTGTTTCTGGCGAAAGCGGCAGCTAAAAATATTGAAAACTTAAACTGTGAGCACGCTGACGATTGGAGCTCTGTAGGTATCATACGGTATAGGAGCAGGCGTGACTTCGCACAGATAGTTTTGAAAACATTTGGCAGTGAACACCATTCGGATAAGCTTTTATCTTTGAAAAAGACCTTAGCATTTCCATCTACAACGACGCTCTTTTTTGGGTCCCCCAAGATAATTATTGCCTTAGTTTTGGGGCTCGCTGCAGCAGTTACCCAGGTATGGCTTCTTTTATAAAAATTTAGCTTACCGTATGAGAGTCGGAATACTGGACGGTCAATAAATGACATGATTAGGATCTTAAATTTGGTTAATATTGCGATCCAGCCTTTAATAAAAACAAAAAGAAAAGAGTAACTATGGACTCAGAAAACCCTTTATTTAGACCCTTCAAACTTGGTGATATGACGCTCAAAAATCGTATAGTTATGGCTCCGATGACCAGAAATTTTTCTCCTAACAACAATATCCCCGGTGACAATGTGGTTGAGTATTACCGCCGAAGGGCTGAGGGCGGCGTTGGACTTATTGTTACTGAGGGTACCTGCGTAGGACATATTGGTGCTAGCGGTTATCCCGGCGTACCTTATTTCCACGGTGAGGAGCGGCTTGCCGGATGGAAGAAAGTAGTTAATGCGGTGCATGAGGCCGGTGGAAAGATAGCACCTCAGCTGTGGCATGTGGGTGCGGTTAGGAAGACGGGCACGATGCCTGAGGGTGATGTGCCGGGTTATGGGCCGTCGGGTATGAATGTGCCCGGTAAAGTTAATCGTCAGGTGATGACTCAGAAGGATATCGATGACGTAATCGGTGCCTTTACTCAAGCGGCGGCTGACGCGAAGGAGACGGGCTTCGATGCTGTAGAGCTTCATGGCGCCCATGGGTATTTGATTGACCAGTTTTTCTGGGAGGGCACAAACCAGCGGAATGATCACTACGCCGGTTCAATCGAGAGTCGTGGCCGATTTGCAGTAGAGTTAATTGAAGCCGTTAGGCAGGCAGTGGGACCTGATTTTCCAATTATTTTTCGGTGGTCCCAGTGGAAGCTACAGGACTACTCTGCTCGTTTGGCAAAAAACCCTCAGGAGCTAGAAAGATTTCTCCTGCCTCTTTCCAATGCTGGAGTAGATATATTCCATTGCTCGCAGCGACGATTTTGGGAGTCAGAGTTTGAGGGAGTGGAGCTGAATTTAGCGGGATGGACGCGTAAAATCACTGGTAAGCCGGCAATAACGGTGGGTAGTGTTGGACTAGATGCGGTATTTACGCCTAAGCCGGGTGAGATGACCTTTAGAGAGGCAGATCCAGCGAGTCTAGATACCTTGCTTGATCGCATGAATGAGAAAGAATTTGATTTTGTTGCTGTAGGTCGGGCGCTCATCTCAAATCCGGCGTGGGTTAATCTAGTTCAAGAGAAGCGGATGGATGAGTTAAAGCCATTTAGAAAAGAAAATCTTGGAGAACTCGTTTAAACACTAATAAGTCGGACGACTAGGAAGAGGGCGAAGTTATGGAGTTAGCTAATAAGATTATTGTCATTACCGGTGCGGGTAGTGGAATTGGGCGGGCACTAGCCGTTCGCTTTCATGCCGAGGGTGCTAGAAGCATTGTCGCTGTCGATATTAACTTGGCAGATGCTCAAGATACTGCACAGATGGTCGATGGGACGGCGATGATGGCTGATGTAGCAAAGGAGGGGGACATTGTTCGTGTTATTGAGGATACGGAGTCCCAGATTGGCCCAATCGATTTGTTTTGTTCCAATGCTGGTATCGCCATGGGAAGACATATTCATTCGCCTAATTCTGAGTGGCAAACTATCTGGGATGTTAATGTCATGTCCCACGTATACGCTGCGAGGCATCTAGTGCCGAGAATGGTTGCGCGCGGTGGAGGTTATTTTATGAATACCTCATCGGCTGCGGGCCTTTTAAATCAGATCGGTGGAGCAGCCTACGGTGTAACTAAGCATGCGGCTGTTGGGTTTGGTGAGTGGCTTGCTATCCACCATAAGCATGAAGGTATTAGGGTGTCTATGCTATGCCCTCAGGCGGTCCGAACGCGCATGACTGCGGTAGGTGACGAGTCATCATCCGCACCGTCAGCCATCACCGCCGCTGCAGGTGATGGCATGCTTGAGCCTGAAGAATTGGCCGATACGGTTGTCCAGGAGCTTCGAAATGAGAGCTTCCTTATCCTGCCTCATTCCATCGTGCTTGATTATATGAGAAATAAAACGACCAACTATGATCGATGGATTGGCGGGATGAATAAGCTAATGCGAAAAATAACAGGGTTAATCTGACAACTAACAGATTGAACAGGGAGTAAGTAATGGGTTTTGAGTTGACGGCGAGAGCGGAAGAGTTAAACGAGAAATTGAAGGTCTTCATGGACGAGCACATCTATCCCAGGGAGGCCGAATATGATGAGTTCACTAATGATCACAAAAATTTATGGCAATATCCAGATTGGTTCGATGGTCTTAAGGATGAGGCTCGCAGTCAGGGTCTTTGGAATCTCTTTCTTCCAGCAGAATATGAGCCGTGGAGCCCAGGGCTGACTAATTTAGAAATAGCTCCCCTGTTTGAGACCATGTCTCGATCCGCGTGGGCTCAGCAAATTTTCAACTGTAACGCCCCTGACCGTGGGAATATGGAAGTGCTAGCTAAGTATGGCACCCCTGAACAGCAGGAGAGGTGGCTTAATCCTCTACTCGATGGAGAGATACGGTCAGCCTATGCGATGACTGAGCCCGATGTGGCCTCATCTGATGCGACAAACATGGAACTTAAGATTGAGCGAGATGGAGATGAATACGTCCTCAATGGTCGGAAGTGGTGGACTACAAATGTCATTGGCCCAAAATGCAAATTAATGTTAGTCATGGGAAAATCAAATCCTAACGGGCCACGTCATCAGCAGCACTCGACGATACTAGTTCCGACGGACACCCCTGGAGTTACGATTGCCAGACCGCTCAGAGTTTTTGGTGAGTACCACTCACCTGGCGGAGAAGGGGATGTGATTTTCCGTAACGTGAGGGTTCCGGTAACAAATCTTATTTTAGGTGAGGGCAGAGGTTTTGAAATTGCTCAAGGTAGATTAGGACCGGGACGATTCCAATACGCGATGATGTTTGTGGGAATGGCTCAGCGCAGCCTCGAACTGATGTGTGATCGTGCAACAAAGCGTGTCGCATTTGGTGAAGCTTTAAGTAAGAAGACGAGTGTTCAGCATGAGATTGCCCGCAGTCGCTGTGATATTGAGCAGTGCAGATTACTTGTACTTTCAGCTGCGGAAAAAATGGATAAGTTCGGAGTGGATGCTGCAAGAGCTGAGATTTCTATGCTTAAAATAGTGGCTCCAAAAATGTGTGAGGATGTTTCCAGTAGAGCGATGCAGATTTTTGGGGGCATGGGGGTATGCCAAGATACGCCGTTAGCGCATATTTTCACTATCAGCCGGTTCTGTCGTATTGCCGATGGCCCTGATGAGGTGCATATGTCCCAGTTGGCAAAATTGACAATCAAATCATTGGCGAGGCAATAAGATGAGTGCAATAGCAAATGCAAAGGAAGTTTTCAGGGTTATCTCTGATGTGGCACGTGCCCTGCCCGTGATTGTGGCAAAGCTACCAGAAAATGATGATCCAGCCTGTTTGGCAATGGTTCTAGAGGAGACTGTAGCCCGCCACCCCGATAGTAATATGATCATCTTCGAGGGTAGAGAGGTAACTTGGGGTGAATTTAACGAGCTCTCCAATTCTCTTGCACATGCCTTAATTGCTCGTGGTGTGAATCGAGGGGAATGTGTTGCAGTTATCATGGAAAATCGTATAGAAATGCTGGCCGGTATCATGGCTCTCCAGAAAATCGGAGCCATTGCAGGGCTTGTCAATCCGAGCCTGACTGGCACGCAATTAGCGCACTGCATCAATATAACTGAGTCGGTTAAGTGCCTTGCAGGCGAGGAAATATTTTCTAATGTTGTTGATATTAAATCTGACTTGCAAATGGATGACTCTGATATCCTTTGGGTTGCTGATGGTAGAGAGGCTACCGCGCCTGACATGATGGAAGATATTATGGCCGAACTTCCAAACTATCCGACCTCAAACTTGGAGGACACTAAGACTATTCTTGCAGGATCCACGGGGTTCTATATCTTTACGTCAGGCACAACGGGCATGCCCAAGGCCGCTAAGGTTGGACAGAGGAGGCTGCTTGCGGCTGGTGCTCCCTTTAGTAAGGTGGGAGTTAGGGCAAAGCCAACTGATCGGATGTATTTATGCCTTCCTTTGTTTCATGGCACAGGGTTTATTTGCGGTGTGAATAGCTCTATTCACAGTGGCGCGTCAATGTTTTTACGAAGGAAATTCTCTGCCTCAGCCTTCTGGCCAGAGGTTCAGAAATTTGGCTGCACGATCTTCTTTTATGTAGGTGAACTTTGCAGATACCTTGTAACTCAACCGCCTTGCCCTGAGGAGCATAATAATCCTTTAGATCGAGTTTTTGGTAATGGACTGCGTCCTGATGTATGGGATGAGTTTAAGGAGCGCTTTGGAATAGATCGGATCTGTGAGTTCTATGGTTCGAGTGAAGGAAATATAACCTTTATAAATGCTTTTAATAAGAGTAAGACTATCGGTTACTGCCCTGGGACTATTGCCTTGGTCGAATATGATATTGAGCAAGATGAAATTGTCCTTGATGAAAATGGCAAATATATTCAGGTCGAACCAGGTACCCCTGGGCTATTGCTCGGTGAAATTGATGATCGTTTCCGTTTTGATGGCTATACGGACAAGGCTGCATCGGATGCGAAAATCCTTCGAGATGTTCTTAAACCAGGAGATGCATGGTTTAATACCGGCGATCTGATCACTGAGGTAGACGTTGGCTTTGTAATGGGCAAGCCACACTATCAATTTGTTGATCGGATTGGGGATACCTTCCGCTGGCGCTCAGAGAATGTCTCTACCAATGAAGTGGGAGAGATCTTGAACGCTAACTCTCAGGTGGAAATTGCTAACGTTTATGGCGTTGATATACCTGCGACGGAGGGCAAGGCCGGTATGGTGTCTGTTGCCCTAAATCCTGGGCAAGCTTTTGATCCTGAGGAATTTTCAGCGTACGTAACATCAAATCTTCCTGGCTTTGCTCAGCCCGTTTTCGTCAGAATCCAAGCGGATATCTCAACTACGGGTACCTTTAAATTAGTGAAGGGCGCACTTAGAAAACAGTCATTCCATTTAGATCAGGTGGGAGATGACGCTATCTACGTCATGCTGCCGCGGGCAAGTCATTATCAAATTCTTGATAGCGAGACATATTCAGCCGTTATGAATGGAACAGTAGGTTACTAGGGCCAAAAATAAAGAGATTAGAGGAGATAGACTTATGGAATTTGCTTCGGATGTGGTGTCAATAGAGAAGAATGGAGGTGTTGGTACTCTATGGCTTGATAGACCAGAAAAGTATAACGCAATGAACGAATCATTTTGGCTGGCCATACCAGAGGCTCTGAAGGCACTTGAATCAGATAAAGAGATTAATGCGATCATAGTTGCCGGTCGAGGAAAACACTTCTGTGTCGGGCTTGATCTAGTGGATAGCGGTATGGTCTCTCATCAGAGCGTTGCTGGCGAATCAGAGGCTGTTGCGAATATCAAGCAGCTTCAGGGTACTACTCGGTTCCAGGAGGCAATCTCATCGCTTGCCAAGTGCCCTGTGCCCGTTATAGCTGTGATTCATGGCCACTGCCTAGGTGCTGGAATTGATATGGTTACCTCCTGTGACATCAGGATAGCATCGGCTTGCAGTAACTTTAGCGTTAGGGAGACGCGCATAGGATTAGTTGCAGATGTTGGCACCTTGCAACGCCTCCCAAGTATATTAAATGCAGGGCACGTAGCCGAGCTTGCCTATAGTGCAAAGGATATTAATGCGGTGCGGGCGGAAAAAATTGGCTTGGTAAACGATGTTTACGAATCCCAAGAGGCAGCTTACGCGGCAGGGATGGCTCTAGCCAATGAAATAGCTGCGAATCCCCCCATGGCGGTTCGAGGAACTAAGTTTATGTTGCAGCAGAGCGAAACTCTGACTACAGAGCAAAGCCTATTGATGAACGGCATGTTCACGCTTATGACTAGCTTGCGATCTAATGATTTGCAGGAATCTATGAAAGCTTTTGCGGAGAAGCGTCCACCTAAGTACACCGGAACATAGACGCTATATGATTTACCTTCAGAAATCCAAGTTTAGGAGAGAGATATGAGTAATACTGCCTTCATCTATGATGCCATAAGAACCCCTCGCAGCAAGGGAAAGCCTAGCGGTACCTTGCATGAGGTAAAGCCTATCGATCTTGGTGCTGGGCTTCTAAACGCCCTTCAAGAGCGAAATGACTTGGATACGTCATATGTTGATGATGTCGTCATGGGTTGTGTTTCGCCAATTGGTGAACAGGGAAGCGATATTGCAAAAATGATAGTGCAAAACGCCGGTTGGGATGAATCCGTTGCTGGCGTGCAGTTAAATCGGTTTTGTGCCTCGGGCTTGGAGGCTGTGAATACTGGTGCGCAGAAAGTTGTCTCGGGTTGGGAGAACTTGGTTGTAGCTGGTGGCATCGAATGCATGTCTAGGGTGCCTATGGGCTCAGATGGTGGCGCTATGACGAGCGATGCCGCATTTGCCATTCAAGAGAGCTTTGTGCCTCAGGGTATTGGCGCGGATACCATCGCAACTATTGACGGATATAGTCGAGAGGATGTGGATGCCTACGCAATGGAGTCTCAGCGCCGTGCTGCGCATGCTCGAGACAGCGGCTACTTTGATGGCTCAGTTGTTCCTGTGCGAGACAAGAATGGACTGATGATTCTTGAGAGGGATGACTTTATCAAGCCTGACACAAACATGGACATACTTGGCGGTCTTAAGCCCTCATTTGAGATGATGGGGAGTATGGCATTTGATGACATTATATTAAATAAATACAATACGTTAGAGAAGATTTCTCATGTACATACTCCTGGAAATTCTTCTGGGATTGTGGATGGCGCGAGCGCCGTCCTTATTGGGTCGGAGAAGGCGGGCCGCGACCTTAATCTGAAACCCAGAGCTCGTATTCTGGCGGGATCAATTCTCGCGTCTGACCCTGTGATTATGTTGGCTGGCCCCGGACCGGCCGCGAAGAAGTGCCTGAAGACTGCAGGCCTTACTCCTGATGATGTAGATCTCTGGGAGATTAACGAGGCATTCGCGTCTGTTGCCCTTCGATATATGAAGGATTTAGAAATTGATCACTCAATTACTAATGTAAACGGTGGATCTATTGCGATGGGACATCCATTGGGTGCCACTGGCGCAATGCTCGTAAGCACTATGCTAGATGAGCTTGAACGTCGTGAACTCAAAAGGGGGATGTTATCGCTGTGTGTGGGTGGCGGCATGGGAATTTCGTGTCTGATTGAGCGCGTATAGTTTAAAATTTCCCTGAATCTAATATTGTTACAAGGCTTCAATGATGAGTGTATTTATCTACGAGAAAGACGATGATGGAATTGTGACGGTCACTATGGACATGACAGGTCCAGTGAATGCTGTCAACGCAGAATACAATGTAGCGATGGAGGAGACGGTCTCTAGACTAGAGGTCGAGGACGATCTCTCTGGTGTTATTTTCGCTTCCGCGAAGAAGGTCTTTTTTGCTGGCGCTGATCTTAAAGAGTTAGTGCTAGCTGATTCTAATGATATTGATGGCTTGTTTGCTGAAGGAGAGAGCTTTAAGAGCCAACTAAGGCGGCTCGAAAAGCTGCCTGTGCCAGTGGTTGCCGCTATTAATGGCGCCGCACTGGGTGGCGGTTATGAGCTGTCTCTGGCTTGTAATTATAGACTTGCCTATAACCACAAGTCTGTCCAGATAGGCCTGCCTGAGTGTGCACTTGGAGTTTATCCCGCTGGTGGTGGCGTTGTTCGACTTACAAAGCTCATAGGAGTTGAAAGTGCTTTAGATGTTATTCTTAAAAGCCAACGAATGAATCCAGAAAAAGCTCTAGCAGCGGGACTTATTCATGAGATTGTTGATGAAATAGATGATTTACTGCCCAGAGCGAGGGCATGGATTAAAGATAATCTTGAGAACCAGGATGCCGCTATTCAGCCATGGGATAGGAAAGGATATAGGGTTCCTGGTGGAGCTATAAACTCTCCGAGGAATGCGCAGCTAGCTGCAATGGCCCCTACGTTGCTCCACAAGCAAACTCGTGGGCTTATGCCCCAGATGACGGCTGCTATGGATATTGCTTTTCAGTCGTCAATGCTGGATGTCGACACCATGTTTCGGATTGAGGGTCGTGAATTCATTAAGGTTGTCACTGGTCCCGTGGCGAAGAACATGATTAATACGTTCTTTTTTCAACTAAATCAAATTAACGGTGGAGCCAGTAGGCCTCAAGGAGTTCGAAAAAATCCGACCCGTAAGCTGGGTGTGCTAGGAGCAGGTATGATGGGGCAGGGTATTGCCTACGTTGCGGCTAGGGCTGGCATTGAGGTCATTTTAAAGGATATGACCCAAGATGCAGCCGAAAAGGGCAAGGCTTATTCAGAGGGCCTCGTAGCAAAAGCAGTAAAGCGAGGGACAATGTTTGATTCCCAAGGCGAGAAATTGCTGAGCCTAATAGTCCCAACAGCTAAGGATGAAGATCTGAAGGGGTGTGACCTTATGATTGAGGCGGTCTTCGAGAACATTGATTTAAAAAATAAGATTATTATGGGCACGGAGAAATATCTATCTAAGGATGGATTTTGGGGCTCTAATACATCCACGCTACCGATTACTGAGCTGGCAAAAGCAGCTTCGAACCCAGAAAATTTTGTGGGCATTCATTTCTTCTCTCCGGTCGATAAAATGCCCCTTGTAGAGATTATTGTGGGTGAGAAGACCAGTGATGAGGCTCTTGCTAAGGCCTTCGACTTCGCTCAGCAGATCCGAAAGACACCGATCGTTGTAAATGACTCTCTAGGATTCTTTACATCGAGAACTTTTGGTACATACCTCGATGAGGGCTTACAACTCCTAACTGAGGGAGTGCACCCCGTCAAGATAGACAAGATGGGTCAAGCCGCAGGAATGCCTGTAGGGCCATTACAGGTTGGCGATGAGACTAGCTTGGAATTGACTCGTAAGGCTGGCGAGACCTGGGCGGCGATGGGCGTTGCTGATAAGTGGAGTGATGGAGAGGTTACGCGACAAGTGATTAAGGACATGATTACCGATAATGGGCGTGGTGGCCGCCACCATGGCGGCGGGTACTATGAGTATCACGCCGATGGAACAAAGAGTATCTGGCCCGGCTTGTATGACCTGTATTACGATGAGGACACTTATGTGTCAGACCAAGATATTAAAGATAGGCTAATATTTCGCCAGGTAATAGAGGCGCTTAAGTGTCTGGAAACAGGGGTATTGCGCTCGGTGGCAGATGGAAATATTGGGTCTATTATGGGGATTGGTGCCCCTGCTCACACTGGGGGCCTAATCCAATTTGTTAATACCTATGGGTTTAGCGCCTTTATCACTCGCTGTGAGGAGCTGACGTCCGCATTCGGCGATCGGTTCAAGTGCCCCGATATAGTATTCGCTAGAGCGGAGAGTGGAGAGCTGTTAGTTTAATGACGCATAAATCACAGGACTAGAGATAAAGCTAGTCCTGTGATGATTACTCTACATAATATACGGGCGGGTCGCATTCAGCAGTTCAGGGAATATTTCCCCCAACTTTGCCATCCAATAGTTGAACCAGTACTCAATCTTTTGTAAGAACGTCAATTCCAAGCGCTCGGGAAGTAGTTTTTGCTTGTTGGCAAGGTAGGCATGAATGGCATCGACATCATCCAATCCCAGAGTTTCATAGAACCCAATCATTCCTTTATGAGTTCGTGTCCCACCAATTACGATAGACGCAAAGTCACTGTGGGTTTGCTCGCTCATATACCGCAGGTCGGGTACGACGTAGTTACTCAGTGCATTTATACCGTGGCACGATGCACAGTTATTATGATAGAGAGACTCTCCCTGCTTAATGACCGCGGGATCTGAATTGACTTTGTGTCCCAGAGCTTTAATTGTTGCAAGTTCATTGCTTGCGAGAGATACAGTTTGATTAAAGCGACCTTTTTTGAACACGAGGAGCTTATTTTGATTTGTCTTCTTTTTCATAAGCTCATCACCTACGGTAATCATCACCGTACCACCGCTCCCCTGTGCGACTGCAATGTACTGCTCTCCATCAAGTTCATAAGTCATTGGTCCCGCTAGCACAGCGCTATCAGATTTATACTGCCATAGCTTCTTCCCATTATAGGCGTCATAGGCGGCGAAAGTGCCATCCCAAGTCCCTTGGAACACAAGGTCACCCGCTGTACTTAAGGTCCCTCCATTTGATGGTTTGCTGTGGTGTACCTTCCAAGCTCGCTTCTTTTTTACTGGATCCCAAGCTACAAGCTCACCATAAATCAGAGCATCAGCTGAGGCTCTTCCAGCAACCCAGCTCTTAGGATCGCGATTAGTATTAAGGTCGACTCCCGTATTCCAGCGGTTGACTCTATACATCACTTCCTTAACGGCGCTAAAGTAGCTAGGTATACTTTGCACGGGGATATACATAAGCCCTGTTTTCGTACTAAAAGACATGGGTTGCCAGTTGTGTGCACCGTATGGAGATGGCCAGATGAAGCTCCCGCCATTCTCCTGATAATTGGCGAATTTACTCTCCACGGGCCTCCCAGTGTCCATATCGACATGAGTCGCCCAGGTCACTCTGCCAAATTTCTCTGCAGATAGCAGTTCTCCAGTCTTGCGATCTAGTACATAGAAGAATCCATTCTTTGGAGCCTGCATTATGACGGAGCGCATTTCACCATCAATCTCTAGTTCAGCTAACACCATTTGCTGCGTTGCGGTGTAGTCCCAATTGTCTGCAGGAGTGACTTGATAGTGCCAAACATATTCTCCTGTATCTGGGCGAAGGGCCACAATTGAGCTCAGGTATAAATTATCTCCGCCCCCAGGACTGCGCAATTCACGATTCCATGGAGATCCATTACCGGTGCCTATGTAGAGGAGATCTAACTCTGGATCGTAGACTAGTGAGTCCCAAGCAGTTCCTCCGCCTCCACCGAGTTTGTACCACTCATCCCCGCTCCATGTCTCCAGAGCAGCCTCTAAAGCGGCATTTTCTTGAGGTTTATTTCGATCACCAGGCACCGTGTAGAAGCGCCACTTCATTTCTCCAGTAGTCACGTCATAGGCACTTACATAACCTCGGACTCCTAACTCAGCGCCACCATTGCCGATAATAATCATGCCCTTCACAATTCGAGGAGCACCCGTGACACTGTAATTTCCATCCGTAGGAGTGCTCTGCACAGACCAATTTTCCATGCCCGTAGCAGCATCCAGTGCAATTAAACGACCATCTAGTGCGCCAAAGAAGACTTGAAGGGGCGAGTCACTATCTTCCTGCCAAATTGCGACGCCCCTATTAACAGGACCACAACAAGTTTTGGCTAGCTGGGCCTTGGGTACCTTTGCATCATAGTGCCACAACTCCTCTCCAGATCTCGCATCTATTGCATGCACGTGACTCCATCCTGTACTTACATAAATAACGCCATCATGAACGATTGGAGTGGCCTCCATGCCGCGAGCTGTATCAAACTTGAAGGACCAGACCAGATCTAATTCGTCAACGTTGTCTCTGTTAACACTGTCAAGAGGACTGAAGCGCTGCTCGCGATAAGTGCGACCATGACTTAGCCATTCACCCCTCGGATTCATAATGCTGGACTCATTTACTGTCTGCGCTGCGGGTTGTGAGTTCGCATGACTCGCTAAACTCATGAGTGCTGTCGCAATAACGAGTAGATAAATTTTCATATATCCCCCTTGTATGTGCTTACTGTTTGGGAACCTTGGACTAAAGCACATTTATAAACCTGTAGTTTTTGCTTTCTCACTAGTTTAACGCACTCTCGACAAAGTGGAGTCTATCCTGGCCAAAAAACATTTGGTTATCAACGAACATCGTAGGTGCTCCAAATAAACCGCGCTCGACAGCTTTTTCTGTATTGCTAATTAAAGCTGCTTTAATCTCTGGGTTTTGGGTAGATTCCAAAATTGAGGATGCATTGAGTCCCGCCTCTGTGAGGACATTCACCACAGTCTCGGCATCGCCCATATTTTTACCATTAACCCACATAGCATTGAATACGGCATTGATGTATGTCTGGAAGTGCTCAGTTGTCAGCAGAGCGACGGCGCCCCTCATCAGATTTAACGTATTAATGGGGAAGTAAGGATTCATAACTAAGGGCAGCCCATACATTTTGGCGTACCTTGGCATATCTATGTCCATGTACCGTCCCTTAGCGGGCACCATCGCTGGTGAAGTATTCCCAGTCGCCTTAAACAGGCCTCCTAATAGGATGGGATTATAGGCAATTAGGCACCCATATTGATCTTTAAGCTGAAGCAACCTGTAATGAGCTAGATAGGTCGTGGGGCTACCTACATCAAAGTAAAATTCCACCGTCTTTGTCATTTTATATTCATCTCCTACCAGTTCTCTTCCCATGGGCGGATGTCTAATTCGAATGTCCAAGCATTTCGAGGTTGATCATACAGGTTGATGTAGTTGGCGGCCAAGTCATCTGGATTCACGATGCCATCCTTGTCTTTACGATCTTGAAAATTCGGCAAGTTTTCTCTGATCCATTGAGTATCAACAGCAGCGTCAATAATGACATGGGCCACGTGGATGTTTTGTGGCCCCAGCTCTCGACTCATACTTTGTGCGACTGCACGCAGGCCCTGTTTGGCGCTGGAAAATGCTGCGAAACCAGCCGCTCCACGGGTACTTGCGGTTGCACCGGTGAATATGATGGTGCCTCGGCTACGCTTTACCATGTATCTTGCAGCTTCACGCCCATTGATAAAGCCGGCAAAGCAAGCCATCTCCCAAATTTTATAAAATTTTCTCGTATCAGTTTGCAAAATACCCATGGGGACATTGGCGCCAACATTGAACACAACCACATCTATCTCTCCAATATTTTTTTCAATGTTGGCAAATAGAGCGATGGTGGCATCCTCTTTTCGTGCGTCGCAAGCAAAACCATGCGCCTTCCCACCGGCGGCAGTAATCTCTGATATTAGGGGCTGTAATTTGTCCTCATTTCGCCGAGTAGCACAGACCGTTAGCCCTCGCTCTGAAAATTTACGTGCGATTGCGCTTCCAATGGCATCACCAGCGCCGATAATAAGAGCGACTTTTTCCATCGAGGACCCCTCATGAGCTCAACGTTCTTTACTTAATAGGGTTTTATAGCATAGCGAAGCACGTCGAGATACTTTTGTTTGGGGATAGGTGGTCACATAAGGATCTATCTAATGAGTTAATCAAAGATACTGTTCGTTGATTAGAAGAGCTGTTGAATTTGCTTTGATATTAGTGAAATCGTCCCTTCTTGAGATACTTTTTGATGATCAGTTAGTCGATACCAGTAGTCGAAAGAGGATAGGGCATATGCACTTTCTCTGTCTTGAGGATCTAAATTAAGAATTTCTGGAATCCAGTCCTCTAGCTCCTTCCTGAGGCGGGCTTGATTAAGCCCATAGTTTTTTTCGATGACCGGCGTATTCCACATTCTGATTCGCCCAGACAACATGAAATTTTTGGCAGCCTCGTATCCATTAGCCAATTGCTCGACCGCATGAACAACTCTTGTATGCAGAGCTCCTGAGCGATCCCCACCCGTGAAGTGATGTTTCACGTTTTGGTAAACAAGCTCGTTGGTGGTCTCGAAGATACTGTCCATGTCATCGAAGTGCCTGAATACCGAGCGTATACCCACATTTGCTCTCTTGGCTACCTGCTGGGCTGTTGGAGTCAACACACCTTCATCAATCAGCTCGATCATAGCTTCAACGATCAGGTGGCGGCTTCGCTCGCTTCTTAGCAGCCTGCCGTCGGGCTTAAGATTCAAATCATCGGTCGATGCAGTGGGCGCGGTAATTGTCATGTCATCGCCTATTTATCGTTTGGTGAGAGAATGAAATCAACGGTAGTTGAGCACAGATTTTGAAATAACGAGCTGCAGCAAACAATGAAATTCGCCCAAGGTTTTTGTAAATCATAGCCATTTAAATTCCGCTGCTCACTTTGATAATTTCCTTAGAATTTGGAGGCAGAGTGAACAATGTCCCATCTTCTCCTAAAGTGTACTCGCTAAAGATCTCATCGACACCATCCAGCCATATTGAATCTAATCCGGGCACATCTAGTGGGGGAACGATGTGGTAGTACAGAAGATGCCCAACATTTGAGTCACGAGCCACTTCAGCAGCGTCTATTGGACTAGCGTGGTAATCTAAGACATCGAAAAAGATTTTGCTCGCTCCCATATTGCCCGCAATTTTTGCTGAGTTACTCATTGTTTCAAGCATAATAGGTGACAGCGCCTCGTGCACTAAAAGATCAATTCCTTTTGAGAACTGTTCAACATTAGTATTCTTGATGGTATCACCTGAGATCATTGCTGTACGGCCCTGAAAAGTAAACAGGTATGCGACTGAGGGAGATACAGGCTCGTGTTGTACAGTCAGCATCTCAATTTTTATACCGCCGTCTTTATAGACCACTACCTTCGACCCATCGCCAGGTGATTCAAAACTTTGCGCAGTCATGCCTCTCCCGCTGGTCGGCGCCACAAAGTCAGTATGATGTGCATTACGATAATCTGAATCTTGGCTGTAGGCAGTATTAAATCCATCAACGACAAGATCAACGCCCTGGGGTCCAATCACGTTAAGTGGGGAGACATGGTTACCTGTAACCCATCTCATCATTGCAAGTTGTCCTAGCCCATCGATATGATCGGAGTGAAAGTGCGTAAGTAACACGGTATCGATATCACCAGCATTAAGGCCCATAAGCCCCAGGTTTGTTGGGCCACCGGATGAAATGTCGACAATAAAGATCCTCTTATCGGCAATTACCGCAACGCATGGCCCGGTCCTCGAAGTACTGGGCATCGGCCCGCCGGCTCCACAGAGAGCTACATGCAATCCATCCCCAAGATCCGAAATACGATTTTCAGACATCCTAGATATTGACGCAGCAGAAAACACCTTGAGCATTATTGCTGAGCGATTATTAAACGCTATGATTAATATCAGCACGACGATTACTATGCCGATATAACGCTTCCTAACCATCATATTAACCTTGCAGAAACATTTTATAGAAGGGTTACATAATGGCATTATCTATGTCAATATATTCTGAAATCATTCTAATTTAGTCTTAAATGAGTAGCCACAATGTCAAAAGTTGATCCCTTGACGCTCATTGGGGTAGCGGCATCACCATATACCCGAAAAATGATAGCTCTTCTGCGTTACCGACGGATTCCCTATCGAATTATTTGGGGTAATCCAGTGGACATTCTGCAGGAAATGGAAATTGCTCCGCCCAAGGTTGAATTGCTACCCACTTTTCTTCTACCTGATGAGTTGGGCAACATCCAGGCGGTCTGTGATTCAACTCCAATTACAAGGCGCTTAGATAAAGATTACAGTGATCGAGAGGTGATACCGAGTAACCCAGCCCTCGCATTTATAGACTACCTGCTGGAGGATTTTGGTGATGAGTGGTGTACAAAATTTATGTTTCACTACCGATGGTACCCTGATGTGAGTGCGGATAATGCGGGGACATTACTTCCTCTTCTTCATAGTGTCGACCTTCCGGATACATCAGTAGATCAATTCAAGTCCTACATTACTAATAGGCAAAGGGGACGACTTCACGTAGTTGGCTCAAATGAAATTACTGCCCCACTAATCGACACCAGCTACCGTCGATTCTTGGAGGTATTTAATTCTCATCTGACTCATCAACCATTTGTACTGGGCCACAAACCCAGCTCCTGTGATTTTGCATTTTATGGGCAGCTTACACAGCTAATAGGTTTTGATCCCACATCAAGACAGATCGCTCATGACTTGGCGCCACGAGTTGTGGCCTGGACAACACTGATGGAGGATCTGTGCGGGCTAGAGCTGAATGAAGTGAGCTGGTGTGAGCTTGGAGTGTCTCCTGAGACCCTTAAGAATCTACTTAAAGAGGTTGGCAAGTTTTACGTTCCGGCTCTACTAGCAAATGCAAGAGCACTTCGAGAAAAGAAAAGCACATGGAAGGTGGAGATTAATGATGGCTTATGGAGTCAGGAGGCGTTTGCCTATCAAGGCAAATGCTTAGGTTGGATCAGAGACGAATATGAGAAACTCTCAGATCAAGATAGATTGGAGGTAGATTTAATCCTTGATGGAACTGGCTGTCAGGAACTATTAATTTGATAAATCTTGGCCAAAAGGATGGGAATAGCATTAGATGAGTAAACAATTTAAGGAGCAGGGTGGAGCTGCGACGATGGATCCGTCGAGATTCAGACGCTGGGTTACTTCAAAGGTCATGACCAAGTTGATTTCCTTTGAGACATTAACAAAAAGAAGAGCTAGAGAGGAGCGCCGAAGGAAACTAAGTGCTAGGCCACATATTATCGAGTACTTTCATCAGGTCGATGATGGTTACAGTTACCTTGCAGTGCAGGCACTTGAGCAGTTATTGGCGAGATATAATGTTGAATTTAAGTGCCATCTTGTAGGCCCTCCAGAGGGTGCTAACTCGCCAGAGCCTGAGCTTTTAATGGAACTTTCACGCTACGATGCCACTAAGATCGCCCCTTATTATGATCTCGATTTTCCTGACTGCGCTAAAATGCCAGATCAGTGTATCGTCGATTCTGCAAAAGCAATTCTTTCTGTATTGAGTGACAGTGATTTCGTGTTGCACGCCAAAATCATCGGTCAAGCTCTTTGGGCCTCAGATCAATCAACACTAGACAAACTTAAAGCTGTTTGGGGAATTAGCACTGATGCGGAGATATCGAAAAGGTATGCTTCAGGGAATGCCCGTCGGGCAGACCTAAAACACTACTCTGGTGGGATGTTCTTCTATGGAGGGGAGTGGTACTGGGGAGTTGATCGCCTTTATCACTTAGAAGGTCGCTTATCTGATCTCGGACTTGATCGCAATCTAGGTTCTGAACCCATTATGCCAAGGCAAGAGATCCATATGGTTAAAAAGGCTAATGATAGTGGTTTGATTCTCGAGTGCTTTGTTTCTCTGAGAAGTCCCTACACCGCTATCGTCTTCGATCGCGCTCTGGAACTGGGAAGAGAGACGGGGGTTACCGTAGAGGTCAGGCCTGTTCTACCTATGGTGATGAGAGGGGTACCTGCTACCATGGAGAAGGGTATATATATCTTCGGGGATTCTGCCAGAGAGGCCAGGGCGGCTAACATTCCGTTTGGCAATTTTTACGACCCAATTGGGGAGCCTGCTCGCCGCTGCTATTCTCTTTACCCTTGGGCAGTCACCCAAGGTCTAGGAAATGAACTTTTGTCTAGCTTTCTCAGAGCTGCCTTCGTAGAAGGGATCAACACAAATCGAGATACCGGTTTACAGCAGGTAGTTGAAGGCGCTGGACTTGATTGGTCAGTCGCTAAGACTCTCGTTGGATTGGATGGATGGCAGGATGAGCTTGAGGCTAATCGTTTGATGATGTACGAGAGCGGGCTTTGGGGAGTTCCTAGTTTTAGGTTACTAGATAACCATAAGCGGACTATTGTAGCGCTCTGGGGTCAGGACAGGCTGTGGTTAATAGCGAATATAATTGAGCAGTATCTAGAGGTCGAGAAGTAAATCGAGGTACTATTCTCGTCTGGTTTCAGAAGATTATGTCGATAAAATGTTAGTAAATTATAAATTAGAGGATTAAAAATGGTAGCTATTACGGATGCAGTAGGTATGGATATAGAGCATGGAATTGCCTTGCTCACGGTTAATAATCCGCCAGTCAATGCACTGAGTATTTCTGTTAGGGAGGGAATTTTTAATGGATTGAAAAAAGCATTTGACGATGATTCGGTGTCAGGAATTGTTGTTATTTGCGAGGGAAGAACTTTTATTGCAGGCGCTGATATCAGTGAGTTTGGAAAACCTCCGCAGGACCCAAATTTGCATCATGTCCTAGATTTGTTAGACGGATCTAACAAGCCCGTAGTGGCTGCCATACATGGTACAGCACTAGGTGGCGGATTGGAGACGGCGTTATGTTGTCACTACCGGCTGGCAGTTAGCACTGCCAAGTTTGGTCTTCCCGAGGTTCATTTGGGGCTACTTCCAGGAGCCGGAGGCACTCAGCGGCTTCCTCGCGCGGTGGGCGTAGAAAAAGCCCTATCTATGGTTACCTCTGGATCCCCAATTGGTGCTGCCGATGCTCTTTCTTCGGGCTTAATTGATGGCATCGTAGAAGGTGATCTGCGTTCTGAAGCATTGGCCTATGCGATTGAAAAGGCCTCCTTTAGTGGCTCCCATCCTAGACTTAGAGATACCAATGAACGGTTGCAAGACGCTATCGATAATCCGGAAATTTTTAATAATGTAAGGAAAATGATAGCGCGAAAAACAAGAGGTTTTATGGCTCCAGAAAATAACATTCGATGCATCGAGGCTGCG
>NTJY01000015.1 GCA_002457245.1 SAR92 bacterium MED-G29 | reverse complement strand
AAAGCAGAAGTGCTTTGCCGAGAAAATGCGGTGATCTGCGGCTGCGCTTGGGTCCAAGAGGTATTTAAGCAACTCGATCCTGATATCAAAATCCATTGGTTTGTTAAGGATGGGGACAAGGTAGGGCCAAATCAGCCTCTATTTATAGTGACAGGCAATACACGCTCCTTACTTTCTGGAGAGCGTACAGCATTAAATTTTCTTCAGCTCCTCTCAGGCACCGCTACAATGGCTAATCGCTTTGCTAACTTCACTAAAAATACCGATATAAAAATATTGGATACTCGAAAAACCGTTCCTGGCCTTCGCCTAGCGCAGAAGTATGCTGTAGCAGTTGGTGGATGTGACAATCATAGAATCGGGTTATATGATGCTTTTCTTATCAAGGAAAATCATATCGCTGCATGTGGAGGTATTACTTTGGCAGTTTCAAAGGCCCGAGAAATTTCTCCTGATAAGATAATCGAAGTTGAAGTTGAAAATCTAACTGAATTAAATGAGGCTCTTGATGCTCATGCAGACGTAGTTATGGTGGACAATTTTGCCAAAGAGGAACTTGAAGCCCTCAGAAATATTAACTTTGGTAATACAAAAATCGAAGTTTCTGGAAACATCACTGAAGAATCAATAAAAGCCTATACTAAGTATGTAGTGAACTATATTTCCTCTGGGAGTCTTACAAAACATGTAAACGCCGTTGATTTATCGATGCGTTTAATGAATTAATATTAGAGCAAACCAATGTTATCCTCTTTAAACATCGAAAACTCTAATTATACTCTCCAAAGATATCACAAACATGAATGAATTATTATTTGGTTATTCAACTGTGCCTATTATCTTTGTAACGCTTTTTTGCATCGGATTAATCGTTGGTAGCTTTTTAAATGTTGTGATCTTTCGTCTACCCAATCAACTTTATACTCGCTGGAGGACTGAGGCCAAAAGTCTCCTAAGTATTAAATCCTCAAAAGAATCAAACCAAACTGATACTTTGATATGGCCAAATTCAAGGTGCAGAGATTGCAGCCATCCAATTAAGCTAAAGCATAATATTCCGGTGATAAGCTATTTAATACTGAGAGGCAACTGCCGTTATTGCTCCTCCAAAATCTCTCCTCAGTATCCGATTATTGAACTCCTCACTGGCATCATAATAACGCTTACCATTGTTCAATTTGGATTAAGTATCAATGGATTATTAGCTATTATTTTTTCAACTAGTTTAATAGCGCTTGCTGGCATTGACTTCAGAGAAAAGCTACTCCCGGATCAAATAACATTGCCTTTAATGTGGGTAGGTATGCTAGCTAATACGCAAGGCATATTTGTACCACTAATAGAGTCTATTATAGGGGCCTCTGCCGGATACCTGAGCCTTTGGTCTATTTACTGGATATTTAAGTTGATCACTGGTAAGGACGGAATGGGATATGGGGATTTTAAATTAACAGCTGCTCTGGGGGCTTGGCTTGGCTGGAAAATGTTACCTTTAATAGTACTTATATCCAGTGGTCTAGGCGCATTAGTCGGAATTTCAGCTATTATTTTGGGACTTAAAAGTCAAAATTCACAACTACCTTTTGGGCCATTTCTCGCGATCTCTGGATGGCTCGCTATGATTTGGGGTGATTCTATTTTGTTATGGTACACCTCACTGTTCAATGACTTTTAGATAAAAAACAAACAGGAACTCGATTTTTGGAAAATAGACGTTTAATTTTAGGACTTACCGGCGGAATTGGGACAGGAAAAAGCTCTGTTGCTGCTGAATTCAAAAATCTTGGTATTTGCATAGTAAATGCAGATGAAGGCTCTCGAGCAGTTGTTGAACCTGGTAAACCAGCCCTATCAAAAATTGCCAGCCAATTCGGAGACCAGATTATACTATCTGATGGTTCGTTAGATCGTGCCGCTTTAAGAGAGATCATTTTCAACAATGCTAATAAAAAGCAATGGCTTGAAGAATTACTACATCCAATAATTCGCGATTGGATAGTGGAGCATCTGAACGATTCAGATAGCCCCTATGTGATACTAGAATCCCCACTACTCTTAGAAACGGATCAGCATGAACTTGTTGATATTACTCTATTGATAGACCTTCCTATGGAATTACAATTGGAGAGAGCAGGGGCAAGAGACGCCAATAATTCTAAGCAAATCCAACGAATTATTGATAGCCAAATGTCTCGGGAGCAGAAGATAAGTAAGGCTGATTGGATTTTTGATAATTCAGGTGAAAAAGCCATGATTTCCTATAGAGTCAATCAGCTGCATGAAAAATTCCTAGCATTAGCTCAATCAATCCAGACTCAGAATTTGCTATGAAGGTAAAGTGTCCAACATGTAATATCGATGTGAGTTGGACCTCCGATCAACAGTTCCGCCCTTTTTGCTCTGATCGATGTCAAAAGATTGATTTTGGGGATTGGGCAACCGAGAGTTTTAAAATCGCAGGTGAGACTGCCTTGGATGAATTCGAATTTGATGACGAAGATAAGTTCTCATAATCATCTGAGTTAGTTCAATAGCTTGTCTAAGATAGATTGATTAGCTTCAGGGAAAGGGTAATTACTAATCTCATTCAAAGCCACCCAACTAATTCTTTGCCCTTCAACACCCCTCTCTTGACCTGTGAAAGAACTCACAATCCATACATCTAGAAATACTTTTTTATCTGGATAGTCATGACTAATCTGCATAAATGGAGTGGCCTCTGTCACCTCAATATCTAACTCCTCATATAGTTCGCGAACCAATCCAGCTCTCGCATCCTCGCCAATCTCGAGCTTACCTCCTGGGAACTCCCAAAAGCCACCTTTATGAGCATGATTAGGACGACAAGAAATTAGAATCCTTCCTACGACGCCCGCTTCAGCATTGTTAATGACTCTATTTTGAGGCTCATAAATTACCGCTGCGACAACGTGAACTCTTTTCATATAATCAGTAAAACCTTAGGTGCGATACTCTGCATTGATCCGGACATATTCATAAGTTAAATCACTAGTCCACACAGTTTCACTAATATTTCCCCGATTAAGGCAAATGCGTATCTCAATATCCTCCGGTTGCATCGCCATTTGACCAGATTCCTCGCTATAACTATTTGCTCTAGCGCCGTGATCGGCAATAAGCACGGAATTCAGGAGAATTTGCACATTATTTACATCTAAATCCTCGACAGCAGATCGACCAATCGCCGCTAAAATTCGACCCCAATTTGGATCAGATGCAGATAGCGCTGTTTTGACCAAAGGCGACTCCGCTACTGAATAAGCAATAGCCAATGCCTCAGATCGACTTCGGGCGGTATCTACAACTACCGCCACAAACTTCGTCGCGCCCTCAGCATCTCGGATAATAGATTGCGCTAAATTGATAAAAGTATTAGTCAAATGCTCAACAAACTCATCGAATGAGTTCTCATCAATAGTAATTCCACTTGTTCCAGTAGCAACTAGAACTACTGAGTCATTAGTGGATGTATCACTATCGACTGTAATCCGATTGAAAGATCGCTCATTTGCTCTCACTAAAGCACTATGAAGTAATTCTTGATCAACTGATGCATCTGTCGCGATATAGGCTAACATAGTTGCCATATTCGGCTTGATCATTCCCGATCCCTTTGCAATCCCAGTGATAGTAATCGGATTATAATCTCCAAACCTCACGCTACTTCCTTTTGGGCGGGTGTCAGTCGTAAGTATCCCTGTGGCCGCTTCCTCCCAACCAGACTCATTCAAATTATTAAAAGCGCCAGGTAACGCTGCACGGATCTTTTCCATTGGCATTAATTCACCAATCACGCCCGTAGAAAATGGAAGCACTGAATCTATATCAACTCCTGCCAGTGACGCCAAGCTACTACAAGTAGAGGTAGCATCAAGCAATCCTTGCTCTCCAGTGCCGGCATTGGCGTTCCCTGTATTTGTCACAAAGTATCTGGGTTGACTTCGGGATAACCTTTCCTTACAAACGATCACCGGAGCTGCACAAAAAGAATTTTTGGTGAAGATGGCCGCAACAGAAGACCCTTGAATAGCCTCCATAATAACTAAATCAGGACGACCGGGGGTCTTAATACCTGCGCTAGCTGTACCAAGTTTAAATCCGCCTACTGGGTATAATTTGGGTAAATCTGGCTTACCAGTAGCCATTCAAAACTCCTTCCTTAATAGCTCTAAATCTTACCACAACACTGCTTAAATTTTTTCCCAGACCCACATGGGCAGGGATCATTTCGACCTACCTTGGGTCCCTGCCTGAGCAATGGCTGTCTCACTGCATCTCCCTCTGGTTCAGCCGCCCCCTCGTCAAGGCTGGATGCTTGCGCATGTTTATACTGTCGATGTTTTTGCTCATCTCGCCTCTGCTGTTCCATCCTTTGCATATCATGCTGACTTGCCAACTCGATGTGACTCAAATACCGAATGGTATCCGTTTTGATATTATCAAGGAGCGCCTTAAACATACGAAAGGACTCATGCTTATATTCTTGTTTAGGATTTTTTTGGGCATATGCTCGTAGTCCTATACCTTGACGCAACTGATCCATATTCTGGAGGTGCTCTTTCCAGAGATTGTCTAGGACTTGCAACATTACTTGACGCTCAACCTCACGCATTTGATCGCCAACTTTGGCATATCGAGCCTCATAGTTGCCTTGTAGTTCCGTTACGATTTTTTCTCTTAATTGCTCTTCTTCTAATCGATCATCCTTATCAAGCCACTTTTGAATAGGGAGTTTTAAGGAGAATTCAGTCTCTAATGCCGTCTCAAGACCGGAAATATCCCACTGCTCTTCCACGCTCATAGGTGGTATGAAAGAACTGATGCACTGCTCTGCGACATCCTCCCGAATATTTGTGATTACATCAGAGATATCATCATCCTCAAGTAACTCATTTCTCTGCTGATATATCACTTGACGTTGATCGTTCGCTACATCGTCATATTCCAGCAAGTGCTTACGAATATCAAAATTACGACCCTCGACCTTGCGCTGGGCCTTAACAATAGTCCTGTTAAGAATTCTAGCTTCAAGTGGTTTTCCATCTTCACTCATGCCTTGCATCATTCCTCTGATGCGGTCGCCAGCAAAGAGTCTCATTAAGGAATCTTCCAGAGACAAGTAAAAACGAGATACGCCAGGATCACCCTGCCTTCCAGCACGACCTCTCAACTGATTATCTATTCTTCGAGATTCATGCCGCTCCGTGGCTACTATGTGTAATCCCCCAGCTTCAATAACCTTAGCATGGCGTTCTGACCAATCCTTCTTCAAGGAATCGATTTTTTCATCTGTACAATCCTTCTTATCCTTGAGTAGCTTTAGCTCAGCTTCTAAATTACCTCCAAGTACAATATCTGTCCCTCGGCCCGCCATGTTTGTTGCGATCGTCACTGCTCCCGGGCGACCAGCATTAATAATAATATTTGCTTCGAGTTCATGCTGCTTTGCATTGAGAACGCTGTGTTTTATCTTTGCTTTTTTTAAAATGCCTGACAGAAACTCTGAGGTTTCAACGGAAGCAGTGCCTACCAAAATTGGTGCGCCGGCGGCAACTATTAATTTAATATCCTCAACCACCGCATCAAACTTTTCTTTCTGATTCATATAGATGAGATCATTCAAATCTTCACGAACCACATCCACATTAGTCGGAATCACCATTACCTTGAGCCCATAGATTTGATCAAACTCATAGGCCTCAGTATCTGCTGTGCCAGTCATCCCAGAAAGTTTGTCATAAATACGGAAGTAATTTTGAAATGTAGTTGAGGCAAGTGTCTGGCTCTCTTGTTGAATATTTAGATTTTCTTTAGCCTCTATAGACTGATGAAGCCCCTCAGAGAGACGTCTCCCAGGCATAGTTCGTCCAGTATGTTCATCGATTAGAACGGCTTGTCCTTCCTGAATAATATATTCTACATCTTTGTGAAAAAGGTGTTTTGCACGCAACGCAGACTTAACGTGATGCAGTAAATTAAGATTACTTGCCTGATATAAACTCTGTTCAGGCATAAGAAGATCTTCTTTTATTAAAATCTCTTCAATTTTTTGATGCCCATCCTCAGTCAAGTCTACACCTCGAGACTTCTCATCAACTATAAAATCACCAATAATGGGGACGGTCTCTCCCTTACCTAACTCTTGATTATCGGTATTATCAACCGCTTCTAAATTTAAAATTAACCTTGCCATTTTTTTATAAAGTGCGGAACTATCTTGTGCTGCACCAGAGATTATTAGAGGAGTTCTCGCCTCATCGATGAGAATAGAGTCCACCTCGTCCACAATCGCAAAAGCTAAACCGCGTTGAGACTTATCCTCTAACCTCAAGGCCATATTATCTCTGAGATAATCAAATCCAAATTCATTGTTAGTGCCATATGTAATATCCGCCGCATATGACTGCTTTCTCTCAGAGGGAACTAACTTGCCTTGTTGTTTAGCATCAATATAAAAAGAATTAGGAGTATTAGGTCCTTGATAAGATTGGATAACTCCAACAGACATTCCCAATGCCTGATACAAAGGCGCCATCCACTGCGCATCTCGATGTGCCAAATAGTCATTTACAGTGATCACGTGCACACCCTCCCCAGAGAGTGCATTTAGATATGCCGCCAAGGTAGCTACAAGAGTTTTGCCCTCACCGGTCTTCATTTCAGCAATCATACATCTATGCAATGCAATACCACCAATCATCTGAACATCGAAATGACGCAGCCCAAGAACCCTGGATGATGTTTCTCGAACAACAGCAAAAGCCTCAGGTAACAATTGATCTATAGTCTCACCCTTGACAAGCCTATCGCGGAATCGATCTGTCTGATTGTATAGATCGCCGTCACTCAGAGATTTGAAATTATCTTCCAAAGCATTGATCTCATTGACGAGCTTTCTGATGGGACGAAGTTGCCTATCATTGCTGCTTCCCAAGACATTTTTTAGCAATTTTGCCAGCATAATTTTAATTCCATGTCGTAATAAAGTTGGATGAAGATTTCTCACCTATCCTGAAGATACTATAAAGGGGGGAAGGCTAGCGAATGTTGCGATGAATATATGATGCTGGATCTACGGTGCGGCCATTTCTGAAGACTTCAAAGTGAACGTGTGGGCCAGTTGACCGACCTGAGCTGCCCATTCGAGCGATAACATCGCCTTTTTTGACAACAGAACCAACTTCAGCGATGTTTTCACTATTGTGCCCATATCTAGTGACGAAATCATCGCTATGATTCACCTCAACCATTAACCCATAGCCACTTCGCTCTCCAGACCAAGTTACAACGCCAGAAGCGACTGCAACAATATCGTCACCCTCTCTTCCTGCGAAATCTACTCCAGCGTGCCACTGCTTTTGACCGTGGAAGGGGTCAATTCGCATACCATATTCTGAAGACATCCAACCCTTTTTTATGGGCCGACCAGAAACTAATTGTTCTTTTTTTGATCTATCATCAGACAACATCTCTTTTAAAATTTGGAGTTGCGACTCCCTAAGAGTTATGGAGTTATCAAGTTTTGCAAACATAACTGATACTTTGTCTTGAATTTCAACTTGCTCAGCTATCCTCGCAAGCGGACTGGATATAGGTCCACCCAAGCCTGGAGAAGAGGAAAAATCAAACTCTCCATCATTCAAGTCAGCTATTTCAGTGAGCTGTTCACCAAGGGCATCCAGTCGAACCAGTCTGGAGCGAAGCTTTGCTAACTTTACAGTCATAGCAGCAAGGGAGTTTTGCGCTTGGTCTCGTCCCGCAGTGACCTCTTCTTTCTGCACCACCATTTGATGTTGCATTTCAGCAATACTGTTATCAAACAGCAGCTGCCAGCGACCATCAGCAACTTTAATACCTAGCATGGTACCTGCGGCAAGAGGCGCACCCAAAAGTAGGATCGAGAGAATATACTTCGCCCAACTATTGAGTCGTATCGTTCTGACCTTTTCGGCGTTATTGCTAATAAATATTATCTTCACAAGGAAAAGAAGCCTGCTCGTTAACTCGGATTCATGTAGGAAATGGGTAAATCTTCTGGATTATTTTCATACGTTACAAACTCCCATGCGTCTTGATCCGCCATAAGTGCTTTAAGCGAACCATTATTAAGTTCATGGCCAGATTTATGTGCATCATACTCTCCAATTAGACAACTGCCTACAACATACAGATCACCAATGGCATCAAGAATTTTGTGCTTTACGAATTCATCGCTATAGCGGAGTCCGTTTTCATTGATAATTTCATCATCACCAATACCAACTGCATTTTTTAAACTAGCTCCACGCGCTAAACCAATAGATTTCAAATACTCCATATCACGCATAAAACCGAAAGTTCTAGCTCGACTGACTTCATTTACAAAACTAGAGCTTGAAAAATTCACACTCGCATTTAATGTTTGTTTCTTAAAGACAGGATGATCGAAATCTATGGAGAATTTTATCTTAAAACCATTATATGGCCTAAAAGTCACAGTCTTGTCATCTCGCTGAACAGTTACTGACTTTTTAATACGGATAAACCTTTTGGCAGCCTCTTGTTCGACAATTCCAGCTGATTGCAGCAAAAATACAAATGGGCTAGCACTCCCATCCATGATGGGAATTTCCTGAGCAGATACGTCGACCAACAAGTTATCAATACCAAGACCCGCTAGCGCAGACATAAGATGCTCAATGGTAGAAACTCTTGTGTTTCCGCTTACAAGAGTGGTGTGAAGATTGGTATCACCCACATTATCTGGAGTTGCTTCTATCGATACAGTTGGCTCGATGTCAGATCGGCGGAATACAATTCCAGTATTTGGATCTGCCGGATATAAAGCAAGATAGACTTTCTCTCCAGTGTGGAGGCCCACACCGGTGGCGCGAATGGTATTCTTGATAGTGCGCTGCCTGATCATGTCTATTCCTAAAAACGGCAGTAGATGGTAACAGACGAGCCCCTTATCACCAAGATTTTTGAAATCTGAGGCGTGGTGATAAAGGGTCACATATCTTTACACCTCTAGTCCGCTTGTTTCCTCAGAAAAGCTGGTACATCAAGGTAATCTAACTCTGGATCATCTTGGAGCTCTTCCTTTACAGCTGCGGAACCATCACCTACTGACGGTGTTCTTCTAAAGCTTGTTGGTTGCTCTAGTCTCCCCCAATCAATATCACCTCCTGTCTTTCTAGGTGGTTGATTATCAATAATGACTCCTCGAGGACCAGTCTTGGAGCTAGGAGTGCGCAGTCCAGTAGCTACGACAGTCACGCGCAACTGATCATTCATATCTGGATCGAACACACTACCCACGATAATCGTCGCATCCTCATCAGCAAACTCTCTTATTGTGTTACCAACATCTTCAAATTCCCCGAGAGTCAGATCATAACCACTAGTAATATTGACTAGTATCCCCTTAGCACCTTGGAGATTGACATCTTCTAATAGAGGACATCGAATAGCTCCTTCGGCAGCTATGGTTGCTCTGTCAGCTCCACTAGCATCACCAGTGCCCATCATCGCCATACCCATTTCTGACATAACAGTTCGTACATCAGCAAAATCAACATTTATCAAGCCGTCCAGCAAGATCAAATCCGTTATTCCTTGAACCGCTCCAAATAAAACATCATTTGCTTGTTTGAAAGCGTTTAGAACAGTCATATCCTTTCCGAGCACTTGAAGTAACTTCTCGTTTGGAACGATAATTAATGAGTCCACTCGCTCTTTTAATTGAGCGATTCCTTCATCAGCTACAGCCATTCGTTTTCTGCCTTCAAAGGAAAACGGTCGAGTAACAACCCCGACTGTCAGAATTCCCATCTGCTTTGCAATTTCCGCGATGACAGGAGCTCCTCCAGTGCCCGTGCCACCTCCCATGCCTGCTGTAATGAAAACCATATCTGCTCCTTCAAGAACCTGACCAATCCGTTCTTTGTCTTCCAGAGCTGCCTGACGACCCACCTCAGGATTAGCGCCAGCACCAAGTCCCTTGGTAAGTGCACCACCCAACTGTAAAACGGTGGCACTGTCCATGTTATACATGGATTGAGCGTCGGTATTGGCGCATATAAAATGAACGCCATCTATATTGCTATCGATCATATGGCGAACTGCATTACAGCCGCCTCCACCAACTCCAACCACCTTAATTTCGGCATTCTTTGGAATACTATCTACTAACTCGAACATATTGTTCTCCTTATTTGCGCCTCACAATTTAAATTAAACTACTTTTTAAAATGACAATTACACGCCACCCTGAAACCAACCTTTTAGCCTCTCAAACACTCCGCCTTCTTGAACTTTTTTACTATCTCTACTCTGATTTCTGCGTTGCTGTGAAATTCCAAAATCGAGCAATCCAACACCTGTAGAGTAAATAGGATTATTGACGATGTCTGAGAGTCCCCCCACGTTAGTAGGGGCACCAATGCGAACGGGCATATGGAAAATCTCCTCAGCTAACTCAGTAACACCCTCCATTTTTGATGTGCCGCCAGTCAGCACAATTCCAGCTGCTATTAACTCTTCAAATCCACTTCGACGGAGTTCTGCCTGCACGAGAGTGAATAACTCGTCATATCTTGGCTCAACGACCTCTGCAAGTAATTGACGAGACATATCTCGCGGCTCGCGATCACCAACGCTAGGCACTTTAACGGTCTCCTCAGGACGCGCTAACTTTGCCAGCGCACATGCATATTTAATTTTTAAATCCTCGGCATGAGGTGTCGGAGTTCTGAGAGCCATAGCAATATCATTTGTAACCTGGTCACCAGCAATAGGGATAACACCAGTATGTCTTATAGCTCCCTCAGTAAAGATGGCTATATCGGAGGTGCCTCCTCCAATATCAATTAAGGCAACACCTAGCTGTTTCTCATCTTCTGTTAAAATAGAGTGGCTAGATGCCAACTGCTCAAGTGCGAGATCATCAACTTCAAGGCCACAACGCCGAATACACTTCTTAATGTTTTGGGCCGCATTTGCAGCACATGTAACCAAATGCACCCTAGCTTCAAGCCGAACGCCAGACATGCCAATCGGTTCTCGCACTCCCTCTTGGTCATCAATAATAAATTCCTGGGGAAGCACATGGAGAATTTCTTGATCAGCAGGTATCGCAACTGCTCTCGCCGCATCTATCACCCTTTCAACATCTGCCGTCTGGACCTCACCATCATGGATTTTTACAATCCCATGAGAATTGAGGCTTCTAATATGACTGCCAGCTATACCCGCATATACTGAATGTATTGAACAACCAGCCATCAACTCAGCTTCCTCTATAGCTCTTTGGATTGAGTTGACAGTAGCTTCAATATTAACGACTACTCCCTTTTTAAGCCCAGATGATTCATGCATTCCCGTGCCAATTATCTCTAAATCACCGTGAGGTCCCCTAGCACCAACAATCGCAACAATTTTAGATGTTCCAATATCCAGAGCGACTACCATGTTTTCTTCATTTGAATTACTCATAATCTACCCTTTAAATGCCGGCATCTAAGCCGCACTATAATTTGAATCTATAACCTCAGAAGATTGAATTTTTGCCAAACCATCATCCTTCCAAGCAACTGCTATTCCATTGGGATAACGTAAATCGATCAGTGAGATATTGTCCATTTTTAGCTCTAAACCAGATCGCCAGACAATAACAAAACGGCGAATTTTCTCGACTATCTGCTCTCTGCCAAGAACTAACTTAATCCCATGCACGGTATTAACTTGCCAAGCTCCAACTGAGTCTCTTTGTAACTCAGCTAACTTCAATCGAGTTGGCACTAATAACTCAGATACGATCTGATACTGCTTGATCATGTCTTGAGATGTCCCAAATTCAGACTCAATGACTGGTAGTGATTTGAGAGTACTGTTTTCAGGGAGCTCTAAACGCTCTCCTAAACGATTTAAAAAGCCTTTATGCCCCCATCTAGCAATAGGTACCTCCTCTACCACCTCAACCTTCAGTGTCGATGGCCATTCTTTCCTAACACTGACTTCATGGATCCAAGGATGTCGCTGAAGTTGTTCACGCAAATGATTAAGATTCATACTCAAAAAACCCCCGTCTATTTCTTTTTCCACTAAGCTAGCTAAATCTTGCTCTTTTAGATTTATAAAATCGCCACCTACAAATACTCTTGTCAATGGCGCATCAATCTGTTTATAAATAAAATCTATTCCATAAAGTGATGCAGCAAAAACCGTCACTATTAGAATGCGTAAAAATTTCTCGCCTACTTCTTCTAAAAATTTATTCTTTTTCTGGCTTTTCACTTCAGCACCTTTTTTATTGGCGACCATTACAGAGAATTCCGAAGAATCTCTAACACCAAATGCTCAAAATCTATACCAGCTGCTTTCGCAGCCATTGGAACCAAACTATGACTCGTCAAACCCGGTACGGTATTGACCTCTAATAATTGAAACCTACCTTTATCATCGGTCATAACATCAACTCGCCCCCACCCACTGCAGCCTAAACTTTTGAATGCCTTCATCGCCAAATCACTCAGTTCACCTTCTCTTTTTTCAGATAAGCCACTTGGGCAAAAATATTGAGTTTCATCTGAGAAATATTTAGCTTGGTAATCATAGAAAATTTCTGAGGTCTCAATTCGAATGGATGGAAGAACTTCGTCACCCAAGATTGCAACGGTATATTCATCGCCGCTAAGAAGAGGCTCAGCAATAACCACCGCATCAAAGTCATTAGCAAATCTCCAAGCCGTCTCTAGCTCAGAAGCGGTTTCAACTCGGCTCATACCGATACTTGAACCCTCATTTGCAGGCTTGACCATTGCCTTATTTCCAAGACAGTGGAGAACAGATGCCCAATCGGTATTCTTTTCAAGTAAACAGAAATCTGCTGTGGGTAACTGAATGCCCTGCCAAAGCTGTTTACAACGCCTTTTATCCATAGCTAATGAGGAGGCTAAAACACCACTACCGGTATAAGGAAGTTGGAGATACTCCAAGGCACCTTGAAGAGTTCCGTCCTCACCACCCGGACCATGCAAAGCAATGAATATTTGATCCAGATCGAGTGTTGGTAGGAGCTTGAGTAAATCATCTTCAACATCGATAAGAATCGCTTCCAGATCGACATTTTTTAACGCCGTGTAGACCGCTTCGCCACTCATCAATGAAATTTCTCTCTCTGACGAATTACCACCATAGAGAATCCCGACTCGTCCGAGAGCGGGTAACTGATTATTGATAATTAACGAAGCTACCATTAATTCACCCTCCTCAACTGACTATTAACAAGCATCGCTACAAGTTTTGAGACGCTACCTGCACCCTGTGTAAGAACAAGGTCATTGCCCTTAACCAAATCAGCGATAATAAAAGGAATTTCTTGAATAGTTTTTACATGAATCGGATCGATCTTGCTTTTTTTACGAATACTATCAGATAGATTTTCACTACTTGCACCAGCCACTGGGTCTTCGCCAGCAGAGTAAACATCCAGCAAGATAAGGACATCAACCTGCGACAAGACATGAACAAAATCCTCATAAAGATCCCTAGTTCTAGAGTAACGATGAGGTTGAAAAATCATGACTAATCGCCTCATAGGCCAACTAATCCGGACTGCATCAATAGTAGCTTTTACTTCTGTCGGATGATGACCATAATCATCCACCAAAAGAGCGCTACCATCATCGATCGGGAAATGACCAATAATTTCAAAACGCCGCTCGACTCCCTCAAAATTTCTTAGCCCTTTTTCAATTGCTTCATCTGAAATCCCTTCATCTGAAGCAACAGCTATTGCCGCGGCAGCATTTAAAGCATTATGTCGACCAGGAATATTAAGAGTTATAGACAGACTAGCTTTACCGTCGGGACGATGAACCTGAAATATACTCTGATTTTCATGCGTCTTAAAATTATCAATTTTGTACCCTGCATCCTTGCTAAAACCATAAGTAAGCGTTTGTCTGGCCACTCTCGTTAGCAGACCTGTGATCACATCATCATCAACACACAAAACAGCTAACCCATAAAAAGGAAGGTTATGCAAAAACTGTATATAAGTGTCTTTTAGACGATCGAAATTAAATCCATACGCTTCCATATGGTCTGCTTCAATATTGGTAACTACTGCAACCATAGGTTGCAAATGTAAAAACGATGCATCACTCTCATCAGCCTCAGCAATAAGATATCTGCTCTCACCAAGTTGAGCATTAGTTCCAACGTTGTTAACTCTCCCCCCAATGATAAAGGTAGGATCACAATCAGCAGCTGCAAATATCGCGGCAATGAGGCTGGTTGTTGTCGTTTTTCCATGCGTACCGGCGACCGCGATTCCATGCCGATAGCGCATTAGCTCAGATAACATCTCCGCGCGTCGTACCACAGGTATTGTCTGCTCTAAAGCAGTCGCGATCTCTATATTTTCGTAGTCAATAGCTGAAGATTTGACGACAACATCTGCATCTTTAATATTTGTCGCAGCATGCCCTATAAAAACAGTTGCACCAGATTTCTCTAAGCGCTCAATACTATTGTTGGACATTAAGTCAGATCCGGAGATCTCATAACCCAGATTAATAAGTACTTGAGCAATACCGGACATACCGCTTCCACCAATCCCCACAAAGTGAATGTGTCGGATACGGCGCATTTCAGGTAGCTCGAAATTCAGCGCTTTAACCATACACCACCTCCCAACATGCCTGAGCAACATGCTTAGTAGCGCCAAATTTAGCCAAAGAACGTGCATTCTTTGCCATCTCTAGCCGCCGTTTATTATTAGTAGATAGCTCAGCAAGGCTTCTCGTCAGTGTCTCAAAGGTAAGTTCTGATTGTTGAATCAGCTCAGCGGCATCTTCATCGACCAATACTTGAGCATTTGAAGTTTGGTGATCATCAATAGCAAAAGGAAATGGAATAAGCAGAGCACCTATCCCTACGGCCGTAATTTCAGATATAGTTAAGGCGCCTGCTCTGCAAACAACGAGGTCAGCCCAACCATACGCCTCCTCCATCTTGTCAATAAAAGGTACTAATGTTATTGAGGAATCACAAAGATCAAGACCCTCACTAGCATATAGTTCTTTAGTAAGATCCAAGTGATTCCTCCCAGTTTGATGTAAAACCTCTGGGCGTATTTTTGGATCTAACACTCTCAATGACTTTGGTAAAACCGTATTTAATGCGAGTGCTCCAAGGCTTCCACCAAGCACTAAAAGTTTTAATTTACCACTTCGTTTTTCAAACCTTTGCTCTGGTAGCGCAAGCTGACTAATTTCATGACGGACTGGATTACCACACCACTCTCCCCCTGGAAGGGTATTTGGAAAACCCTGTAAAATGCGTTTTGCAAATAGCGAACAGATTTTGTTAGTTGTTCCTGCAATTGAGTTTTGCTCGTGAATAATCACCGGAATGCGTCTCAGCCAAGCCGCCAAAGCACCGGGGGCTGAAGCAAATCCACCCATACCAACTACGACTTGCGGCTGAGTTTTTCCTAAAATTGATAAGGCTTGAAGTATTGATCTCAATAATAAAATTGGCGCCTTTAGAAGGGCCATTAGGCCTCTGCCTCGAACGCCCTCAATAGTAATAAAATGTAAGGGAATATCGTGTTTAGGCACGACATCCGCCTCTATTCCTGACCTTGTTCCTAACCACGAAATCAAAGCATTATCTTTACGTAATTCTCTAACTACAGCAAGAGCTGGAAACACGTGGCCTCCAGTTCCACCTGCCATAATCATCACTCGAAGCTGCCCATCATGATTCATAAATAGGCCTCCGATTCGTTAATTCAAATTGATTTAATTCATGGCCAAATCGAAGCATCATGCCAATCATGGCGCAACAAACAAGCAGACTGCTGCCGCCGTAACTCACAAATGGTAGAGTCAAACCTTTAGTGGGTAATAACCCAGCATTAACTCCAAGATTGATAAAGGTTTGACCACTAATAAGCAATCCGAATCCAATCAATACGAAGGCTGCATACCAACTATGCTGAGCAATAGCGACTCTACTTAATCCAAAGATACGGATAACGATTAAACAATATAGGCCAATCAAAAATATGACCCCAATAAAACCAAATTCTTCTGCAAAGATAGCGAAAACAAAATCTGTATGTGCTTCGGGAAGATAAAGCATCTTTTGCACTGACTGGCCCAATCCAACACCGAACCATTCACCTCTGCCAAAGGCAATCAAGGACTGCGTTAATTGGTATCCGCTATCAAACTGATCTGACCATGGATCTAGAAATGTAGTTAGTCTAGCTACACGGTAGGGAGCCGCATCTTTCAGCCACCAAAGAGTCATCCCAGCGATTGCAATCACAAGACCATATTCTCTTAGCCTTGCGCCACCCAGGAAGAGCATCGCCATAAACGTGCCAACTAAAACAACAACTGACCCAAAATCAGGCTCCGAAATCAAAAGAATCGTAAGTAGTCCAATTACTGCCATGAGCTTCAAGAAATGCTGCCATCCCGATACTAGGGTCGAGCGATACTGCTTAAGGTAAGCTGCTAAGAATACTACTGTCGCAACTTTTGCTAGCTCGGAAACCTGTAGCGTGAGACCCGCGAAGGACAACCAGCGTCTGCTTCCATTAACCTCACGGCCAATACCAGGCACCAGCACAAGAATTAGTAAAACAATAGCAATGAGCATCCAAAATCGAGCATATTTAAACCAAAATTCTGATGGTATAAAGAAACAAATCATCAGAGTAACTAGACCCATTGCCAAGTAAGCTAAATGCCTTTTAAAGAAAAATAACTCATCGCCCAAACGATGATCTCCAAAGCTGAAGGAAGCAGAGCTGACCATAATGAAGCCAATAGACATTAAGGCGATCACAGGTAATAACAGAGGTAGGTCGACGTACCACTGCTGGTTCTTTTGCTTTGAGATAAATAGCGGCATATTAAGAAGCACAATATGCTCCCAAAGATCCATCAGAAAATACCGCTTTCTGGTAGCTCCGACCGCGTTCCTCAAAACCAGAAAAAGAATCAAAACTCGCGCATGCGGGACTGAAGAGTACAATATCTCCCGCAGTAGCCTCTCTCTTCGCGATACTAACTGCAGAAGCAACAGAATCTGCTCGATAAACTTTTGTTTTTGATCCAAGAACATTTTCTATTTGATCGGCATCCTGGCCAAAAAATACTCCACACTTTACAAATTTTTCAACCGCCTGTTTTAGTTGATCGAAGTTTTGACCTTTTGCTTGCCCACCTGCCAACAAAAGTAAATTTTTTCTGCCTAGCGTCCCAAACCCCTCTATTGCAGCCAATGTCGCTCCAACATTAGTCCCCTTGGAATCATTAATGAACAAAACATCATTGAGTGTTGTAACGGCCTCACAGCGATGAGGTAACCCTTTAAAACTTTTGAGGGTAGAAATAATAAATTCTGGTTTTATTCCAATAACTGAGCCAATCGCCAACGCAGCGAGTGCATTCATATGGTTGTGCTTACCTTGAGTAGCTATGCTTGATATCTCAACGAGGGGATTTGCATCAAAGCTGAGGAATTTTCCTTGATCCGAAAAATTTATACCAAATTGATCTTTATCAGAAGTATCCAGAGCAAAGTTAAAAGATTTGACTCCTACTGCAGCAGATGGAGTGGTTTGATGATCTTCACGATTAAATATCGCAACGGAGGCTCCATTGAAAATCCTATGCTTTGCAGCGGCATATTCTTTTAGATTGTCATAACGATCCATATGGTCAGCGCTGACATTTAACAGACAAACAATGGCCCCCTTCATATCCTCAATTAACTCTAACTGAAAACTAGATAGCTCAAGAACATAAAGATCACGATCATCAGATAGTAAATCTAGCATCGGAGTACCCAAGTTGCCGCCAACCGCAACATCAAGGCCACTGCTCTGAGCCATCATTCCCACCATAGTTGTAACTGTACTTTTTCCATTTGATCCGGTAATTGCAGCTATGGGAGCCTTTGCTACACTTAAAAAAAGTTCAAGATCACCGATTACTTCGACTCCGTGAGACTTTAAATCACAAAGGACTGGTTGGTTGAGTGAAACACCAGGACTTAGTATTACTAAGTCAAATTTTTTGAAAATTTCCATACTAAATTCACCCAAGAAAAGCGGTGCGTCAGGAAATTCTTTAAGTATTAGATCAAAGTTAGGAGGAGTCTCACGGCTATCTATGATCTGGAAGGAAATACACATGGATGATAGAAATCGGGCCACAGATAATCCTGTAGCACCCATGCCAACGATAGCAATGGTTCTATTTATTAACTTATAATCTAATGTTTTCAATATTTTTATTACCTGATTTTTAATGTAGCCAATCCTATAAGGACCAGTACTACTGTAATAATCCAAAAGCGCACGATCACGCGCGGCTCTGGCCAACCTTTTAGTTCATAATGATGGTGCAATGGAGCCATCCGAAAGATGCGCTTTCCTGTCAACTTAAATGATGCAACCTGCATAATCACAGATAAGGTCTCCACTACGAAGACACCACCCATTATGGCTAAAACAAATTCTTGCCGAACTATAATCGCGATAACACCCAAAGCCGCGCCCAACGCCAGAGCTCCAATATCTCCCATAAAGACCATTGCTGGATACGTGTTGAACCATAGAAAACCTAAACCAGCACCGCAGAGAGCAGCCGAAATAATCATTAATTCCCCAGCACCACTTATAAACGGTATGTGCAGGTAAGCGGCAAACTGAAAATTCCCCGTCAGGTAGGCTATCAGCCCCAATGCCCCACCTACTAAAACAGCGGGAAGAATCGCTAAACCATCTAATCCATCAGTGAGATTCACCGCATTGCTAGTACCAACAATGACAAAATAAGCAAACAATATGTAAAAGGGGCCTAAGTCCAATGCAAAATCTTTAAGAAACGGAAGAATAAGCTCGGTTTCTGCCGGTGATTGAGCTGAGAGATAGAGCGCAACCGCTGTGGAAAAGCCAAATACTGACTGCCAAAAATATTTCCATCGTGCAGGTAACCCCATGGGATTTTTTTCTACTACCTTTCGATAATCATCGACCCAACCGATAATCCCAAATCCTAAAGTAGTCAAAAGGACTATCCAGACATATCGATTACTTAGATCAGCCCATAGAACACTGCTGATAAAAATAGCTAATAAAATTAACACTCCACCCATAGTAGGAGTGCCAGCTTTACTTAGATGTGATTGAGGTCCATCTTCTCGAATAGCCTGACCCATCTGCAAATGGTTAAGTTTGTTAATAATTATTGGGCCAAGTATCCAGCTAATAATTAGCGCTGTTATTACTGAGAAAATGCCTCGCAATGTTAAGTATTGAAATACGGAAAATGGAGTATAAAATTGCGCTAAATATTCTGATAACCAAACTAACATGGCATGCTCTCCTGGTTAATTAATGCTTGTGCAATACCTTCCATATGAGAGCTTCTTGAACCCTTAACTAGAATGGTGACTTCTGTTGCTGGGATGTTAAGCAAATCAATTTTTTGAGCTATGGCATCAAGTAATTGATCTTGATTTTGAAAATGATCTCCTCCAAACGCGTCCGCGGCTATCTTGGAAAGAGCTCCTACCCCTAAGAAAGAATCAATTCCCAAATTTTTGGCGTAGCGACCAATATTTTGATGCGCTTCTTCGGCATAATTACCTAATTCGCCCATATCACCCATGACTACTATTCGATGACCATCGCAGCAACAAAGGACATCAATTGCAGTTTCAAAAGAATTAGGGTTAGCGTTATAGCTATCATCTATAACGGTGTAACTATTCTCTAATTTAAAGCGCTGAAGGCGACCCGGTACAGATCTAACAGTGCTTAGACCTGTAATGATTGATGATAAATTAGAGCCCACAGCCACCGCACATGCCGCAGCTGCAAGTGCGTTACTGACAGCATGCAATCCAGGCATTGTCAATTTCAAAAACTGCTCACCAGAGATGCTACCTAATCTAGGATGCAAGCAAAGAATAAAACTGTAGCAGCCACTTCCCGCCTCAGATATCTCTTTAGCGAAAATATCAGCACTATCATCCTCAACTGAAAATCTCAGGCAGCATCGATCACCTATAATGTCTGACCATCCCTTTGACCAAATCTCATCAGCATTCAAAATTGCAATGCCATCGGATTCAAGGCCGCTATATATTTCAGCTTTTGCTTTAGCGATTGCCTCAACACTGCCAAAGCCCTCAATATGAGCAGTTTGCGCATTATTAATCAGAGCCACATCAGGCTTAGCCACAGAACACAGATAATCAATTTCGCCTGCAGCGCTCGCACCCATTTCTATAACGGCAATATCTATATCCGCGCGCATGCTTAGTAATGTCAGCGGAACACCCAAGTGATTATTTAAATTCCCATTCGTTCCATGTACAAACTGTGTAACAGCTAAAATTGATATCAATGATTCCTTTACTGATGTTTTACCCGAACTACCTGTAATAGCAATCAATTGGCCTACAAATTTCTCTCGTCTAAGTTTCGCTAGGTTTCCAAGCGCAACCGATGTGTCTTCCACCACCCATTGAGGAATATTCAAAGAAGTATCAGGTTTTGACACTACCGCACCAGATATTTTTTTAGCAATGTCCGGAATAAAGCGATGCGCATCAAAGTTTTCCCCATTTATCGCAACAAAAAGATCTCCAGGCATTACCGTGCGACTATCTATCGATATTGAATCAAAACAGCCATCTGGATTTAGTAATGTGCCGCCAAATCGGTCGGCAGCCTCAGTTAATCGCAGTTCACTCATCACGCAGCACCACCTGATTGACAATAACGTTGCTCTAAAGCGAGGCTCGCTTCTTGCTTATCGCTGAAATAGACTTTCTTTGAACCTATAATTTGATATTTTTCATGGCCTTTACCAGCTATCAGGACAACATCGTTATCAGAAGCTGAACTAATCGCTAATATTATTGCTTCCCGTCGATCAACTTCTATTGTTACCGCCGAATTTATTCCATTAACAATATCTTCAATGATTTTTCTTGAGTTTTCACTTCGAGGATTATCTGATGTAACAATAACCTTATCTGCTTTAGCTTGAGCGACACTTCCCATCTGAGAACGCTTCCCAATATCACGATCACCGCCACAACCAAAAACAACCCAAAGATACCCTTTGCAATGGAGGCGAAGCGCCTGAAGAACCTTCTCCAGGGCATCCGGTGTATGAGCATAATCAACGATAACCGATGGGCCTGAAATTCCCCTCACCAGTTCCATTCGACCCTCAACAGGATCTAACAGCGATATAATATCCAATATGCGTGGGAAATTTTCATACTCAATGTCTTCATTATTGACAGTGAAGCTAGCAATCACAGCTAAAAGATTGCAGAGATTAAATCGACCAAGCAGACTCGAAATTATCCGACCAGAACCCCACGGAGTTTGTATGTAAGCTTCAAGTCCCTCTGTTGAAAAACTCATAGATTGGCAGTAAATGTCTGCAGTAATATTTTCTAAACTATAAGTGATCACTCTGACTGCAGGGTCTAACTTTGTCAGAATAGATTTACCCAGCTCATCATCAATATTAATTACAGCATTTTTTAAATCAGGCATCGCAAATAACTTTCCTTTCGCATCAGCATAAGTCTTTAAATCACCATGATAGTCAAGATGATCTCTACTTAAGTTAGTGAAAATGGCAGTATCGATAGAAACATTTGCAATACGATGTTGTTGTAAGGCATGAGATGAGGCCTCTAAAACAACGTTATCGCAGCCATCAGAGTACAAATCATCCAATATACATTGCATACTAATTGCATCTGGAGTGGTAAGCCTTGGAGAAGTATGAATATTTTCAGCTAATTTATCTGACTCAACTTCATTGGTCAGAGTTGCTTTGCCATGACCTAAAGTTCCCACATAACCGCAATGATTTTCAGTATTTTTTCGCCCCACTTTTTTATGATAAAGAGCTGATAAGTTTGCGTATAAATGAGCGCAAGTTGTTTTCCCATTGGTTCCAGTGATCGCAGTAACTTTTAACTTAGTTGATGGAGCTCCATAAAATCGTGCCGCTATGAGTGACAATTTTTTAGGTAAGTTTTTTACTTCAAGTATGGGAATGGTTGTTTTAAATTTCTCATAAAAAGACGTAACCGATGTTTTCTTGCACTTTTCCAAGTCAACTAGAACGGCCACGGCCCCCCTTTTAACGGCTTCGGGAATATAAGCTCTGCCATCTTTATCACTTCCTTGGAGCGCTACAAAAACAAAGCCTGGACCGATCTTCCTGCTATCTTGAGTGATACCCTTAACTCTTATCTGCGGGCATTTATGGGATACCAGTAGCCCCTCTATTAAAGTTGAGAGCATTATTCTTGAGGTTTGAGGAATGCCCATTATGAGTCCTCTCCGCTGACATTACCCTTATCTAGACTAACTAAAGAGCTATTCTGATCTGTCTCATCAGGAGTTACCTGCATCAACCGCAAAGCATTGCCTGTGATCTCAGAAAACACAGGAGCCGCAACTAGACCTCCAAAATAATCCCCTTGCCGAGGCTCATCAATAACAACAACTGTTGCTAACCGAGGGCTACTAATAGGCGATAAGCCCGCAAATACAGACATATATCGATTATCATCGTAACCACCGTTTACTTTCACCTTATGCAGCGTGCCTGTTTTGCCACCTACAGAGTAACCATCTATCATCGCACGCCTACCTGTACCTTTATGACTACTGGCAGCACGAAGCATATGCCGCACCTCTTTTGTAGTCGCTGCATTGATGACTCTCAAACCCTCAGGCTCGGAATTCAAAGCAACCATCGATATCTCTTTTCGAAGCCCATCATTTGCAAGCACTGCATAAGCACGAGCTAGTTGCAGAGAGGAGACACTTAAACCGTAACCGAAAGCGAAGGTAGCTTGAGTGACCGGGTGCCATTTCCTGTAAGCAGGTAAACTCCCCAATGTCTCTCCTGGAAATCCGGTGCCCATTACCTCTCCAAAACCTACTCTTTGAAATAAATCACGCGTAGACTCTGGATCGAGTGCCAAAGCAACTTTAGTTGTGCCTACTTGACTAGACTTAGTAAGTACTTCAGCAAGATTTAGCTCACCATAATTAGATGGATCAACAAACGTTTTGTAATCGACCTTCAAATATCCAGGATTAGTATCAATTCGACTTTGTGCCGAAAATTGACCACTCTCTAAAGCAGCTAAAACAGTAAATGGTTTGACTGTTGAACCTGGCTCCATGAGATCTGTAATTGCTCGATTTCTAACTGAGCTCTGACGAAGCTTTGACCGATCGTTAGGATTAAATGAAGGCTGGTTTACCATCGCCAGAACCTCTCCTGAATTTACATCCAAAACCACTACAGAACCAGATTTAGCATTATGTTTTTTAACGGCCTTTTTAAGTGCTCGATAAGCGGCATATTGGACACGTAAATCAATACTCAGCCTTAAATCCTCACCTGAACTCGCCGCCTGAATTAAAGAGATATCATTTATAACCCGTCTATTCTTATCAAGAACGACTTTCTTTTTACCTGGCTCACCTGTGAGCCAGTCATCATAAGCTAGCTCCATGCCTTCCTGACCAATATCCAAATAATTTGTAAATCCAACCAATTGAGCGGTAACTTCTCCTGCTGGATAAAAACGCTTGTATCTCTGCTGGCCAGAGACTCCGGGGATATTCAATTTCAAGATTTTCTCAGCCTCATCATTAGGAAGCTGTTGAACTAGGTACATGAAAGACTTATTTCTATAGCGCTGTAAGCGACTTTGGAGTTGGCTTTCTGATATTTTAAGTGCCAGTGACAATCTTTCAATATCACTTTTTTGTATATTCTTAGGATTGGCGACGATAGCTGTTACGGGAGTACTAATAGCCAGTGGCTCCCCGTTTCGATCCGTAATAAGGCCTCTGTAAGCGGGAATAGTAACATTGCGGATAGCACGGCTATCACCTTGATGCTGAAGAAAGTCTACACCCCTCTCCTGACTCGGGAGGATTTGCAACTGAGCTATCTTAACCAAAAGTAAAATCGGTAGAGAGGCCAGAATCAGCATTACCAAGTAGTAACGCCATCGGGGTATAACAGCCTGAACCGATTTTTTTGGCACTTTTTTGTTTACCTTTAAGTCACTGTGTAACTTTAACTATTCCAATAAATCTCAAACTAAGGGTTTCTAATAATTACAATTTCACTCGGCAGAGGATTATGCATACCAAACTCATCAGCGGCGGACATCTCAATTCGCTGCAGAGATCCCCAGGCACTCTGTTCAAGCAAGTATCTGCCAAAGTCAATTTGAAGTTGATTAGACTCATTTTCCATACTGGCCAATTCTGCATATTTCTCTCTACATAGATGACTTACATAGGCCACCATTATTCCTGTAACCGTGACAACCAGCCATAAAACTGCAATTTGCATGGGCGCCGAAAACAAACTGAAGACAACCACTTTTCTCATTTCACGCAACTCTCTCAGCTACACGCATAATCGCACTTCGAGATCGAATGTTTCTTTCAATCTCCAGCCCTGATGGCTTAATAACCTTGCCTACTTTTTTGAGTCGGATCCCACGATCAATATCTTGAATGGGAAGGTTTTTTGGTAACTTAATACCGCGCTCCTGATCGCGAATAAATCGCTTAACTCGACGATCCTCCAATGAATGGAAACTGATAACAACCAACCGCCCACCTACTCTCAAAACATCAATAACTTGAGTCAAAAGAGCATCTAGATCTTCAAGTTCTCGATTTAAAAAAATTCTTATGGCTTGAAATGCTTTGGTTGCCGGATGCTTACCTCGCTCCCACGAGGGATGAGCCGCCGCGAGCACAGACGCAAGCCGAACAGTACTGATAATTGGAGCTTTATTTCTTTCTTGAACAACAGCTGCAGCCATGCGCCGTGCAAATCTTTCCTCTCCATAATCCTTTAATACTGTAGATATTTCAGACTCATCAGCACTATTAATCCAATCTGCGGCAGACTGACCTCGAGTAGTATCCATACGCATATCTAGAGGGCCATCTCTTAAAAAACTAAACCCCCTTTCAGATTCATCTATCTGAGGGGATGAAACTCCAAGGTCAAGCAAGACTCCTGCAACTTTACCCATACCATTCTCATTACAAACGAAGTTTGTGATATTTGAAAAGCTGCCATGTACAAGTTTCAGTCTTACATCATTACTCAGATTATTATGGCCAGAGGCAATAGCAGCAGGATCCTTATCAATCGCCAGAACAGAGCCATTTCTTGATAACTTATGCAGCAATCTTGAAGAGTGTCCACCCCTACCAAATGTCCCATCGACATAGAATCCATCAGCATCAATAATCAATGCATCAATAGCTTCTTTTAATAGTACCGTCGTGTGGTGCATTTTAAAAAAATCCAATTTCTACCAAGAAAGGTTCTTAAGTGCTTCTGACATTTTTTCCCGATCAACTAGCATATCTCGATAATTCTCTTGACCTTTTTCTCTTTCTGCATTCCAATTATCTTCAGACCAGATCTCTAATCTCTGGGTTCGCCCAACTAAAATTAATTTCTTGTCTAGCTCTGCATACTCTCTCAACTCTGAGGGAATTAGAACTCGACCACTACCATCTAACTGAATATCTTTTGCCTGACCGATAACGAAACGACTCAACATTTCACCAAGATCATCAAGCGCAGGTAGCGCTGCAACTTTTTCTTCAAATCTTTTCCATTCGGGCAAAGGAGACAGAGTTAGGCAGCTAGACTTCATATCAATCGTAATGACCAGATCGCCAGCACACATTTCACTGAGCAGCTCACGATATCGTGTCGGAATTGCCATCCGACCCTTTGCGTCCATATTAATTGGATCACTGCCTCTGAACATTGCCGCGCTTACCCCTCAACCCTAAATTTCTCCCACTTTTTACCACTTTTTCCCATATGTGCACACTATTGATCAATAGACCCAATGTCAAGGGTGCTTTAACGATAAAAAACTAATAAAATCAGTAAGTTCCAATGAAATCATCTATCCCATGCATAGCAGCTTTCGTATAGATTATTTTTCACAATAGAAAACATTATTGTATCGATAGAAGTTAAAGTAACTTCTAGCTTGAGTCGTACTTAGAACTTTTTGTATATAAGGGAAAAATTTTATATGCAAAAAAGGAATTAAAAAGATGCTTGAATCAACCAAAGAGGCCTCCAGAAAACCAGAGGCCTTTTAGTTGTTGCTGAAAAAATATATGAGTCGACCGATAAGCCGGGTTCTGTCGTGGACAGTCATTCATCTGGGACAAGCGTCACCGCTTGCCTCAAGCAACCTACCCGTTTCCAACGCAGGTGACGCCTCATGGAAACCTATTTGGTCTTGCTCCGAGTGGGGTTTACCCTGCCACTGCTGTTACCAGCAGTGCGGTGCGCTCTTACCACACCCTTTCACCCTTACCTGTATTCGCGAACGAATCATTGGCGGTCTACTTTCTGCGGCACTTTCCGTAGGCTTACGCCCCCCAGGCGTTACCTGGCACTCTACCTTTTGGAGCCCGGACTTTCCTCTGCCTCGCTCCCACACGCACATAACCGAACGCTAGAGAGATCAATGCAGCGACTGCCTAGTCAACTCGTGAATAAGTCTAACATAGATTGAAAAAAAGATTAGCGCCCAAGGAGATAGCTTGAATAGCTCGTGGCCCATCACTCGAGCTAAAACTAAATTTAACGCAGAAGAGAATGACCCGCTGGCAGTTGTCGAGATATCCACAATGCCAATTTATGTCGCATATTTGGATCACTTATCTGACCTTTTGCTAGAGGCTGAATAAGCTTATCCTCGATCAAAACTTTATAAACGAACTCTACCTTTAATTTGACTGAGTCTTGGTCTTCAATTTTTCCATAACCTCGTTTCTCAGCATAAAGCGCACCCACTGAGAGCGCCTTCTTCACCAACTCCGATTCATTATTTATTTTTGCCATTATTGCTTACCTAAGCCCATACTAAAGATATAATTTCAATACTTATTTGAACATCTCGGCCTATTCGACGAATTGACGCGCATTAATAAACATCCTCATCCAAGCACCATTTTCTTTCCAATCTTTAGGGTACCAAGAATTTAGTACAGTTCGAAAAACTCGTTCAGGATGAGGCATCATCAGTGTTACCCTGCCATCGATTGATGTAATCCCCGTCAATCCCTCCGGAGAGCCATTTGGATTGGCAGGATAACGAGATGCAATTTCAAGATCATTTTCAACAAAACGTAAAGCTATTTGTTTGTTCTTGTTTAAGTTGACTAAATCTTCTGTCGAAGAAAACTCCGCCCTCCCTTCACCATGTGATACAGCAATTGGAATAGTAGACCCCTCCATACCACTAAGCAGAACTGAAGACGAGGACTCCACTCTGACCAAAGAGAATCTGGCTTCGAATTGCTCTGACATATTCCGCACAAACCGTGGCCATAAATCTGCTCCAGGTATCAAAGATTTGAGATTGCTCAGCATCTGGCAACCATTACATACTCCCAAACTAAAGGTATCTTTCCTAACAAAGAACTGTTCAAACTGATCTCTTAGTTGGTTATTGAACAAAACGGTCTTAGCCCATCCTTCTCCTGCGCCTAAAACATCACCATAGGAAAATCCACCACAAGCAACTAAGCCAATATAGTCCTCTAAACTTTGGCGCTTTGCCAGCAAATCACTCATATGCACATCAAAAGCATCGAATCCAGCTCGATCAAAAGCCGCTGCCATCTCTAGATGACTGTTTACGCCTTGCTCTCTTAAAATCGCCACTTTAGGTCTGACTCCAGATATTAGATTTGGAGCTCTAAAGTCAGCATTTACATCAAAGGAAAGATTAGCCGACAGCCCAGGATCTGGCTTCTGAATTCGAGCGAACTCTTGTCGGACACAGTCTGCGTTGTCTCGCAGCGATGCTATCTTGAATGAAGTTTCACTCCAAGCGCTTTGCAAAACATCACGCCTTTTCGAGAAGATCAACCTATCCCGATATCGAATTTCAAAAAGGTCATTCGCATTTAAATGGCCAACAGTCGAAACACTGGCTCCTGCCAAGAGAAACCTATCAGACACTACCTCCACTTGGCTTGATTTGACTTGAACAACAGCGCCGAGCTCTTCATTAAAAAGAGCGGCATTAATGTTGCCATTCAAACCGCATAAATCATCATTTAGACAAACTGAGATGCCCACATGACCTGCAAAACTCATCTCAGCTAATGTTGCGAAAAGACCACCATCAGATCTATCGTGATAGGCTAAAATTTCGCTACGATCAATTGATTCTTGCATGGCATTGAAAAAGCCAAGCAAGGTCTCTGGGCTATCTACATCCGGGACATTGGTTCCAAACTTGGAGAAGACTTGACAAAAAATGGAACCACCTAATCGATTAGAGAATTCATTTAAATCGATCAACAACAAACTAGTTTCACCACAATCTGTGCTCAACTGGGGAGTAAGAGTGCTACGGACATCCATTACGGGAGAAAATCCAGTTACTATTAACGATAACGGAGAAGTAATTGATTTATCTTGATCACCATCCTTCCAAGCGGTGCGCATTGACATCGAATCCTTTCCAACTGGTATCGTAATACCTAAAGCCGGACATAGG
>NTJY01000014.1 GCA_002457245.1 SAR92 bacterium MED-G29 | reverse complement strand
TCTAAAGGACCGCGGGGAAGAGTATGAAGGACCGTGCCAGCATAACAAAAGCGACCTGGAATGCTGAGGTTTAGGCTGTGAGCATCCATTCGAGCGACTTGAGGAGTTATATCTGCGCGCACGCCCATCAACCGACCACTCAATTGATCGGTTAAACGGAACGTCATTAAATCAAGATCTTGGCCAGAGCCACTCAATAGTGATTCGGTAAATTCAACTATTGGAGGGATTACAAGGTCATAACCCCAGTTGTGATAGAGATCTATAATTTCTCGTCGCATTTTCTCAACGAGGTGCGCCTGCTCAGGTAAGACTTCATCAATACCATCCGGAAGTAACCAGCGATCTACATTTGACACGAAAACCTCTTGGATTTAAGGAAAATTAATTCAGCGCAACAACCAAAGTAACACTATTCCGACACCCATACTAAATAGTCCAATCGATCGCAATGATCGCTCTTCCAAAATAGAAAGTACCTTCATCATTTCTTGCCAACGCCTTGGAGCGACAAACGGAAGAATTCCTTCAAATACAAGCATTAGCGCTATCGCTCGCCCTATATCTTCAACCACCTATATCTCCAATCCAGGTACATAAAAAAACCGGGTTTCCCCGGCTTTAGCATTCTAACAAAACCTCCGGCATTATGGAGAACTTTTTAACGCAGACTTATCGACAGGTTCTTCATGCCTTTTTTAATCTGATTTTTGCTGATTGAGGTATTTGAAAAAATCACTGTCTGGCTCTACTAACAAGATATCACCCTTATTGGAAAAAGCTGACTTGTAGGCATTCAGACTTCGCACAAAGGCATAGAACTCGGGATCTTCCTCATAAGCTTCAGCATAAATTTTTGCTGCCTCAGCATCTCCCTGACCTCGCAGCTGCTCCGCATCTCTGTAAGCATTCGCTAATTCAATTGTACGCTCTCGATCTGCTGATGCCCTGATCTTTTCAGCTTTCTCTTTACCGGTAGAACGTAACTCTTGCGCTTCCTTATTACGCTCCGCTGTCATTCGGCGATAAACTTGGTTGCTTACCTCTGGAGGAAGATCAATTCTCTTCACACGAACGTCGATGATTTCTATCCCAAGTTCATCCAAGACCGTATTATTCAGGGAATCAGTGATGTTTTTCATCAACATATCTCTCTCTCCAGAAACCACCTCACGAAGGGTTCGATTACCAAACTGGTTTCTTAAACCATCATTCACCCGCTTTGCTAGACGATTTACTGCAATTCTTTCACTTCCACCAGTCGCCTTGTAATAGGTCTCAACATCTGAGATTTTCCATTTCGCATAAGAATCAACTATTAGCCTTTTCTTCTCAATAGTAAAGAAACTCGCAGGTTGTGCGTCAACGGTTAAAATACGCGCATCGAAACGACGCACATTATCGATAAATGGAGCCTTTAAATGCCAGCCAGGTTTAATATCCGCTTGAACCATTTCCCCAAAACGAAGTGTCACGCCTCTCTCAACTTCGCTAATAACGTAGAGAGAACTCGAGGCCAACACAACGAGACCGCTTATGACTAAAATACTGATTTTTGACAACATGTTCATCGACGTCTCTCCGATTGAAGTTGATTGCTATTACGCTGGAGTTTTTCTATTACTTCATTCGCAACTCGGTCAATAAGTTGGTTATTATTTTCATTATTTCTAGATGGACCTGCGCTGCCCTGCTGAACCAATTTATCAAGAGGTAAATAGAGCATATTATTTCCGCCCTCCGTATCCATCAGCACCTTCGTGCTATCGGTCATAACCTGCTCAATTGCGTCTATGTAGAGGCGCTCTCGAGTCACTCCAGGCGCTTTCTGATACTCTTTGAGCAGCGCTGAAAATCGACTAGCTTCTCCAGAAGATTTCGAGACCACTTGAGACAAGTAACCTTGCGCCTCTTCGCGCAGTCGTTGGGCTTCACCTCTAGCCTCAGGGATGATTCCATTGGAATAGGCCTGCGCCTCGTTCACCAAACGCTCTAGATCCTCTCGAGCCTCAATAACGTCATCGTACGCCGCCTTGACTTCATTCGGCGGCCTTGCATCCTCGATATTTATTTTTACAATGTTGATACCGCTGGAATATAAATCTAAAAGATCCTGAAGCTTCTCTGTTGTGCCATCGGCAACCTGCAACCGTTCACTGGAAATTACTCCATCAAGGCCTGTGCTTCCAACGGTATGCCTCAGCGCACTGTCGGTTGCCTGTTGCAGGGTAATCTCGGGATCCTTAATACTCAGGATAAAATCCTTTGCCCCGCTAATGTTGTATTGCACCGACAAGGCTACCTCAACAATATTTTCATCTTGCGTTAACATCAAGCCACGAGTTGAATACTGCCGTTCCTCTGTCACTCCCACGATGAAAACTTTGTCAATCAAGCGAGGATTCCATTTAAGTCCAGAAGCCTCAATTGTTTCACTGTATTCACCAAGCCTGAGAACTACTGCATTTTCTTTTTCATCTACCTGATAGAATCCCATAAGCCCCCAAACTAGGACTAATCCCAAGAGAGCAGCGGGGAGAAGGCCCTTAATGCTTCCGCCGGGCTTCCCAATGCCGCCACCGCCCTTGCCGCCGAACATAGTCAATTTCTCTTTGAGCTTTTTCAACGCCTCATCGATATCTGGTGGGCCCTGATCGCCTCTGTTTCCACCCCAAGGGTCTTTCCCACCGCCAGGCTCATTCCAAGCCATATTTTTCTCCAATTTAGGTAATTACTTTTCAAGCCATTCCGTCTGCGGAATAACTTGGACATATTTTAGCACTAACTCAGGATATTGTGACTAAATCTTCAAATTTCAACCCAGAGATCTTTAAAATACGAAACAACTCACTCTCTGGTAACTTTATTTCTATTTCTATCTGACCCTCATTATCTATAACTTCCTTTATAACTGCATTGTGCCGGTAAAGAGTTGCCCTGAGAGCTCCGTGACTCGGCGTTAGTTTTAAATGGACGTGAAGAAGTTTGTTAGGCAATTTTTCAACCAGCGCCGATCGAACAAGATCTAAACCTTCGCCAGTGAGCGCAGAAACCCAAACGGCAACTGGATTTCCATCAGAATCTCTTTCAATTCTCGAACTTGATCCATCCATAAGGTCAATCTTGTTATAAACAAGCAAAGTCGGTAAATGAAAAGCATTTATTTCCTTGAGAACATCATTAACCCTCGAAATATTTGTGCTACGGTCCTCAGAGCTCGCATCGATAATATGTAAGAGAAGATCTGCAGAGGACGCCTCCTCGAGAGTTGCTCGAAAGGCGTCAACCAAACGATGAGGCAAATGACTAATGAACCCAACAGTATCAGCAAAAATTACAGATCCCAGATCATGCAAACTGACCCGGCGCATAGTAGGATCGAGCGTAGCAAAAAGCTGATCGGCGGCAAATACGTCCGCATTTGTTATTGCATTAAATAACGTAGATTTTCCTGCATTTGTGTATCCGACTAGTGAGACAGTCGGTGTATCAGATCGTCTTCGACTCCGACGACCCTGATCTCTTTGCTTACGAACTTTTTCTAGCCTTTTCTCAATAGATTTGATCCGGTCCCTAACCATTCTTCTGTCGGATTCAAGCTGAGTCTCGCCTGGACCACGCATCCCAATCCCACCCTTTTGGCGCTCCAGGTGGGTCCAACCCCGAACTAGACGTGATGACAAATGCTGAAGTTGTGCAAGCTCCACCTGCAGCTTTCCTTCGTGAGTCCTCGCCCTTTGAGCAAAAATATCTAGGATGAGCCCTGTTCTATCTAAAACTCTGCACTTCAGTTCTGACTCAAGATTTCTTTCCTGGCTGGGAGAAAGATTATGGTTAAATATAACCAATCCAGCGCGATGCTCGCTGACCTGTGTTTTAACCTCATCAAGTTTTCCTGTGCCAATAAAAAACTTCGCGCTGGGTGATTTTCTCGACCCAACTATAAATTCCACAGGGTCGCCACCAGCAGCTATTACTAGTTCTTCAAATTCTCTTGGATCTTCAGGCTCAGACTCACTATTTAGGTCTATATGCACCAGAATTGCAGTTTCACCAGACTCTGGACGCTCAAAAAATAAAGCCACTAGTTAGTTGCTTTCTTCGCCATAATTCCCTATTTCGTCAGCTGCTGAATCACTCTGCCCATCCCCAGTTGAGGGAAGGCGAACCGATCTGGAAGGCACAATTGTAGAGATTGCGTGCTTATAGACCATTTGACTGACATTATTTTTTAACAGAACAACGAACTGATCAAACGACTCTACCTGTCCTTGTAGCTTTATACCGTTTACGAGAAAAATAGAAACTGGAATTCTTTCTTTTCTAAGTGCATTTAGAAAAGGGTCTTGTAGATTATGCCCCTTAGACATAGGTAACTCTCCTTATCGAATAGTCCATGCATGCTGCAAGATGGCAGCAAAAAAATTTACGGATTGCGTTCCGAAGACAGATAAGAAATTCCTACCTGTGTTGGTAATATGGAGCTATATTCAAGTATTTTCAAGACCTGATCGCACAAATTTTGTGTATCGATGAACTTATTTTTATGATCAATGTAAATTTCGTTTAAATCCGACCATCCTCTCAACCAAGTCAACTGCCTCTTAGCCAGCTGGCGTGTAGCAAAAATCCCTTTATTTATTGCTTCCTCTAGGCATATATCACCGTCAAAATACTGCCATAGTTGGCGGTATCCTGCAGATCTCATAGCTGGGAGATCTTCAGTAAGATCATCTTTAAAGTGAAGAAGCTGGACCTCATCTACAAACCCATCAATTATCATTTGATGGAATCTTTCCTCAATACGGCTATGTAGCAATCGACGATCTTGAGGAATCAATGCGATCTGTGCAATATTATATTCATGGACAATCCCATTACCCTGCGATTTAGATTGTTGATCAGAAAGTGTCTCACCAGTTATATACAAGACCTCCAGTGCACGCTGGATGCGCTGTGAATGGTTAGGATGAATCTTAGATGCTGTCTGAGGGTCATGCCTTCTTAACTCGTCAAATAGGACTGGCCACCCCTCATCATCAGCTCTTTTTAATATACTCTTGCGAATCTCCGCATCTGCTGGAGGAAGTTCAGCCATCCCCTCAAGCAGTTTTTTAAAATATAACATTGTTCCACCCACTAGCAACGGCACCCTCCCTGCATTCGTAATGGAAACCATCTCCTCCTTAGCGTCTCGAATGAATTCTCCTACGCTATATGCCTCACTTGGCTCTCTTATGTTAATCAATTTGTGAGGATACTTTGCTAGAGTTTCGATATCAGGTTTGGCACTCCCTATGTCTAACTCTCTAAATATTTGTGCTGAATCGACACTAATAATTCCAACTGGGAATTGCTCGGCAAGCGCAATAGCTAGATCGGTTTTTCCGGAAGCTGTTGGCCCCATTATAAAAATAGCTGGAGGTTGATCAGTTGATTTCACTGCAAAGATCTCTATCGTCCCCTAAGAAATAACTTATCAAGTTCATCTAAAGTTAGCTGTGACCAGGTAGGTCGACCATGATTGCACTGGCCACTTCGTTCGGTAATTTCCATATCTCTCAATAGCGCATTCATTTCTGGTAGTGTTAATTTTCTATTGGCTCTCACTGACCCATGACATGCCATCGTGGATAGTATTTCATTTATATGCTCTCTAATTCGCTCAGAGCTACCATGCTCAATCAAATCAGCCAGTACATCTCTTACCAACCTCTCAACTTCCGAACCTTTCAAAATAGCTGGTATTTCCCTAATGATAATACTTTCACTTCCCGCCCTATCAATAACAAAGCCCAGTTGAGAGAAAACTGTTTTATCACTATCAATCAAATCTGCCTCGCAGTGACTTACAGCTATATTTTCTGGCACAAGGAGAGGTTGGGATACTACACCTTGATCATCATATCCAGCCTTCATACGCTCATAGGTTATTCTTTCGTGAGCTGCATGCATATCAACGATAATAAGCCCTTGGCTATTCTCCGCCAAAATAAAAATACCCTTTAGTTGAGCAATCGCATAACCAAAAGGAGGGATTTCACTATCTTCTTGAGAATAAAAGTTGGATGTGTAAAGACTTTTATATGCGCTGATGGGTACCTTTCCCTCTCGTACCTCACTTCTTGTCCAATCCTTCGATAATTCCGAATGCGTTTGAGACAGCGGCAACATATTTTGAGATGTGTCTTTGTCATTGAAAGACATCCCATCCATCCGATCTCCGAATTCAGCTTTGTTATTCTGAAGATGATCTCTAGGCCTATCAGCGGCGAGGGCTTTTCTCAACGTGCTTGTTACAAAACTATGCACACTACCGCTATCTCTGAAGCGGACCTCATGCTTCGTCGGGTGAACATTCACATCCACATCACTAGGCAGAATCTCCATAAACAATACGTATGCAGGATGACGTCCGTGATACAAAACGTCATGATAAGCTTGTCTAACTGCATGGGATACAACCTTATCTCGAATTGAACGGCCATTGACATAGAAATACTGCAAATCTGACTGGCTTCTTGAGAAAATAGGCAAACCAATCCATCCCCAAATCCTTATATGCGAATGATTATTATCAATGAACAATGCTTGCTCCATGAAGGCAGGGCCACAAACATTTGCTACTCTCTTCTCCTGTTCAACCTGGCCTATCGCAGGTCTTAAATTGAATTGAACTCGTTGGTTGTGCTTTAGACTAAATGCAACATCCATATGACTTAGGGCTAGTTTTTTTAGACTATCATCAATTCTCTTATATTCAGTATTCTCAGTTTTAAGAAATTTTCGCCGGGCAGGCGTATTAAAGAAAAGATCCCGCACCTCAACACTGGTCCCAACAGGATGCGGAGCAGGCTCAAGTGCTACAGACATGTCTCGCCCCTCACATGAAGCCTTCCAACCCGCATCATGGCCGTTATTAGACGTAAGCGCCAACCGAGAAACAGAAGCAATACTTGCAAGAGCCTCTCCTCGAAATCCTAAACTGGCAACGGACTCAAGGTCTTTTAAATCACCAATTTTACTCGTTGCATGCCTACTCAAAGCAAGTGGTAAATCAGCCCTAGAAATCCCAGAACCATCATCTCTTACTTTAATGAGCTTGATCCCGCCCTGCTCTACCTCAATATCAATATTTCTAGCTCCAGAGTCTAGGCTATTCTCACAAAGCTCTTTAAGAACAGATGAGGGTCTTTCAACCACTTCTCCAGCAGCTATTTGATTTGCCAATTGAGGGCTTAATATTTTAATACTTGCCATGAACACAGGCCCTGGATGTTACAACGTCCATAATTTAAAACCTAACTTGGAGGAATTGAAAGTTTTTGTCCTATTCTAATTACCTTCGATGATAAGTTATTGAGACGAAGAATTTTAGTAACCGAAGTCCCATACTTGAGAGCGATTTCAGAGAGAGTATCTCCTCTGGAAACCGTATGAAATCTGACTAAATCATCAATATTAGAGGCTAAAGACGTTCCGACTGGCGGCCAATCAACATAATAACTATAAAGTCCATCGTAAATAGCTTGCGCCATTTTCTGCTGATATCTATCGCTATCTAGTAACTTAGCCTCTTTTGGGTTTGAGATAAACCCAGTTTCAATCAGCAAAGAGGGTATGTCAGGAGACTTTAAAACTAAGAAGGCTGCCTGCTCAACTTTCTTTTTATGAAGTCTCGCCACAGTCCCCATATTTTTGAGGACATAAGCTCCTGCATCTAAACTACTTCTGAGGGTAGCGCTCATCACTAAATCCACCAGGACATCACTCAACATGACATCTTGGTTATCAATATTCAGATCACTCGCTCCTCCAATAAGATCGTAACGATTTTCAGAAGATTCTAAGTAGCGAGCCGCTTCACTTGTCGCACCCTGCGTGGAAAGAGCATAGACAGAGGCACCGTAGGCTCGTGGATCAGGGAACCCATCCGCGTGGATCGATAGAAAGAAGTCAGCATTATTATCACGAGCTATAGCGGTACGCTTTCGATGATCGATATAGTAATCACCTGTCCGAACTAGGACACCATCAAAGTGTGGATTTTGATCAAATAATTTTTCAATTTTTTGAGCTATCTGGAGTACAATTTTCTTTTCTCTAAGGCGATTTGGGCCAGATGCCCCGGGATCCTTTCCCCCATGCCCAGCATCAATAGCAACAATAATTTTACGGTCAGTGCGCTCTAATATTTTTTCAACCGTTTTACTTATATTTTTCGACTCGAGTGTTAAATCAATAACGAGTCGATCTTTTGAATCTAAATTACCATTCAAAATAAAGCTTTTCGCTGTTACTTTATCTGTGAGGTCAAATACAATCCTCACATCACGCCCACTCCTCACTCCATATCGTATTTTTGAGATTGGTGTCTTAATGAGACTAGTTCGATCAAATGTCGTCTCTACAGTGGTATTAGCAACATCAATTACCAAGCGGTCCGGTTTCTCTAAGAAAATCAAAGAATGCCTAACGACCTCTGATAAATCAAAAACTACGCGAGTCCTATCTCCGGACTGTGATACCCTCAATGAATTAATTTCTGCCGAGGTCGCATAAATTGATAGCAAATAGAACAGCAGAGCCGTCATTGTGCGGAAAAGGCTTAAAGAGAAAAAATATTGCATTTGATTTCTAAAACTCAAACATTCATCCCATTATTTTTTGCAAAAGACAGATAATACCTTTGCCATTAGTTGAATGAGCCGAAACAATAATCTGGCGGCCCAAATCTTTATGATTAATTTTTATTCTAATATCAACAGTATTTAGATAACCTGAGCCTCGTTCGGGCCACTCTATCAGACAAAGGGAAGCATCCGAAAGGTAATCTGAAAATCCAATATAATCGAGTTCTTCCGGATCAATTACCCGATATAAATCAAAGTGATAAACGTTGCCGCATTCCAGATTATAGGGCTCTACCAAAGTATAGGTAGGACTTTTGACTGGTCCTTTATGACCTAGATAATGGAGCAATCCTCGACTCAACGTGGTTTTACCTGCTCCAAGATCACCTTCAAGGGTAATCGTTGTATGTGGCCGAATTGCTTGCCCTAAACTAGCTCCGAAGGCTACCATTTCCACTTCGCCAACAACGTCAAGTATCAAAGGATCCCCCAGATCGCGTTCAGGCATTAAGAAAACTCTTGTCTTTGAGGATTTAGTAGCTCCCTCAGGTGATCAAATACCTCCGTAGCCACAAGACCTTTTCGGCCACTTAGTTCGGCAGCACGATCGGCTGCAAAAGAATGAAGACAAACGCCTAGTTCAGACGCTGCTTGCAGATCCATTCCCTGAGCAATGAGTCCACCTATAATTCCGCTAAGAATATCTCCCATACCCGCGGTAGCCATTCCACTATTCCCATAAGGACAAATTTTATAGGGGTCCTCAAGTGAAGAGGAAATAAGTGTTCCAGGACCTTTCAAAATAATCGTAGCTTTATACTTTTCCTGTAGGCGAAGCACTGCTGAAAAGCGGTCAGATTCCACCTCAGCTGGCGTAATCCCTAGCAGCCTAGCGGCTTCTCCTGAATGAGGTGTAATTACCCAGGATCTGTGGGAAAAATCTGTCACGACTCTTCCGTCAGCTATTATATTTAAAGCATCTGCATCCACCACCAAGGGCAGATTAGTAGCCATGGCTTTCTGTAACATCTGCTCTGACCAAGAGGACCGTCCTAATCCTGGACCAACTACTAAGACCGTTGGCTTCTCGAGCAATGGCTCTAATTGTTGGCCGGACACTACACCACAAGCCATTATTTCAGGCTGCCTAACCAAACAGGCTGAAACATGTTCAGGTCTTGTTGCTAGGCTGCTTAGACCCGAACCTATTTTTAAACTAGCTTGTGCGGCGAGTAGAGAGGCGCCTCCTGTCCCCAGATCTCCGCCGATGGTCATGCAATGTCCGCGCTGATATTTGTGCACGCTCGAATCGGAATCAGGCATTAATTCCAATAGATTTTCTAGCGACATTAGTTCGGCTGATGGACTTTTCTTCTGAAGCACACTCTCAGGTATATCGAGCGAATCAAAAATGATATCTCCTGAAAATTCAGGCCCTCTTCCAGTGAACAATCCCTGCTTTGCTCCTATATACGTAACTGTGAGATCAGCCTTTATAGCTGAAGTTGAGACAGCGCCGGTATTACTGCACACACCGGAGGGGATATCTATAGATAGTATAGGAAGAAATGAGCCATTTATGCACTCAATGGCTTGTGCAAAGCTATTTTTTAGATCACCTTTAAATCCCGTGCCTATCAATCCATCTACAATGAACCCTTCCGAAAGATCACATGATGAACTAAATTCAAGGAACTCGGCAGACCCTTCAATACACAAAGATCGTGCTTTTCGAGTGGCCTCTGACATTCTTTGTACTTCTCCAAACTCATATATATGGACTGGAATGTTCTTTGCTGCAGCCATAGCGGCCACAACATATCCGTCACCCCCATTATTTCCATCACCACAGAACACATGTAAGAGGTTAGGCGCACCATAGTTCTCTAATAATTCATTCAGAGCGCTTTCCCCAGCTTTCTGCATTAAATCAAAAGATGTGATCTTCATAGCATGAATTGCTAAATCATCGAGTTCACGAACAGTTTTTGCCTCAAATAATGAGTTGTGTGGAAATTTTTGCGACACGAGAAAGATATCCCAGTAAAATTAGAGAGGAGTATAAGACAGATTAGACCAGAAACCATGCATGAAATCGAAACTGGAACAGATAAACTTCAGAAATTGGCTAAAAAAATTAAGTCTTGGGGTGCTTCGTATGGTTTCCAACAAGTCTCAATAGTGGAGCCAGATCTTACCCAAGCTTCAGACCACCTGCACGATTGGTTATCAAAGGGTTTTCAAGGTTCGATGCACTGGATGTCTGAGCACAAAGATAAACGGTATGTAGTGAGTAAATTAGTCGATCATACTGTCCGAGTGATCTCAGTGCGAATGGATTATTTGGCTGACGATAACATGATTGCTGTGCTTAAGAACGATCAAAAAGCCTATATCTCCCGGTATGCCTTAGGTCGAGATTATCATAAGGTCATAAGACATCGTCTTGCTGACCTTGTTAAAAAAATTGAAGGCGAATTACCCGAGCTCAGTTTATCCCAACGGCCATTTGTTGATAGCGCTCCAGTGATGGAAAAACCGATTGCAGAGCAAGCAGGGTTGGGTTGGATTGGAAAAAACACTCTACTTTTAAATGAGAGCGCTGGATCTTGGTTTTTCCTTGGCGAAATATATACATCTCTAAAACTTCCTGTGGATTCTTCCCATCAAGAAAACAAATGTGGGAATTGTCGTGCATGTCTGACAGTATGTCCCACCAATGCTTTTCCAGAGCCCTATGTGCTAGATGCTCGCAGATGTATTTCTTACCTAACGATAGAAAGTAAGGATGCCATTCCTGTTGAGCTGCGTCCACTTATGGGTAATCGTGTTTTTGGCTGCGATGACTGTCAAATTCGCTGTCCTTGGAATCGATTCTCTTCTCCAACAAAAGAAGATGACTTTTCTCCCAGGAATAATTTGGATAACACATCTCTTGTCTCTCTTTTTAATTGGGAGCGCTCGGAGTTTTTAGATAAAACTGAAGGCTCACCCATAAGACGTATAGGACATGAGCGTTGGTTGAGGAATATTGCCGTTGGTTTGGGAAATGCCTCAGGCTCCCAGGAGATTCTTAATCAGTTAATAAAAAAAAGAAATCATCCATCCGAGCTAGTGAGGGAACATGTCAATTGGGCCATAGAAAGACAAAAAGAAAAACTTAACATTGCATAAATACCTCTCGGTAATATGCTAACTCGGCAATAGAGTCATAAATATCATCCATCGCCAAGTGATTTCCCTTTTTAGAGAATCCACCCTCAAGATCTGGACGCCATCTCCTAATGAGCTCTTTAATAGTACTAACATCAAGATTTCTATAATGAAAAAATGATGCCAAATCGGGCATATATTTGACTAAAAATCTTCTATCTTGACCAATGGAATTTCCACACATAGGGGAGCTTCCCTCTGGCACCCACTTTTTAAGAAAATCCAGCGTTTGATTCATAGCCTCTTTTTCCGTTAGGACACTACTCCGAACTCGATCAGTTAGCCCTGAGCGACCGTGCTGAACTGTATTCCACTCATCCATAGAATCTAACAGAGTATTTGACTGATTGATGACAAGAGACGGACCTTCGTCCAATACGCTAAGATTTGGGTCTGTTACCACAGTAGCAACCTCAATAATTCTATCTGAATCAGGATCTAATCCTGTCATTTCGAGATCAATCCAAATTAAGTTGAGCGTATTTATTCTGTTCATAGCAGGTATATTCTCAGTCTATCTTTGCATTCAACATTCATACTAATGTTACTCAGGGCGCTAATGCTATATCCTTGCAGAGGTTATCACCATGATTAACTTAAAATAATGATGTATTTCAATTTTAATCGACACTAGCATCTAAACATGAGTAAACGCAAACTCAGTAATCTTCAAAAATCTAGAATTCGGGCTGTCCAAGAGCAACGCTTGGAGCGAGCGAAAGATGGGAATTCAATAACCATTCATAAAATTGATAATGTGGATGATCTCGGTCCAGAAATATCAGGAACAGTTGTATCAAACTTTGGCACACAAGTAGATGTTGAGGCCAATGACGGCGATTTAAATGGCAAAATAATACGATGCCACATGCGATCTAATTTAGATCCGTTGGTCACTGGAGACAAAGTCATTTGGCGGTTTGGTGAACCATACGGGGTAGTAGTAGCACGAATAGATCGCTACTCTGAGCTTATCAGGCCAGATGCCTATGGGAAATTGCGCCCAGTAGCTGCAAATGTCGATGTGATAGCAATTGTATTCTCTCCAAAACCAACCGCATTTAGCAATTTAATAGATCGTTACCTCGTAGCGGCCGAAGCTCAAAATATACAACCCATTTTAATCCTTAATAAAACAGACCTTGATACTGAAAATGAATTTTCAAGTATCAATCAACTCGTCCATGACTATAAATCTATTGGCTATGACGTTCTTAGCGTAAGTGCTAAGACAGCGGATGGATTTGAAAGCCTGGAAGATTATTTGTGTAATAAAACTGCTATATTTGTTGGACAATCCGGGGTGGGTAAATCATCACTTATCAACCGCCTTCAGCCTCAAGCAAATGCGGTGGTAGGCTCACTATCGATCGGTAAAGAGAAAGGTACGCATACAACGACAGTATCCCGACTATTTCACTTTGCTCATGGTGGTGTCCTTATTGATTCTCCGGGTATTAGAGAGTTCTCTTTGACGCATCTTACTCAAGAACAAGTGATCAATAGCTTTATTGATTTTAGACCCTATCTGGGTCGTTGCAAATTTAGGGATTGTCTCCACAAAAGTGAGCCTGGTTGCAGTCTGTTAGATGCCATTAGTCAGAAAAAAATACTTCAATCAAGATTTGATAATTATCATCAGATAATAATGTCTCAAGAATCGGAGCGGCGTTAGTTTTCTCAGAGAGTTGCACCAAAGTTAGCTAACTTAAATATTTCAAGGAAACAAATGTGATCGATAAAATAACTCATCTTATAGAGCCAAAAAATCTGGAAGCTTTTATTGGGAGAGATGATATCGTCATTATTGACCTATGTAATCCCATGCTCTACCAAAAACGTCATGTTCCAGGGGCTATCTATCTTAATAGATCAAATTTAATATCTAATACTCCGCCAGCTACGGGCAAGCACCCAAGTTTTACAGAAATAAAGCATCTGGTTGAGCAACTGGGCATTAGCAATAACAAACATACGGTTATCTATGACGATGAAGGCGGAGGATGGGCTGGAAGACTTGCATGGATCCTGGATCTAATAGGCGTCAGTTCGTGGTCATATTTAAATGGTGGAATTGTGGCTTGGATTAATGAAGGTCATCCAACAGAAGACATTGCGAATCAACCAACTCCTCGTGAAGTCGACATCGGTAATGATTTCCTGAATCCAAATGTAGTTATCTCAATGGATCAAATATTGGATAACCTGGGATCAGGCATATTTACTATTTGGGACGCAAGAAGTTCTCAAGAGTTCTCGGGTGAGCGCATTATCTCAGCGCGGGGAGGCCATATTCCAGGAGCTATTAATTTAGAGTGGACAGAGCTCATCGATCAAAATAAAAATCTTCGTATTCGTGATGATGCTCAACAAATACTCGATAATGTAGGTTTAAGTTGCAGTAAAACAATAATTACCCATTGCCAGACTCACCATCGCTCGAGTTTCACTTACATGGTGGCTCGGATTTTAGGTTATGAGAGTATAATTGGGTACGATGGGTCCTGGTCCGAATGGGGAAATCTTGATCATACGCCGGTAGAATTTGGCCTCTAAAAAGACCAATCTAAAAATAATCTCATACAACAGAGTAACTTGTTAATGAACCATAAAGCAGAAATATTCGTGGCTATACAACGGGTCATGCCAAAGCATCTTCTGTCCCGATTAATTGGGAGACTCGCTGAATCGAAAATAATTTGGCTAAAAAATTTCTTAATTACAAGAGCTATAAGGGATTTTGACATAAATATGGATGAAGCAACATTTAATGATCAAAATAGCTACAGAAGTTTTAATGATTTTTTTACGCGGTCACTGAAGGAGCATGCCAGACCAATTGCTGAGGGGAGTAAATCAATCTGTTCGCCCGCAGATGGTGTTATAAGTCAAGCAGGTTCGATAAACAACAATCGTATCATTCAAGCGAAAGGCATAGACTATTCCATCAGCCGTTTGTTAGGAGACTCCTCAATATCGAAAAAATTTAATGATGGCCGCTTTGCAACAATTTACTTGTCACCAAAAGATTATCACAGAGTTCATATCCCTACTTCAGGTCAATTAATCAAAACTCGTTATATTCCGGGAGAGCTCTTTTCAGTCAACGCATTAACCGCAGAGGGTCTTGAGGGATTGTTTACCAAAAACGAAAGACTGATTTGTCAATTTAAATCTGAATCTATCGGCGATTTTATCGTAGTCTTGGTTGGAGCCATGCTGGTAGCAGGTATTGAAACCGTTTGGAGTGGTCTAGAGATCCCAGGAAAGGGTTCAGTGAGGGAGTCTGACTATTCAGAGCAGCAGCTACTATTTGAAAAAGGTGACGAAATAGGAAAATTTAGATTTGGTTCCACAGCTATAGTGCTTTTTGAAAAAGATAAGGTATCCCAGATGACTGGTAACCAGCCAAAGCAAACTGTAAGAATGGGGGAAGAAATAGCTCAAGTGTTGTAATGCTATATTTCTCTAGCGTTGTGAATATTGATGAACTGCATCGACAAAAGCCTTGACGTTATTGGGGTCAATATCAGGCGTAATCCCGTGGCCCAAGTTGAATATGTGCCCTACTCCAGTTCCGTAAGATTGAAGAATAGATTTAACTTGATATTCGATGGAACTTTGATCAGATCTTAACACCGCCGGATCCATATTACCTTGCAAAGCTACCCTGTCGCCAACCCTGCGCCTTGCAGATCCAATGTCAGTAGTCCAATCCAGACCGATCCCATCGCAGCCGGTATCGGCAAGCAATTCCAACCATTGCCCTCCACCCTTTGTAAATAAAATTACAGGTACATCTCTTCCCTCTGAATGCCTTACTAAACCATTAACAATCTTTTCCATGTAAGCCAAAGAAAACTCAGCATATGCATCATGGCTTAACACTCCGCCCCACGTATCAAAAATTTGTACAGCCTGAGCACCACTAGAAATTTGTGCATTCAAATAATTTATGACTGACAGCGCTAGTTTGTCAAGAAGCTGATGAAGAGACTCTGGCTGTTTGTAAAGCATCATTTTTATATTAGGGAAATCGCGGCTACTCTGTCCCTCAATCATATAAGTTGCCAAAGTCCAAGGACTACCTGAAAAACCAATGAGCGGTACTCGTCCATTTAGCTCACGACGAATCAGGCTCACTGCATCGGTCACATATTTCAAATCTCTCTTTGTATCAACAATATTAAGGTCATTAATATCAGTTTCTGTTCTTAATGGTTTATGGAATTTCGGACCTTCGCCTTCGACAAAATACAAGCCTAAACCCATCGCATCTGGAATAGTTAAGATATCTGAGAAAAGAATCGCCGCGTCAAAGTTAAATCTATCTATAGGCTGGAGTGCTACTTCACATGCTAAATCAGTATTTTTGCACAAACTCATAAAGTCACCCGCTTGATTTCGAATCTTTCGATATTCAGGAAGGTAACGACCTGCTTGCCGCATCATCCAAACAGGAGTTCTGTCTACCGGTTGCCGCGCAAGAGCTCTTAAAAAACGATCATTTTTTAGTTCTGTCATAGGTTTTGCAAGATGTTTTAATAGTTATTTAATAGACATCGCGAAGGTAGCGTTTTTCACGCTTGAGATTATTCACATATTCTCTTGCTTGGTCAGCGGTTAAATTTCCCCACTTGGACGCTATATCACACAGAGCTTGATCAACATCTTTGGCCATTCTTGTCGCATCACCGCATACATAAAAATAGCCTCCATTCTGCAACCACTCAAACAGATCTTCTCCATGCTCAGACATCTTATGTTGGACATAAATTTTTTCATCTTGATCACGAGAAAATGCCAGATCAAGACGAGAGAGCACACCTGAATCTTTTAAAGCAGCCAACTCTTCCTCATAAATATAATCTGACGATCGGGTTTGATCTCCAAAGAACAACCAGTTTTTCCCTTCAGCACCAATACAATGTCGCTCTTCTAGAAATGCTCTGAATGGGGCTATGCCAGTACCAGGCCCAACCATAATCATAGGTGAATCATTATTGTCAGGAATTCTGAATGCTTTATTTGGGGATACAAAAATTCCGACTTTCTCGTCTACATCAACTCTATCAGCTAGGAATGTGGAACAGACACCCAAATGTTCACGCTCATTACTGTTCCAACGAACAGAAGCTACAGTCAAATGAACTGAGCCAACATGTTTCTTTGGACTTGATGAAATTGAGTATGCTCTATGCTGAAGTGGCTTTAATAACCCAACAAATTCACTACCAGTAAACTTAATGTCTTGATTCAAATTTAACAAATCTAGTACGTCTTTGGTCCAGAGATAATCGGCTAAGGCCTGTTTATCTCCATTATTTAAAACGTGAGACAACAAATCATCACCTGCCTGAACTTCTATGGCGGCGATAAAGTTTCTTGAGGGAGTAGATATTTCATATTTATATTTTAGAAGATCAGCAAGTGTCTTATCTTCTCCAACCAATACTAACTCTGATGAGAGATTGAGTCGCAGTAAAATACTTTTGACCAGTTCGTCATCATTTATTGGCATTATATTTAGCGCATCACCTGTATCGTAGGTAATGCCACTATCACCTAAATCAATTTCAAAGTGTCGAATCTCTTTTAACGACTGTTCACCTGACAGTAACTTATTAACCCTTAAAGTTGCTGGATAAGGATTCTTTCGATTCCAAATGGATTTCACATTGGCCAGCTTTTCATCAGTCACTACTATTGGTTTTGACTTTCCATCATTTGTCAAAGGAATTGTTTTATTAATCCAATCACTGGCAATATCCTCATAATCAACATCACAGTCAAGGCGATCAACCAACCTATGCGCTCCTAGTTGTTCCAATCTCATGTCTATGAGCTTTCCAGCCTGACAGAATTCGTCATAACCGGTATCTCCAAGCCCTAGAACACCAAATTTCATATCTGACAATCTTGGCATGCTTGAGCTATTCAGAGATTCCCAAAACAAACTGGCATTATCAGGCATCTCCCCTTCTCCGTACGTCGCGATTGTGATTATCACATTTTTCATGGAGGAGAATGTATCCATAGATATATCATCTAGGCCTTGAACATTAGCTTGAAAACCTTGGGCCCTAGCGACTGCGGCAGCATCCATAGCTAACCCCTCAGCATTTCCAGTTTGAGTACCAAATAGGATATCTACAATAGGAGTTACATCAGATTGATGAGCAGTTAAAGCGCCACTCTTAGAGGTAGCCAGGGCCTTTGCCGATTGCATACCCGCCAAGAAACCTTTCAACCAGGACTTTTGATCTCCAGTATAGGGGGCATCTTCAGGTATAAAAGGTAGCTTCATGATAGACCTTCTATTTTAACTAGCATTTGGTAGCATCTCACTTAGGGCGTTAAAAGCAAATAACTCCTCGAAACTTGGAATCGTTCCAAGTGCGGCTCTGTTTTTACTTCCTTGATAAAGAATCCAACCATAAGTGGCAAGACTATCCATAGATAGTATATTTCTAAGATTCAAAGCCTCCTTAAAGTCCGCTAGCCTTTTTACTGCAATCATAGCTGCTAACTCTGACGCACTATATGCTGAGATAGCCTCACGTGCATGCCTAAGCAAACCATTCATTAAAGAGAAGTCCTCAGTCAAAATCAGATTTCGGGTTACTTTTACGACATCGGGGTCATCAACTAATGCGTCAGATGAAAATCGCTTTAAGGCAATTTTCTGAGCTACATCCAAAACAGCATAGGTATTTAGTAGTTTATACATTTCATCACCATCTACTGTTTGAGGGTCAGGCACTACTCCTTTAAGAATTGGCTTGCCTGCTCGCCATGCTTTCTTGAGCTTATTTACTTGATAGCCCGCCAAGGCACTAGCTAATTCCTCAAGGAGTTCCTTGCGACTTTTTGTCTTCAAAATCGCCTGGGAATCTTGATATTGAAGAAGTGCAATGGGCGTTATGAATGCAAAATTTTTCTTTTCAAGATCCCAATTTTCAAGTAACCAGCGCGCTTTTTGTGAGCCTGTTGCCTCAAGATGCCACTGCAGCATGGCAACTATAGCCTCAGCGTGAATTCGCGACTCTTCATTATCTTCAGACAGATAAGACAAAATCACGGAATCGTGACTGACACTTCCACTAAAAGTTCTAGTTGGATCATATTGATAGGCAAAACCACCAGACATGCCATTACCAAATCCTTTAGAAAAATCTCCTAAATTCAAAATCGATCCATTAGTCATGTACTCAGCACAAAAATCACCAACACCTTCGACAACCGCGCTTGCACCTGAATTACGCACTGCAAAACGGTCCCCAGCCTGGCCTTCTACGAAAAGCCGGCCGCCAGTGGCGCCAAACAAAGCAAAGTTGCCTACCAAGACGTTCGTCCCAGACTGAGATTTATGACCAGACGGGCTCTTGATTATTATTTGTCCACCACAAGCTGTTTTACCAACGCCATCATTACATGTTCCAGTATGCTCCAGACGCATTCCATCATTACAAAACGCTCCAAAGGACTGACCGCCAGTTCCATGAGTCATTATACGTATAGAGTCAGCTCGCAAGAAGCGTCTGCCTCTCTGATCTTTAAGAACTGATGGCAATAATTCACTAACAAATTGATAATTGAGCATGCGCTCGATATCTATCGCCAACTGTCCTCCAACACTTTTATTACAATTATTTAACTTTTGACTCCTTACTATCTCTACATGGTTCTGTTTTTCATCAATTAAAGAGGCCTTCACTGTCTCGAGAAATTCATCATCAACAGCATAGTCTCGTTCCATATAAATAGGGTGATGGACTTTTTTCTCTTCAACGACAGTGAGCATAGCTCGTAAATCGAGTTGGCCAACAGAGGAAGGATGGTCTAGCAAGTGGAGTAAATCACATCGGCCTCGAGCTTCGCGTAATGATCGTAATCCCAGTTGGGCTAATATCTCCCTTACCTCATGAGCGATATTTAGTAAATATTGACCCAACGCTCGCGGATCACCATCGAAAACTTCTGGATTGGTGGTAAGTCCAGCTGGACATTTAATATTGCAGTTTTTCGCCATGACGCACTTCAGCATCATCAACGCAGTAGTACCAAATTCAAAGCTATCTCCACCCATGAGTGCTGATTTCACAACATCAGAACCTGTCTGGTGTGCACCCGAGCATCTCAAAATAACTTTTCCACGCAACCCGTTTACACTCAGAGCCTGATGAACTTCCGCAATCCCAATTTCTGCAGCTCGGCCAGTATATTTAAGAGATGTTACAGAGGCAGCACCCGTCCCCCCTGTATTGCCAGCTATATTGATTACATCAGCACCAGCTTTTGCCACGCCTACCGCAATCGTTCCAATTCCATCCGATGAGACAAGCTTAACAATCACACGAACTCTGGCTGCCTTTGCATCGTGAATTAGTTGAGCTAAATCTTCTATCGAATAGGTATCGTGGTGTGGTGGTGGAGATATTAATTCTACTCCAGGAATACCTCCTCTGGCTGCCGCGATCTCCACATTGACTTTTGGAGCTGGGAGCTGCCCACCCTCACCAGGCTTGGCGCCTTGACCAATTTTGATTTCAATTTCTTGTAACATTGGATCAGCTAAGTAGCCGGCCCACACACCAAACCGCCCCGAAGCAAACTGCTTAATTCTGGAGGCTCGAATGGTGCCATATCTTGAAAAATGCTCGCCACCCTCACCGCAATTCGACATGCCTCCCACCATATTAGTACCATGAGCAACAGCTTCATGCGCTGTGGCAACAAGCGCTCCATGGCTCATGGCGCCGGAGGCTAATAAGGGAGTTATTTCTCTTGCAGGTTGAACATCTGAGAGATCGATACTTGGTAAAGCTCCAAATAGTCGACGAAGGTAGTCTTCAGCAGTTCCAAAAACTTCTAATTTCAAGGACTCACACTCTATTTCACTCCTAACAATATCAACTCCAAAACGAGTAGTAAACGACTCCTCCAAAGCTCCTAATCTGTCATCTTGTCCACCAGATGGTCCATTCAGCGTTAATGAGTACAGATTCAAACCAATTTTTTTACACTCCAATCCACGGATCAAAAACTGATTATTACCTGCCCGATTAAAGAGCATCATCTCACGCTGAAAGTCCTCAGTTGTAGCACAAAAACTCACATCTGCTGGGAATGCAAGGACATCACGCAATGCTGCGGGTCGCTTCGATCTTTCATCTGACAGAGTACGAGAGAATTCTCGATAGCCAGGAGTTATTACGAAATCATCAATCTGCTTTGGATCTAACATATCAAAACTGGTATTCGTATATCCCTCTTCACTGATTCCAAAGGCACCTTCCATTCGATTGAGAGTCAGAAGTCTGAGAGAGTCATTAGTGTCAGAATCCTCTTTTTTGTTAAATGCAATTTTCTCTTCAGTTAAGTCTACAAATCCTCTTACGGCTGCAACGCCATAGGAGTGACCGGCACCCTCAGCTCTCTCTTTAAACAATCCCAACATAGGGATGTCAGATTCTTCTTGGCACTCCAGAGCTCGTTGATGCCAATCTGCGTGAGCTTGAGCTACCTCGGCAAAACCGACACCACCTACTGGTGATTTCATATTTGGAAAGTACCTACGAAAGATGCGGTCATTTGTATTTAAGAAATTGGGTTCAAAGAATTCGCCACCAGAGTAACTCTCTACTGTACATAAGCCGACCTTGCCCATCGTTTTCATAAGAGCTTTTTCAGCCGCTTTAGTAAATTTCTTATATGCACCAACAGGATCATCTACAAACTTTTCGTCCGCTCGCATTTGAACTCCCAATGGATAGACTGCAGCAGCTCCAAATCCTAGCGCACAAGCCACATGGTGTGACGAACAAATCTGCCCACTCTCAACGATCAAAGAAACTCTTAGTCTCAATCCCGTCTCGATAAGTCTTTGATTAACTGCCGAAACAATCAGCGTCATTGATATTGAGGCGCAATTTCTGGACACCTCACGATCGCTGAGAATTGCAACTCCACCACTTACGCGAGCAAATTTCTCAACCTCATCACAAGTTCGGTCTATTCCAGCAATAAGAGCCCTTTCATTAGAAACCATATCGCCATAAACAGGTTTAAACAGCGTATTGAAAAAAGCTGCAGGAACTTCTTTCTGATTCCGAATTTTCAACATCTGAGAATAGCTCAATATCGGTGATTGGATCACTATCTGTCGACTCTTTTGGAGACCAATATTAGGTTTAGCACCGAGAGCAACCCTTAATGTCATCCCCTCCGCTTCACGAATTGAATCGAGCGGTGGGTTGGTAACTTGTGCAAAGCGCTGGGAGAAGTATTTAGCGACCCCCCCTTCATTATCAGATAGTGCGTTAATAGCATTCCCATAGCCCATAGCGGAGACTTTTTCAGTTCCTGTTGCTAGCATGGGATCAATCATAAAGCGAAAACATTCTTGGTTTTGAGAGTATGCTACGTAACGTCCCGATAAAGAAAGATCCCCCGAATAAATCTCGTTGTCGAGAGCTTGATCTTTGAAGTCACCCCCAAGATCATCAATTCTAACACGAGCTTCTTTAACCAGGCTTTTATAATCTCGCTGCTGTGCGAGTCGTTTCAAAGCTTCGGATGTATTGTAAGAGCGCTTTTCTTTATGGTCATAATAAAGCATACCGCCGGCTTCTATCCTGCCACGGCTGATCACACTATCGTCTCCAAAATCTATTTGACCCGCCTCTGACATAACCGCCAAATATTCACTGGTCTCCACTGTTCTCAAAGGTCGCAAGCCCAGCCTGTCCAAGCGCGCACCAATAGTAGATCCATCTCCAAAAATAAGTGCAGCAGGCCCATCGTTTTTTTCCTCATAAAGGGAAAAATACTCAAGCATAGATTTGACATCAGGCGAGAGGGTATCGTCGTTTTCCCAAGCTGGAGGCATCATGGACACAACAGCCGTTACTAGGTCAAGACCATCATCTAAAACGCGAGATGAGAGTGTTTGATCTAAACGACAGCTATCTGACTGTCCCTTGGGAGCGATGATATTATTCTCTCTGGCTCTTGCGATAGCGGCCTCTGACAGCCTATTCTTTTTATCGGTATTTAACTCTCCATTATGAGCCATCAAACGAAATGGTTGCGCCATTGAAGGATGTGGATCTGTATTGGTGGAGAATCGAGTATGAAAATACAAGGTGTTCACACTATGGCTAGAGTCATTTAGATCTTTAAAGTAAGGGATAATTTCATTGGAATTCAATCGTCCTTTCAAAACTTGCGTTTGGGAGGACATGGATAGGGGGTATAATCCATCAAGCTCCACGTCGGTGTATGCTTGAGATTCAATCGCTAGAAGGACGGAGTAGATCAGTTTTTCAAATTTAACGCCCGAGATTCCCATAGGGGCTAAAAAGATCCATTGAGTAATTGGCAGTTGCAAATCAATTGCTGCAGATCGCAGAACTCCATTATCAACTGCAATATCTCTTTCAGCCAAGATTTTTAGACCGCTATCAGCGAGCGATGAAGCAATTAATTGGCATGCCTTATCACGTTGTTCTTGCCTATTTGGCATAAAAAAGTTTCCAACGCCAAACTGGCCCGCTTTAAGATCTGTGTTTGTTATTTTCTGAAAAAATTCAATAGACAGATCTACGGAAACTCCCGCTCCATCACCCACTCCTTCAGCAGACATACCTCCTCTGTGGGGAACAGAGCATAAGGCCTCATGACCCTTTTCAAGAAGTTTGTGAGTCTGGACGCCATCTTTTCGGGTAATAAAACCCACCCCGCAGCTGCTTTTTTCGCGTGCGGTATCATGTAGCCCAAACACTGTTTCATTCCTTTTAAGCATAATTTTCCAATAACATCTACTTTTTAAAAGCCCGAAAGTTTGATCTGAATTTTCCCGGAGGGGCGCGTAGTCTACACTCAGACAGCTATCCGGACAATCTAAGATACGCAGGCTCGATAGTTTTTAGCTTACTTTTAAGATAGGCTTTATCCGAAATAATAATACAAATCAAATAGAACAAATAAACTGAAACGTAGCTCTCACAAAAGTTTTTCAGCTATTCATGGCTTGCATGCATTCTCTAGTGTAGAGTCCAAGGAAAGCTGAGAAAATTTATCGTCAATTAACGCTTTTCCCAATCGTTCCAAAAGCACCAATCGAAGTCGGCCATTTTGCACCTTTTTATCTCGCCACATTAACTTTTTAAAATCAGATGGCATCATCTCCTTTGGCGGTTTGGTTGATAGATCAAAAAAAGCAAGCAAATTTTCAACTCGATCGATATTCCCTTTTGCCAGATAGCCCTCTTTTAAAGAGACAGACATCGCCATCAGCATTCCTGCTGAGATAGCTTCTCCATGCAAATATCCTCGATAATTTTGGAACGTTTCGATAGCGTGTCCGAAGGTGTGTCCGAGATTAAGTATGCCTCTGATACCCATCTCTGTCTCATCAGCAGAAACAATTTTAGATTTAGTAGCACATGAGCGTTCAATCGCTGTAATCAAGGTTGATTTATCCCTCTCTAATAAGCGAGTTCTATTGGATTCAATCCAATCAAAAAAATCGACATCAGCTATTAGGCCATATTTAATAATTTCAGCCATCCCTGAGGAAAACTGTCTATCCGATAATGTGCCCAACACATCCACATCTATCAAAACTGCGGCTGGTTGGTGAAAGGATCCCAACATATTTTTCCCAAGCAAATGATTCACACCAGTTTTCCCGCCTACCGAGGAATCTACTTGGGCTAGCAGGGTGGTGGGAATTTGAATAAACGGGACACCTCTCTGATAACACGACGCAGCGAATCCTGTCATATCTCCAATAACGCCGCCTCCCAAAGCAATCAAAGTAGTTTTGCGATCATGATTTTCCTCAAGCAGTTTATTAAAAATAAGATTTAAGTATTCAAGATTTTTGAACTGCTCTCCATCTGGCAGAATCATGATATCTATACTTTTGTTTTTCACACGAGCTTTAATAGTCTCCAAATATAAGGGCACAATTAATTCGTTTGTAACAATTAAAGCTTTATCACCATTAATGTAACTCTCCAAATCAAATTGGCTAAGATTCCCTGCCCCTATGCAAATAGGATAACTTCTGTCTCCCAAGTCAACATGCAGAGTCTCCACTTTTGTCTTTTCAACCATTTCTAGAATGCCTTATTAATATTTTGACAAGAGTTGAGTAGCTATAAACCAATCAAAAATTTAAGATTTAAAAGATTTTTATACTAGTTTCTACAACTCAACTCCAAATGATCTAGTTCTCGCGCAAGCTCATCAACAACCCTTTGAACCTGCGTGCTCGACGAGGAAAAGATCACATCTGCAATTTGGCGATAAAGAGGATCACGTTCGTCAAATAGCCTATTGACTGCTTGCTGCCGGTCCTCAACTTGGAGAAGAGGTCTTTTCCTATCACGCTTTATTCTTTCATATAATTGTTGTTTGGTAACAGACAAATATATCACTGTGCCGGCAGAGCTTATCAACAAACGATTTTCATCATTCAAAACAATTCCACCGCCAGTAGCAATTACGGCCTTCGTATTAGATTCGACTGAGCGCCTCAATACCTTAGACTCTCTCAACCGAAATCCGTACTCCCCCTCCTTATCGAAAATCCACTGAATATCTGCCCCAGTGACATTCTCAATTTCGTTATCTATATCGATAAATGGAAGATCAAAGCGTTTGGCCAACTGCCTGCCAATAGTTGATTTACCAGCCCCCATTGGACCCACTAAAAAAAATCGTTTCGGATACATAATGCGTAAATCATAACATCGATGACTAATCGGTTAGTAAAAAATAGTTATTTTCATCAGCATTTATGCACTTAGTAATCTCTACGTTCTATAATGTTATGAAAATTTATACTGGGAAGTTCTGATCTTGACTCGAGCTCGAGCATTAAAATTGAGCATGCTAGGCCTCTTAGCCTGCACTGGCGGAGCAATTCTGATGACCTCCTGCCTGTACCTATATTTAAGTCCAAAATTGCCCTCAGCTGACGAATTGAAGGACGTGCAAATGCAAATCCCTCTCCGAGTCACCTCCAAGGAACTGAAAGTGATTCGAGAGTTTGGAGAGAAAAAACGGACACCTGTTGCATTTGATGACCTTCCTAAACATATGATAAATGCGTTGCTAGCAGCCGAGGATGCAACTTTTTTTGAGCACAAAGGAATAGTCATTTCTGGACTTATCCGATCAGCAGTTCAACTTGTTACCGAGGGAAGAGCCGTAAGCGGTGGTAGTACCATAACAATGCAGGTGGCAAGAAATTTCTTCTTCCATAAAAGGAAGGAATTTACGAGAAAGTTCAATGAAATTTTACTCGCCTTTAGAATAGAGAATGAATTAACTAAAGAAGAAATATTATCGCTCTATGCCAATAAAATGTTTCTTGGCAAAACAGCTTATGGATTTGCTGCTGCTGCACAAGTTTATTATGGCAAAGAATTAGAGGATCTAAGTTTAGCCCAGATTGCTATGATTGCTGGGCTTCCCAAAGCTCCATCAGCATATAACCCAATAGCAAATCCAGAGCGAGCAACCGAGCGCAGAGACTGGATTCTCGGCAGAATGCTTAAGCTGGAGTCAATAAATGAAAAACAATATTTTAATGCTGTTAATGAAAATGATAATGCGAGCTACTATGGCTCCAAGTCAGAGTTGGATGCTGAATATGTAGCCGAGATGGTTCGTCAAGATGTTATCGCTAGATTTGGGTTAAAGGCATATACAGAGGGTTATACGGCAGTCACCACCATAGACTCATTAATGCAAGCAAGTGGTGTGTTGGCGCTTCAATCTGGAATCCTCTCTTATGACAAACGTCATGGATATAGAGGTCCTGAATTCCAATCTCTAGCTAATGAAGTTTGGGAAGAAACTTTGAAGCAGACACCTACCATTGGCAATTTAGAACCTGCCATTGTTACTCTAGTTTCCGATGATAGATTAGCAATAATGACAAAAGACCTGCAGATAGGAACTCTAAATTGGCATGATGGATTAAAAGATTTACGTCTTTATAAAACGGTAAATACTCGCTCTGCGTCGATCGAGTCAGCGAAAGAAATTTTCTCAGTAGGAGACCTGATAAGGGTAATACGCAAAGAGAATAATCGGTTTGATCTTCAGCAGTTACCTGAGGTGCAGGCTGCTCTCGTAGCAATGGATCCGAGCAATGGTGCAATTAGAACCTTGGTTGGTGGTTTTGACTATGACCAAAGTCGCTTCAATCGTGTCACTTCAGCGAAACGTCAACCCGGATCAAATTTCAAACCATTTATTTATGCAACAGCTCTCAATAACGGCTTCACTCCAGCGACCATCATAAATGATGCGCCAGTTGTATTCGATGATGAGAAACTTGAGCAGGCGTGGCGTCCTGAGAACGATGGTGGAAAGTTCTTCGGCCCAACTCGACTGCGCGAAGCCCTTTATCGATCGAGAAATCTAGTGTCTATACGTCTTCTGCGTCGAATGGGTATCGATAAAACAATGGAGGGACTTCAGTCGTTCGGACTAAACACCAGCGAAATGCCTATAGACTTGTCTCTTGCTTTGGGCAGTCATGCTCTAACTCCTCTAGAAATCGCATCTGGTTACGCTCTATTTGCTAATGGTGGTTATCAAGTTAAGCCATATTTGCTGGACAAAGTTCTAGACCGTGACGGAAAAATTATTTACCAAGCAGTGCCAGCTTCAGCATGCTCAGACTGCACCATAAATAATACCTCAATCGAATCAAGAGATACTTGGTTGACCGACGTTGATGCGGAGCTTGAAGTCCTTTTTAGTAATTTGGAGACCGTAGCAACTCAGCAGCCTAGCAAATACAGCTGGGAGAGAGTTAAACAGCAGCTAAAAATTTCAAGTGATACCCCAACCAAACTAGCTACACGTGTTTTGAATCCCCAAGTCGCTTTTCAAATGGATTCAATGTTGAAAGATGTCATTTCAAGAGGTACAGGGAAAAAAGCCAGGAGTCTAAAACGATCCGATATCGGTGGTAAAACCGGTACCACCAATGGTCCAAGAGATGCCTGGTTCTCCGGATATTCTCCCCACTTAGTTGCTACAGCATGGGTTGGGTTTGACAATAATTCCGTTATTGGTAGAAATGAATACGGAGGGTCTGCCGCATTGCCCATTTGGATTGAACTTATGTCAACCGCTCTGAAGGACAAGCCCGATTTAGAACGACGTCAGCCCACAGGCATCGTGACCGTAAAAATTGATCCTGCCAATGGGCAACGCGTCTCGCCAGACAAGGAGGGTATCTACGAATTCTTCAGGACAGACAATGTACCGAATGCTCCAGATCCGGACTCCGTTGAATCAAAAAAAGAACAAAGCTTGTTACCAGATGACATATTTTAGACGCGAACTAAAGCACCTATGATGGGTATAAACTGGGATGAAATTGACAACGTCATGCTAGATATGGACGGTACCCTCCTAGATTTGCATTTTGATAATTTCTTTTGGCTGACATATCTGCCTGAACATTATGCAAAAAAGTTTCCAGGACAAGAGGAGAAAGCCCGTCATTGGATGTCTCAGCAATTAAAGTATCGACGCGGAAGTCTAGAATGGTACTGCACTGATTTTTGGACAAAGGAACTTGATATTGAAATTATTGCTTTAAAACAGGAGGTTAGCCATCTCATAAATGAACGACCACACGTTATGCGTTTTCTTGAGGCTTTAGCCGTCGCTAAAAAGAACCGAATGCTTGTAACTAATGCTCATCCAAAAAGTGTAGAGCTCAAATTTTCGAAAACTCAGATTTCTCCTCTACTGGATTGCGTTATCACATCTCATGATTATGGTCACCCTAAGGAATCTCAAAAGTTTTGGCGTAAATTCGCTAGAGATTATCAATTTGATCCAAAAAAAACTCTGTTTATTGATGATTCCATTTCAGTTCTCAGAGCAGCTAGAGAGTTTGGTATAAAGTACATTCTATGTATAGATTCTCCAGATAGCATGCTCCAGACTAAGCCATGCAAAGAGTTCCCTTCCATCAGTCATTTTAATGAAATTTTAAATGCAACTGGAGGTCTATCCAATGCTCAAAACACGAATTGATAAATGGTTGTGGGCTGCTCGTTTTTATAAGACTCGAGCTCTAGCTAAATCGTCTCTAGAAACGGGAAAAGTAAAAATAGATGGACAAAAATGTAAGCCTAGTCGATCAATAGAAATCGGAGACAAAATTCACATAGAACAAGGTGATATTGATAAAATACTAATCGTATTGGGTTTGTCTGAACAAAGACGCGGGGCACCTGATGCGCAAAAACTCTATCAAGAAACGCCAGAGAGTATTCAGCGGCGCGAGAAAGTTTCTGCAGAGCGCAAGGCATTCTTCAGTTCAACGCCGAAATCTGTTCGGCCTACCAAGAAACAGCGTCGACAAATTCATCAATTTTTGGAAAAATGAGGAGTGGTTCGGCGTTCCTTTCAGTACAATGTGAAACATGAAAGATAATGATTCATTACAGCGGTTTTTATTCGATGGGACAGATATAAGGGGAGAAATCACCAGTCTCAGCTCTTCCTATCAGGACATGACTGTTATTCAAAAGTATCCTCCACAAATAAGGGATCTATTTGGTGAGTTCCTTGCAGCTGCGAGCCTCATAGGAGCGTCACTGAAATATCCTGGGCTCATTTCTGTTCAAGCTACAGGTGATGGGCCTGTCTCTATGATCATGACCGAATGCAATCAAAAACAACAGCTAAGAGGAATCGTTCGTGGAAACTTTGAAGAACAAACTCTGGACCATGATCTTGATATCATTGGCTTATCTAGCCTTTTGGGGACTGGAACTCTCGCCGTAACCATCGAACCCGAGAAAGGGGAACGATATCAAGGTATCGTCCCTCTGGAATTGGACACGCTAAGTCGCTGCCTAGAGTTTTATTTTGAACAATCCGCTCAACTGCCAACAAAAATAAAACTTGCCGCCTCATCAAGTAGAGCATCGGGGATCCTCATTCAGCAAATGCCGCAAACTAAGGCTAGTAGTCAAAACCAGGTTGATTGGCAACACTTCTCTGCATTACTTGAGACTCTAAAGCCAGAGGAGCAAACTACTCTCTCGCACAATGAACAACTATTTCGGCTATTCCATCAGGACGATATTCGTCTTTTTGAATCTCAAAGTATTTCATTTTTTTGCAGTTGCTCTCTCAAACGAATTGAGCGGGCACTTATTTCAATTGGCCTCGAAGAGTTACTTACAACCTGCAAAGAGCAGGGTTTAATAAAGATAACTTGCCAATTTTGCGACAAAGAATATCAATTTTCTAAAGATCAAATTATTCAAATTTTTGAGCCTTCTGCCTCGATGCTTCATTAAAATTTATTGGATAAATATCGTCTCTAATTTATATATTATTCCTTCTAATGACTATTCATAGCGGTTATGGTCATCGTGATCTTTATCTGGCATGATTATTAAGGTAGCGTCAGTTAAAACCTTTGCTTCAATCAGAAGGGAAAGCATAATGAACAATCCATTGGTTCACATAGATTTAGGAGCGAATGAGCTCATAAATCTAGCCTTAAAGAGAGACGAGGGGACACTAATTACCTCTGGCGCCCTACTTACGTCTACGGGAAAACGATGCGGAAGGTCCCCTAATGACAGATTCATAGTTAATGAACCAACTACATCCGCCTCGATCGATTGGGGTGATGTTAACCGTCCAATTGCTGGATCGATTTTCGACTCACTCTGGGAGAAAATTTCAAACTACTTAGGCCTCAGGGAGACATTTGTATCCCATCTTCACGTTGGGCAAGATGCTAATTACTATATTCCCGTGAAGCTAACCACTCAAACTGCCTGGCACAGTCTGTTTGGATACAACATGTTTATCAGACCTGATATTTTCAATGTCAATGATAGAGGCGTATGGGAAATTCTTCATGCAGCTGATTTTGTTTGTGATCCTCGCAAAGATGAAACAAATAGCGAGGCCACTGTTATGATAAATTTCGCTCTGAGAAGAGTTCTTATTGCTGGCATGAAGTACGCCGGAGAACTAAAAAAAGCAATGTTCTCAGTTCAAAATTATCTCTTGCCGCTTGAAAATGTTATGCCAATGCATTGTGCTGCCAATGTTGGAGATAATGGTGATACTGCCCTCTTCTTTGGCCTGTCAGGCACAGGAAAAACAACTCTGTCCGCCGATCCTGATCGGTACCTAATAGGAGATGATGAACATGGGTGGGCACCCGGATCTGTTTTTAATTTAGAGGGTGGATGCTATGCTAAAACAATTAATTTGAGCGCAGAAAATGAGCCCATCATTTGGAATGCTATTAAATCGGGGGCTATAGTCGAAAATGTGTCTACAGAAAAAGGAGGGATGAAGCCTGATTTCAGCGACCTTTCCATCACAGAGAACGGACGCTGTAGCTACCCACTTGATCATATTCAAAAACGCTGCATAGCAAATCAAGCGGGTGAACCCAAAAATGTCATTTTTTTAACATGTGATGTTTCAGGTGTTCTTCCTCCCGTCTCCGTACTTAGCAAGGAAGCTGCAGCCTTCCACTTTTTGAGCGGTTACACTGCTAAAGTTGGATCGACTGAACTCGGCGCTGCTGCTGGAATAAATCCTACTTTTTCGACATGCTTTGGTGCACCTTTTATGCCACGAAGAGCAGGAATATACGCAAAGCTGCTGATGGATCGGATTGAGGAATTTGGTTCGAGTGTGTATTTGGTGAATACTGGGTGGACA
>NTJY01000013.1 GCA_002457245.1 SAR92 bacterium MED-G29 | reverse complement strand
ATTACATGAGTTAAATCCTTCGCAGAATTATCTGATTTATTGCGATAAAGGAATAATGAGTCGCCTTCAAGCAAATATTCTATGGGAGAAGGGTTTCCATAAGGTTGGTATCCTAAAATCTCCCATTAATTAATGTCGATATTCAATAGAAATTTCTTTTCCTAAGTCGGCCTATTACCAAGTTTTTCAGCCCACAAAAAAAGATCCGTAGCAGTTTTTGAGAATTGCACTATAATCGCGTCCTTTTCTGCCCGCTCGGTATTAGTCATGTCTAATAAAAGCTTACGAAACATTGCCATCATTGCCCACGTTGATCACGGCAAAACAACTTTGGTGGATAAATTACTTAGCCAGTCGGGAACACTGGATCGCAAAGACGCTGATTCTGAAAGACTGATGGATTCGAATGACCAAGAAAAAGAGCGAGGAATTACTATCCTTGCAAAAAATACAGCCATAAATTGGAATGACTATCGAATAAATATTGTAGATACTCCAGGCCACGCAGATTTTGGTGGAGAAGTAGAGCGAGTTCTCTCCATGGTTGACTCTGTACTTCTGCTAGTCGATGCCGTTGACGGGCCAATGCCTCAGACTCGTTTCGTGACATCCAAAGCTTTTGAGCAGGGGCTCCGTCCCATTGTGGTAATTAATAAAGTTGATCGCCCGGGAGCTCGACCAGACTGGGTCATGGACCAAGTTTTTGATCTCTTTGACAATTTGGGTGCTACTGATGAGCAGCTAGATTTTCCTGTAATTTTCACATCCGCAATCAACGGTATCGCAGGCAATGATCACTCAGATATGGCTGAAGATATGACACCTCTCTATAAAATGATTGTTGAGGAGGTGCCCGCACCTAAGGTTGATGAGAACGGTCCATTTCAAATGCAAATTTCCGCACTGGCCTATGACAGTTATGTAGGTGTTATCGGGGTTGGTCGAATCACCAGAGGTCTCCTGAAGCCGGGCCAGCAGGTTATTATAAAATCCGCAAATAATGAGCAGCGTAAAGGCAAAGTCCTTAATATCAAAGGTTACTTAGGACTTGAGCAAATTGAAACTCAATTAGCTGGTGCGGGAGACATAGTTTGTGTGAATGGTATTGATGGGCTTAGCATTTCAGATACATTATGCGATCCAGAGTGCGTCGAAGCACTTCCAGCACTGAGTGTAGATGAGCCGACAGTAAGCATGACTTTCATCGTAAATGACTCTCCATTTGCCGGTCTTGAGGGAAAATATGTTACGACACGAAATATTAAAGATAGGCTTGAGCAAGAGCTTATCCACAATGTCGCATTGCGAGTTCGTCCGGGCGAAACTCCAGACAAATTTGTCGTTTCTGGACGAGGAGAGCTCCATCTATCCGTTTTAATAGAGACCATGAGACGAGAAGGGTATGAGTTAGGCGTCTCTCGGCCAGAGGTTGTTCAAAAAACTGTCAATGGTGTAATTCATGAGCCCTTTGAGCAAGTCGTTATTGATGTGGAGGAGCAACATCAAGGTGCTGTCATGGAAGAGCTCGGCATGAGAAAAGGTGAATTAAAAAACATGGAGCCAGACGGGAAGGGCAGAATTCGTTTAGAGTTCTCTATGCCATCTAGGGGCCTCATAGGATTTCGAGGTGCGTTTTTAACGATGACTTCGGGCTCCGGTATTATGACCAGTATCTTTGATTGTTATGCCCCAGCAAAAGGTGGTGACAAGTTTTCTCGAAAAAATGGAGCTCTAGTTAGTATGATAAAAGGGAAAACTGCAGCATTTGCTCTCTTTAACATTCAGGCTAGAGGGAAGTTGTTTCTTGGTCATGCCATCGATGTGTATGAAGGCCAGATTGTTGGTATCCATTCTCGCTCTAATGATCTTGTGGTAAATCCAATAAAAGGTAAGCAGTTAACAAATGTTAGAGCTTCCGGTACCGATGAAGCTTTGACTCTGGTCCCACCTATTAAACACACACTTGAACAGGCTTTAGAATTCATAGAAGACGATGAGCTTGTAGAGGTGACTCCTTCCAGCATAAGAATACGCAAGAAACTTTTAACTGAAATTCAACGAAAACGAAGCAGCAGATAATCCTTTATTATGTTTCTAGCAAAATTTGCTGACGCCCAATTCAAAGCTACTTACTCGTGCGCTTGAAACATGTATCTATGTGGTCATCGACTAACCCCATGGCTTGCATGAACGCATAACATATCGTGCTACCAAAGAATTTAAATCCTCGACTGCGCATATCTCGACTTATCATATCCGACTTATCTGTCCGAGCAGGAAGCTCGTCCAAATGAGTCCAATTATTTACCAGAGGCTTATTATCGACCCATCCCCAAATGTAGTTACTAAAACTCGCAAATTCTAATTGAATCTTTTGGAAACAGATTGCGTTAGAGATGGTGCTTTCTATTTTTAACCGGTTCCTTATAATTCCTTTGTTGTTCATAAGCCTAAGTACGTCTTTTTCTGTATATCGCGCAATTTTATTAACCTCGAAGTTAGAAAAGGCTAATCGATAATGTTCTCGTCTTTTCAAAATAGTAATCCAAGAAAGGCCTGCCTGAGCTCCCTCCAAGGTTAAAAATTCAAACAACTTAGTATCATCAAAGCATGGTACTCCCCACTCTGAATCATGGTATTGACAATAAATTTCATCTATCCCACACCAGCCGCATCTTTTTTTATTAAGCATAAAAATCTCAAGAGGGTTGAGCTATAGAAGTTATACTATAGACAGAAAATCAGGTACTTCGTGTATCTTCTGAAGTAATTTAGATATTATTGAACATTAACTGCAAGGCAACTAGCAAATGAAAAAAGCATTCCCAGCAATACGACCATTTCGTACTCAGACTATTGCTGTAAGTCCACCTCATGTCCTGTATGTAGAGGAATCAGGAAATCCTGATGGTATTCCTGTGCTTTTTTTGCATGGAGGCCCAGGTGGAGGCACTCGAAGCTCAGATCGATGCTTCTTTGATCCAGATAAATACCGAATTATTTTGTTTGATCAACGTGGGGCTGGTCAATCAACCCCGCATGCTTTACTAGAAAATAATGACACTAATGCTTTAGTAGCAGATATTGAAATCATTCGAAAAACTCTTGATATTGAACGCTGGGTTGTTTTTGGAGGATCTTGGGGCTCTACTTTAAGCCTTGTTTATGCTCAAACGTATCCAAAACTTGTGATGGGTCTAGTTTTACGAGGTATCTTCCTCTGCAGAGATGAGGACATCGAGTGGTTTTACCAAAGCGGTGTTAAGAGTGTTTTCCCTGATTATTGGAAAGACTACATCCAAGTTATCCCAGAGGAAGAAAGGCATGACCTGCTAGGCGCATTTTATAAACGCCTGACGGGTGATAATGAAATAGAAAGAATGGCCGCAGCCAAAGCGTGGTCAATCTTAGAAGGACGCTGTGCAACTCTTCATCCAGATGAAGACTTTGTAGCTCATTTTGCTAATCCTCATTTGGCGATTGCAATGGCCAGAATCGAATCTCATTACTTTATCAATAAAGCATTTTTAGAGCCTAATCAGATTATAAGAAATGCCGGAAAACTGAAGGGTATTCCGGGAACTATCGTCCACGGTAGATATGATATGGTTTGTCCAGTCAATCAGGCCTTTGCCTTAAGTGAGGCTTGGCCTGAGGCTCAATTTGATGTAATCGCAGATGCGGGGCATTCATCAAGTGAAGTGGGCACAGTTGATGCTCTTATTAGAGCAACTGAGAGACTAGCGTTTGATTTAGCAAATGAAGAAGGATAATCATGCTTGGTTTAATCCAGCGTGTATCGTCAGCTTCTGTCACAATTGATGATGCCCAGATCGCTAAAATTGGTCAAGGTATAGCATTACTATTAGGCATCCAAAAAGATGATAACGAAGACGATGCGGAAAAATTACTAATTAAAACCTTAAACTATAGGATTTTTGCTGATTTAGATGGAAAAATGAATCGATCCTTAAGTGACATTGCAGGCGAACTTTTAATCGTTTCTCAATTCACACTCGCCGCTGATACAAGAAAAGGTTTGCGCCCTGGATTCTCATCAGCAGCTCCACCAGATCAAGCTGAAAGTCTTTATGATTATTTTTTATCCCTGGCTAAAGACAAACATTCAATTGTTCAGCACGGAAAATTTGGAGCCGATATGAGAGTGACGCTCACCAATGATGGCCCAGTCACCTTCATGCTCCAGAGCTAATTATGATGAAAGGATTTTAATAGTTTTTCGTGAAATCCTTCAAAACCTCCGTTGCTCATAATCACAATATGCGTCTTTTCCTGAATTGAAGATCTTGTCATTTCAATTAATGTCTCAAGGTCATTGACGACGCTGCAGAGTAATGAGGCATCCTGTGACAAATCAGCCATATCCCAATTAACAGAGCTATTTTGATACCATATCACTTGATCTGCGCTGAGAACTGATGATGCTAAATTATGGCCATGCACACCCATTCTCATCGTTGCTGAACGCGGCTCAATGATCGCTAAAATAAATTCGCTGCCAACTTTAGCTCTCAGTCCCTCCAAAGTTGTTTTAATGGCTGTTGGATGATGTGCGAAATCATCATAAACAGTTATATTACAGTCAGAGTAGATAACCTCCATCCTCCTCTTAACGCCGATAAAATCGCTAAGTGCAGCACAAGCTTGATTAACACTTATACCGATCGTGTGCGCCGCCATAGTAGCAGCAATAGCATTAGTCACATTATGTAATCCTGAATGCCTCCACTCTACAGTAGCCTCCTCGGTTTGATTGGATCCATCATATATAATCTTGAACTTTGAACCGTCTGTTTCAATTAATTGATAGCGCCATAATCCGTCTGCTCCTTCACCAAAGTAATGCTTATTACTCCAACAACCCTGATCCATGAATGCTTCGATAGCCTCGCATTCTTTTGGAAGAATAATGTTTCCATCACTTGGTATTGTGCGCACCAAATGATGGAACTGTTTCTGAATAGCACTGATGTCATCAAAAATATCAGCATGATCAAATTCTAAATTATTGATGATTAAAGTATCTGAGGAGTAATGAATAAATTTTGATCGTTTATCAAAAAAAGCGGTGTCATATTCATCAGCCTCTATAACAAAGTAATCAGTATTGGTCAGGCGTGCTGATTTCCCGAAGTCTTGGGGAATACCACCTATCAAAAATCCAGGATTTAACCCCGAGCTATCCAAAATCTTTGCAAGCATGCTGCTAGTTGTAGTTTTACCATGGGTACCTGAGACAGAAAAAACGTGCTTATGTTGCAAAATATTATCTCCAAGCCACTGGGGGCCTGAGACATAGGGTATTTTATTATTAAGAACGTATTCAACACAGGGATTACCCCTAACCATTGCATTTCCAATAATAATTAAATCTGGACACGGATCCAATTGTTTAACATCAAATCCCTCAACAAGACTTATGCCCTGCATTTCAAGCTGCAAACTCATAGGCGGGTATACATTGGCATCGCATCCTGATACCTGATGGCCCTGCTCTTTAGCAATTAGAGCGAGACTCCCCATAAAGGTACCGCAAATACCTAGAATATGAATATGCATAGCTAAATCGTTACCAACAAAACATATAAATTTAATAGTCACTATAACCTAAATCAGTATATTTTCGACTTTCATGTTAAGTTCTAGAAGACTAGAATCTTTGTGAAGCCTCAAAGCGGCGTTTAATAAAATAATGAAAATAAGAAATGCCTTTTATGCTCAATCTGGCGGGGTCACTGCAGTGATTAATGCAAGTGCATCAGGCGTCATAGAGACAGCGCGAAAAAACACAGCGACAATTGGTAAAGTGTATGCAGGCTTAAATGGAATTGTAGGAGCTCTGCAAGAGGAAATGGTTGATACCAGCCAAGAGTCTGCAGTGGATATTTCAAGACTTTGTCATACTCCCGGTGGAGCTTTTGGTTCTTGCCGTTACAAAATGAAAAACTTTGAGGACGATACCAGAGAGTATGAGCGACTAATTGATGTATTTAAGGCACATGATATCGGTTTCTTTTTTTATAATGGCGGGGGAGATTCTGCCGATACATGCCTGAAGGTGTCAAAAGTATCAGAAAAAATGGGTTATCCTATTCAATCGATTCATATCCCTAAAACGATTGATAATGACCTGCCGCTTACTGACTGCAGCCCCGGTTTTGGTTCTGTAGCAAAGTATGTGGCTGCCTCAATAAAAGAAGCTAGCCTTGATATTGCCTCTATGTCGGCTTCCTCAACAAAGGTATTTATTCTCGAAGTTATGGGTCGTCATGCCGGCTGGATTGCGGCGTCAGGAGGACTTGCCTCAGACAAAGAGGGTGATGCTCCCCACATTATTCTCTTCCCAGAAATCCCATTTTCAAGAGAAAAATTTATTAGCAAAGTGGAGACGACGATTAAAGAAAAAGGGTATTGCGTTGTTGTTGCCTCAGAGGGGACACAATACAGTGATGGTGCTCATATTTCGGGCTCTTTGCAGCGTGATGCTTTTGGCCATCAACAATTAGGTGGAGTCGCACCAACTCTTGCGAGCATGATAAAGCAGTCAACCGGATACAAATACCATTGGGCCTTGGCTGATTATCTTCAGCGATCGGCTCGCCATATAGCCTCAAAGACAGATGTAGAGCAAGCATATGCTGTAGGTAAAAGAGCAGTAGAATTGGCAGTAGAAGGGAGGGACTCTATCATGGTAACTATTGAGAGAAATAAAGGAATTTCCTACAGTTGGTCTTTGGGCGAAGCATCTCTCGCTAGGGTTGCTAACATGGAGAAAAAAATGCCGCGCTCATTTATCACTAAAGATGGTTTTAATATTACTCAACAGGCCCGTAAATACCTTCAGCCACTGATTAACGGAGAGGATTATCCACCCTATAAAAATGGATTACCTGATTATGTTTCACTCAGGAAAGTGATGGTCCCAAAAAAATTAGCGGATTATTTTGACGTCTAACAACTAAAAGATCGATTAATCAAGTTTCAACACACCTGATTGCGAGGCTTACCTGCAAGGAATGCTCTAACATTACCCGCTACTTGGTCCAATAGTCGCTGTCGAGATTCTCTCGCAATCCATGCCACATGAGGCGTTATGATGAGATTCGGAATCGACTTGTCTAAGAGAATATTACCATTTAGAGGCGGCTCTTCACTTAAAACATCTGTAGCGGCACCAGCAATTTTACCCGTTATAAGCGCATCCCTAAGTGCAACTTCATCAACGAGAGCACCCCTGGCAGTATTAATTAAAATACTGGTTTGCTTCATCAGACTTAACTCATCATGACTGATAATTCGGTTTGTTAATGACGTTAATGGACAATGAAGACTTACAATATCTGATCCAGCGAGAACTTCTTGAAAGGGGATTCTATTATTTTGCTTTGAGTGTTGGCGATCAGGCAAAGATGCAAAAACAACGTTCATTTCAAAAGCTTTAGCTATTTTTGCAACTCCCAAGCCAAGCTCCCCTGCACCAACAATTCCTAAAGTTTTTCCGTTCAGCTCTGAGACAGGGTAGTCCATAACACAAAATGACTCACTATCTTCCCACCTTCCATTGGTTGCAGCCTCACGATAATTATCCAACTGAGTAGTCAAGGTGAGAATAAGTGCCCAGACATGTTGAACAACCGAAGTTGTTCCATACCCGACTGCATTACTCACAATGATATTTCGGCCTTTCGCCGCGTCTAGATCAATTATGTCGGTCCCAGTAGCAAATATTGAGATAAACTTTAACCGCTTGGCTTTCTGAAGCGCTGGCTCCCTGATAGGAGACTTATTAATCAATACAATATCTGCATCAGCTATTAGTTTCGAAACATCAGACGGTCGACAACGATTGTGAATTTCCCAATCAATAGGAAGTTCATAAATTTGTTTTAGATCCAAGTCGGAAGGCCCTAAAGTATCGAAATCAAGGATGACGCCCTGCATGGTATCGCTCACGGTTATTACTTTAGTAAGACCGAAGACAGCCTGCGGTCAAAAGGAAAGATAACATTTTTCAGCGCGCGGGAGGAATCAATAATAATTTGGACGTGTCATTTATATAATTTTGGTAGTCCGGATCATCGCCCCACTTCTTATTTGCTAGGCGATCTAAAAGAGGAATACCACTAACGCGAGTAAGAAGTAAATAAACGAAGAACGGAGACACCATGGTGGCAAGCTGCCAACCAGATAAAACGGGCAGAGCAACTAGCGCTAAACCAAACCAAAGAGTTATCTCGCCAAAATAATTTGGATGCTGAGACCAAGACCATAATCCGGTCGTAATAAATAGGTCTTTGTTGTCAGGATTTTTTTTGAATTGAGTCTTCTGATAGTCTGCCATTACTTCAATCACAAACCCAAAAATCCAAATGGCGATTCCTGCAAAACCTATTAGCCCTAGCTCTACGGTTGTGTTTGAAGTCAATGCAGCGAGTCCAGCCGCCATAGTTACTAGAACCCAAAGACCTCCAATGGTCCAAGTCATCAAAAACCAGGTAAATTGAGTTTTCATCACAATAAAGCGCTTGTCTTGGCCATCCTTTTTGATTCTCCTAAATAAGAAAGAGCCTAAGCGGGTTGCCCAAATGACAATCATTAGGCAAATAATAATATCTCTGATATCGAAAGAGGGATTAAGCATTATGGCCGCAACTACTGTTGAAACATACGAAAGTGATCCTGTTAAATCAAAGTAATGTTCAGTTCTGAATGCAAACGATGGTATAAAAACAGTCCAATGGAGGAGGAACCCAATAATCCCACAGACAGCGAACAAAGGTACTCCCTGCAAGGAAATACTGCCACTGCTTCCCGCCGTAACAATTAAAATAGCCACTAAAAGTGATGCAACAATTCCAGTAATACTCTGAGATACAGTCATAACAGCCCCCTGCTTGGATTTTTATATAGGTCCCAATCAATTGCCTGAGTCATTTACACACCTTTGGATACACAATGATTAGATTTTTTTATTTTCCTGTGTTACGTAAGTAATTGCAAAATCAGATGAAATTCTCCACAAGTCAAATTACTCAAGAAATGTTATGTCTATCTTTAACAAACTACCGTTTGCTATTACAAAGCTTCATAATAGGTGATCTATCTTTACATTTCGGTCTGCTCTTTTAATGAATTCAAGTGTTTTTAAAATTTATGAAAAACTCGTCTTGCATAGGCCATGGATATCTATCCTTGGTTTAGTTAGTCTTGCCGCAGCAATGGCTTTTGGTTTACCTAATTTCAAACTTGATGCTTCAGCAGATTCACTAACGTTGGAGAGAGATGAAGATTTAAAATTCTCCCGAGAAATAGCAAAGCGTTATGGGAGTGATAATTTTCTGATTGTTACTTTCTCACCATTAGACGGCGATCTTTTTAAACAAAAAAACCTGGATATACTGGCCTCACTCCAAAATGAATTGATGTCTATAGAAGGCATTGATTCTGTGCTATCGATACTTGATGTACCCTTACTTTATAGCCCAAAAATTGATTTGCTTGATTTGGATACCGATCTCAAAACACTCAAGTCTGAAGAGACTGATAGAGAACTTGCAAGAAATGAATTTCTCACAAGTCCAATATACAAAGATGTCATATTAAGTGCCGACGGAACTACTACTGGCTTGTTAGCCACACTCACTTTGGATCAAACCTACCTTAATCTGGTCACTCAGCGCGATGATTTAAGACAGATAAGAGATACTATAGGCCTTACTAAGGAACAGCAGACCTTTCTTAATGCAGTAAGTCTAGAATTCCTAGACTATCGCACCGCTAAAGCAAAGAACGATCATCAGCGAATTTCTAATATACGAAGTTTGATACTCCCTTATCGAGATAAGGCCACGATCTATTTAGGTGGACCGGATATGATTACAGCGGATATGATTGATTTCATTAAAAGCGATTTAGTCAATTTTGGCGTTGGAATACTCTTTTTTATCATTATAACGTTAGCATTAATTTTTCGTAAAATACGCTTCATAGTCCTTCCACTTTTAACCTGCGGTATCTGTATCACAACCATTTTGGGATTCTTGAGTTGGGTTGATTGGCGACTCACTGTTATCTCCTCTAACTTTATTTTACTATTACTGATCATCACACTAGCCTTGACAATTCACCTAATCGTTCGTTATCGAGAGCTACTCTCCAGTCAACCCTCTGCTAGTCAGCATGAGCTTGTCAGACAGACTGTACTTTCAATGGCAAAGCCCTGCTTATATACCGTTCTGACCACAATCGTTGCCTTTACCTCACTTATGGTTAGCAATATTCGTCCTGTCATAGACTTTGGATGGATGATGACGATAGGCATTAGCCTTGCTCTTGTTATTGCATTTATCGTTATTCCGGCGGGCATGATGATTCTGGGCAAGAGCGTTGACTCTGGTATTACTGACAACTCTTACGCGATCACTGAAAAGTTTTCCTCGTTTACAGAGGTCTTTGGAAAAGTTGTAATCCTTTCCGCTTTGTTTCTAGCTGGTCTATCTATTTATGGCATTAAACATTTAGAAGTTGAAAATAGATTTATTGATTACTTTAGATCCGATACCGAAATATATATGGGCATGGAGACTATTGATACTGCACTTGGAGGAACAACTCCCTTGGATATCATTATCCAAGCGCCTGAACCGATAGAATTATCTGATCAAGAAATCGAAGAGACTCTGCCCAGAGGAGATATCAATGAGGATGAGTTTGAGGACGATTATGATTTGGAGGATGACTATTTCGACTTCGAATCAGATCTAATAGGCATAGGTAATGAACCAGATTTAATAGAAAGCTATTGGTTTTCCTCTGCTGGACTGGCTGATTTAGAAAAATTGCATAGGTTTTTAGAATTACAACCAGAGATTGGGAAGGTTAGTTCTTTAGTGCAGCTCTATGAAGTAGCAAGGGACTTAAGCGGTCGAAATTTAAATGATCTTGAGATCGCTATAATGCGTCAAAATCTTGGTCCTGATATCCACAAGCAGATGGTCTCTCCCTATCTGACTGAAGAGCTCGATGAAGCAAGAATACAGTTGCGTGCTATGGAAACAGGCGGGCACTTACGTAGAGACGAACTACTTCAAAAGATAAGCAATTTTGCTGTCAACGAAATCGGCATTGAGCAAAAAAATCTTCGTTTTACGGGTATCCTTGTCCTCTACAACAACATGCTACAGAGTTTGTTCGAGTCTCAAATACTAACTATTGGAGCGGTTTTTGTAGGAGTCATGCTTATGTTCCTTGCTCTTTTTAGATCAGTTAAAGTTTCATTAATCGCCATAACACCTAATTTCTTGGCTGCAGCTACGGTACTTGGCGCTATGGGAATTTTTGGTATTCCCTTAGACATGATGACTATCACTATAGCTGCTATCACCATCGGAATCGGCGTTGATCACGCTATACACTATATAACTCGCTTTAAACGAGAGTTTATTATCGATAAAGACTACATAGCCTCAATGCACAGAGCCCATGCTAGCATTGGTCAGGCCCTCTTCTATACATCTAGCACCATCATCGTGGGATTCTCGATACTAACGCTGTCAAACTTTATCCCATCTGTATATTTTGGACTGCTTACTGGTCTTGCTATGTTGGCAGCTCTCCTTGGGTCTATGACCCTCTTACCTCAACTCATAATCATGGTTGAACCTTTTGGTCGCAGCGACTCAGGTCGAGCTGCTCACCATAAGAACTAAGCACTTAATATGCCCCTAATTAATCTGCAAAATGTTCTGTTGAGCTACGGCAAGCCTCCACTTATTGATTATGTGAACTTGGTTATTGAGAGGGGCGAACGAGTTTGTATTATTGGAAGAAATGGTGCGGGGAAATCAACACTTCTAAAGATAATCAACGGCCAAGTATTACCAGATGAAGGAAAAATTGAACGCGCGAATGATGTCAAAGTCGCACAGCTGGAGCAATCGGTGCCTCAAAATACGACTGGTAATGTATTTGATGTTATCTCAGAAGGTTTAGGTAAAGAGGGAAAGTTAATACAGAAATTTCATTATTTAACTCAACAATTAAATCATGATTCTAGTCCGAAAATTTTCAGTGACCTTGAGCAATGCCAGGCGGAACTTGATCGAATCGATGGTTGGGATATTAATAGCAGAGTGGAATCTATCATCACCAAAATGAAGCTCAACCCAGAAGCAGATATCTCAAGTTTATCTGGAGGCTTCAAACGCAGGGTTTTGCTTGCTAGAGCATTGGTAGCAAGTCCTGATTTATTATTGCTAGATGAACCAACGAATCATTTGGATATCGAAGCGATCCAGTGGATTGAACAATTTCTTATTAAATGGGAAGGATCGTTATTATTTATCAGTCATGATCGTCATTTTATGGACAACTTAGCAAATCGTTTTGTAGAAATAGATCGAGGAAAATTAATTGAATTTAATTGTGATTACTCAACATATCTTGCTCGCAAGCAAGATAACTTAGCGGTAGAAGATAAGCAAAATGCTCTTTTTGATAAAAGGCTGTCACAGGAAGAAGTTTGGATTCGACAAGGCATTAAAGCAAGACGTACTCGTAATGAAGGACGAGTAAGGGCCCTGGTAGCGATGCGTCAGGAATTCTCTGACAGGAGAAAGCATTTAGGTACTGCCAAAATGGGTATACATCAGGCTGAAAAATCTGGAAAAATAGTGGCCGAGGCTTCAGATATTTCCTTTTCATTCGGTGATGAGCAACTAGTTCGTCGGTTTTCAGCTCTAATCCAGCGCGGAGATAAAATAGGGCTGATCGGTCGAAATGGTGTCGGTAAAACAACCTTGATCAAACTTTTGCTTGGCGAGTTATCTCCCGATAAAGGAGCTATCAAGATCGGTACCAACCTTAATGTTGCCTATTTTGATCAGTATCGTTCTGCTTTAGATGAAGAAAAATCGGTTCAGGATAATGTTTCTGGTGGGAGAGACATGCTTGATGTGGGAGGTAAAAGTCGTCACGTGATTAGTTATTTACAAGATTTTTTATTTGCGCCAGAGCGTTGCAGACAGCCGGTGAAAGTTTTATCCGGCGGAGAACGCAATCGCCTTCTACTCGCAAAACTATTTATGATAGCTTCAAATGTCTTAGTGCTTGATGAACCAACAAACGATCTAGATATTGACACCTTAGACCTGCTTGAAGAATTACTTATTCAATACAAAGGAACAATTATCTTAGTCAGCCATGATCGAACTTTTCTAAATAATGTCGTAACAAGTACTCTTGTTTTCGAAGGAAGTGGGGAAATTAAGCAATTCGTTGGCGGTTATGATGATTGGTTACGTCAGCGAGACAGTGCATCTTCCGCAAAAATAAATGAGGTACCAAAAGCAGGTAACCTGCAATTGAAATCTGCGACAACAAAGAGCAAACGATCATTTAATAATGAACGAGAGCTAAGCGCACTACCTAAAAAAATAGATCTACTTGAGCAGCGTATTACTGAGATCTCTACCCAAATGAGTGATGCTAGTTTTTATCGATCAGATCGTGCCGAAATCAAGAAAACTGAAAATCTTTTAAAAAGCGCTCAATTGGAACTTGAGGTTTTATACAAACGCTGGGAAGAGCTAGAGACTTAGTTTTTATTGCTATCCAGAATCTTTTAAAAAATGAGCTCTCTTTTTGCTTTAACATAATAGAATAAAAATTTATGCTATCGAGACGTTAAATCTGAGCTATCGACTGAGAGATGTGATGAAATTTCAAAGAAAACCACTAGTACTTTTTATCTTAGACGGCTGCGGACACAGTGAAGATGTTCACTTTAATGCTGTTGCGAATGCAAGAAAGCCACTTTGGAAAAGACTTTGGAATGCAGATCATCCCAGCACATTTATTGAAACCTCAGGTTTGTCGGTAGGTCTTCCCTCCGGTCAAATGGGCAACTCAGAGGTTGGGCACATGTCTATCGGTGCGGGTCGAGTGATTTACCAAAACTTTACTCGTATTAATAAAGCAATTGATGATAATGAATTTTCAGAAAATCCATCTTATTGCGCAGCGATAGATAATGCTATTAGAAATGATAAAGCAGTACATATATTGGGCCTTCTGTCCCAGGGCGGAGTCCATTCTCATGAGAATCATCTAAATGAAATAATTAAATTAGCTGCAGAGAGAGGCGCCGCGAGTATCTATTTACATGCTTTTTTGGACGGCCGTGACTGCCCACCTCGAAGTGCCAAGAAGTCTTTAGAGCGAACTCAGAAAATTTGCGATAGATTAGGTGTTGGTAAAATTGTGTCTATTATCGGCCGGTTTTATGCTATGGATCGCGATAACCGCTGGGATCGAATAGCCAAAGCGTACCAGTTGATTACAGAGGGGAGAGCTGACTATCAGGCTGAAAATCCAATCGCAGCCCTTGATAATGCATATGCTCGGAACGAAAATGACGAATTTGTGAGTGCTACTGCTATTCATCCTAATAGCCAGTCTCCTGTAGTTTTGAATGATGGCGACTCAGTTATATTTATGAATTTTCGCCCAGACCGAGCCCGCCAGCTGTCGCACGCTTTTGTTGATACTAAGTTTGACGCATTTAAGCGAGACATAGTAAGAGAGATATCATATTTTGTTATGACCACTGAATATCAAGACAATCTAAACTGTTTATGTGCGTTTCCTCCGATACCAATTATTAATTCGCTGGGAGAATATTTGTCTACGAATCGGAAGAGTCAATTACGAATAGCCGAAACTGAAAAATATGCTCACGTTACCTTTTTCCTTAGCGGAGGTCGTGAGGCACTTTATGATGGAGAGGAGCGGGAGCTTCTTCCTTCACCGAAAGTATCTACTTATGATTTACAACCCGAAATGAGTGCGCCGGAAGTGACCGATCGACTCATTGCCGCTATTAGATCAAATAAATTCGATGTAATTATTTGTAATTATGCGAATTGTGATATGGTCGGCCACACGGGGAATTATCAAGCTGCAATGGATGCTGTTGATGCTGTTTCTGTTTGTCTGGAAAAAGCTCTAGAGACTATTAAAGAGATAGATGGAGAAGCTTTAATTACCGCAGATCACGGCAATGTAGAAACCATGTTCGATCAAAATATTGAACAGCCGCATACTCAGCACACTACTCTGCCGGTGCCACTGGTGTATTTTGGCGATCGTGACATCACGCTCAAAGATGGCGGGTCACTCACCGACATCGCTCCTACCATGCTTTCATTGCTTGCTTTGCCCAAACCACAAGAAATGACTGGCAACTCACTTATTGCTGATTAATGTTCTCTCTTGACTGTTGCGTAAAAAGTTTTATCTTTTCTTTTTCAGAGATATTGCTACAGAGATTGAAAATTTACTTTCTCCTCGCACTTTTATCTCTCTCTCCTACTTTATTCGCCGAGATCACTGATCAGCAGAAACTAGAATTAAAGTTACTCAAAAGTTCCATATTAAAACTTCAAAATACATTAATTCGAAGTAATGAACAAAAAGTGCAGTTAGAAATAGATTTTAAAGAAATTGAAATTAAAATTAGTAAAATTGATCGCAACATAAGAATCCTAAACTCTAAAATTGCGACCACTGTAAACAATATTTCTGAAAAAGAGACAGAACAGATTTCCATAAAGCGACGAATCGCGCAACAGAATGAAATAATCATTCAGCAGCTGCGCTCTGCTTCCCAACTCGGTCATCAAGAGCCAATAAAATTACTCCTGAACCAAGAGGACCCTATAAAACTTGCTCGTATGTTTAAATATTACGATTATTTTATCCGTGCTCGAAGTCATAAGATCTTGGAATATACGAGAGATATAACTGATCTATCCGAAATAATAGATGGGATTAAACAAGATAAATTCAGCTTAGTCACCAGTAAAGAAAAGTTAAAAATTGAACAACAAAGTGCAGAATTACATCTCAAAGAAAGGACTCAAATCTTAAAGCGCTTAACAAATGATATAACAGAGGATGAGACGCGTCTTAGAAATCTCAAAATACGACGGGCAGGGCTACAATCTCTAATTGATGCTGTAAGTGACATAGCCTCAAGTGTAGAAATGACTAATCAACATAGACCATTTCAATCTTTAAAGGGTAATCTGAGTTGGCCGATCAAAGGAAAGTTAATTAATAATTTTGGCTCAAAAAGGAGTGGTTCAATACGCTGGAATGGTTGGCTAATTAAAGCTAACAAGGGTACCTCAGTAAAAACAGTTCATGAGGGTCGTGTTGTATTTTCTGACTATCTGAGGGGATTTGGTTTAATGTTGATTCTCGACCATGGTGATGGCTTTATGACACTGTATGGTCATAATCAAGAATTACTGAAGGATACAGGTGAATGGGTAAATCCCAAAGATGAAATAGCCAAAGCTGGCAATACTGGGGGATTGACTGAATCAGCACTATATTTTGAGGTACGACACCAAGGTCAACCTAAAAATCCCAAAATTTGGCTCACTGGAAATTAAAAACATTTCCTTTTTTATAAAGAGCCACTCAGAGACTGATATCTGCAAATATAATTTTAAATTGTAGAATCCACATCTAGTCTATCTACTTTTTGGAATCCTCTGGGTAGTTTATGACCTCGACGACCTCGTTCTCCGCGATAGTGCTCCAAATCTTTAAGCTTTATGACGTGGTAGCGCTTGCCTGAGTACACAACCAAAGCCTCTCCTTCAGCAATCACAGCATAGTCGACAACATACTCCTCTCGACTTTGCAGACGAGAAGTTGGAATATTGATGATTTTGTTACCTTTACCCCTTGCCAATTCTGGTATGTCTGAAATAGGGAATACGAGCATTCGGCCTTCGTTACTTACTGCAGCTATGAAAGAATCCATTTGATTAACAAGCTTAGGCCGCAAGATTCTGGCACTTTTTGGAATACTAACTACAGCTTTTCCAGCCTTGTTTTTCGTGAATAAATTTCCAACTGTGGTGATAAAACCATAGCCAGCGTCTGTTCCCATTAAAACTTTTTGTTCATCGACACCCATTATGACATCGGTGAATGAAGCTCCAGAAGGCATGTTCAATCGACCAGTTGCAGGCTCTCCTTGTCCCCTTGCAGAAGGCAAAGTGTGTCCAGGCAATGAATAATAACGTCCTGTGGAATCTTGTAAAAATACATTTTGGTTGCTTCTTCCTCGAGATGAAGACAAGAACTTATCACCTGATTTATAACTTAGTGTTCCTGGATCAATTTCATGTCCTTTGCCCGCACGAATCCAGCCCTTGTCAGATAGCACCACCGTGATTGGCTCTGCAGTTAACAGATCCTTTTCATTAAATGCTATTGCTTCATCTCTTTCTTGAAGAGGTGATCGGCGATTATCTCCATGTTCTGCAGCTACTGTTTTAAGTTCCTTTTTTATCAAGGTCTTCAAACGGATATCTGATCCTAGTAATAATTTTAGCTCTCCCTGCTCAGTGGCTAGTTCGTCTTGTTCAGCGCGAATTTTGAATTCTTCAAGACGAGCAAGTTGTCGCAATTTGGTGTCTAAAATGTATTCAGTCTGAGCATCCGATAATCCGAATCGTCTCACCAGAGCAGGCTTGGGCTCATCCTCCGCTCGTATAATATTAATCACCTCGTCGATATTTAAAAAAGCAATTAATAATCCATCAAGTAAATGTAGCCTTTTCTCTACTTTTTCTAACCTAAACTCTAGACGTCTTCGGGTGACATCGATACGAAACCGTAGCCACTCCTTGAGTACCTGTCGCAGATTCATAACTATCGGTCTGCCATCCATACCAATAATATTCAGGTTAATCCTATAGCTTCGCTCCAGATCGGTAGTTGCAAAGAAATGATCCATTAAAGCACTTATATCTACTCTATTGGAGCGAGGAGTGATTACCAATCTCGTAGGATTTTCATGATCTGACTCGTCACGCAAGTCCTCCACCATTGGCAGTTTTTTGTTTCGCATTTGAGTCGCTATTTGCTCAAGAATTTTTGATCCAGAGGCCTGAAATGGAAGCGCGGTGACGATAATATCCCCATCTTCCTTATGCCAAATTCCACGCATTTTTAATGATCCGCGACCTGTTTCGTAGGTACTCAAGATTTCTGCTTGGGAAGTAATGATTTCTCCATCTGTGGGGAAATCTGGAGCTTTTATATGCTCCATTAGCTCCAAAACAGTTGCTTTGGGATTATCCAAAAGATGAAGGCAAGCACTAACAACCTCATTTAGATTATGGGGGGGTATATCAGTAGCCATTCCTACAGCGATGCCTGTAGTTCCATTAAGGAGGACATTGGGAACCTTCGCTGGAAGTATTTCTGGTTCGTCAAGCGTTGCATCGAAATTCGGCCGCCAATTAACTGTGCCTTGACCTAGCTCTGACAAGAGGACGTCCGCATAATAAGAAAGTTTTGATTCTGTATAACGCATAGCGGCGAAGGATTTAGGATCATCGGCTGAGCCCCAATTTCCTTGGCCATCAACTAGAGGGTATCGATAGGAAAAAGCTTGGGCCATTAACACCATAGCCTCATAAGCAGCGCTGTCCCCATGAGGATGAAACTTTCCAATGACATCTCCGACAGTGCGTGCTGATTTTTTATACTTAGCGCTAGCCTTTAAACCCAACTCACTCATTGCATAGACAATTCTTCGTTGCACAGGTTTAAGCCCATCGCCTATATGTGGCAGTGCTCGATCGAGAATAACGTACATGGAATAATCCAAATAAGCTTCTTCTGCATACTTACTTAGTGGTCTTTTCTCAAAACCGTGCTCATTAAAAGTTACGGATTCACTCATTATTCTCTCGTATTGTTAAAATTTAAATCTCGTTGATATTTGCTAAATTACCTTTGATTTCAAGCCACTCACGACGATCTGACGCACGTTTTTTTGACAAAAGCATATCCATCACTTGATTTGTGTCATCTCCATGCTCCAGAGTCAACTGAACCAAGCGCCGGGTGTCCGGATCCATAGTAGTCTCACGCAACTGCAGCGGATTCATCTCTCCTAAACCTTTGAAACGCTGAACATTAATTTTACCGCGCTTTTTTTCAGCTTGGATTCTGTCCAAAATTCCTTGTTTTTCAGCTTCATCCAATGCATAGAAAACATCTTTACCTACGTCTATCCTAAATAATGGCGGCATCGCTACATACACGTGGCCATGGCTAACCAAAGGGCGAAAATGTCGAACAAAAAGTGCGCACAAAAGTGTAGCAATATGTAGCCCATCTGAGTCAGCATCGGCTAAAATACAAATTTTGTGGTATCTCAAAGATTCCAAATCATCTGCAGTGGGATCGATGCCAAGTGCCACGGAAATATCATGGACTTCTTGAGAACCTAAGATCTCCTGAGAATCAACTTCCCATGTATTTAAAATTTTGCCACGTAAAGGCATGATCGCTTGATTTTCCCGATTACGAGCCTGCTTGGCTGAGCCACCAGCAGAGTCACCCTCAACTAAAAATATCTCACATAGCTCAGGCTCAGCACTGGAACAATCTGCCAGTTTTCCTGGCAATGCAGGCCCTTGCGTTACCTTCTTTCGCACTACTTTCTTGCTCGCTCGCATTCGTCTCTGAGCAGAGTTTATACACAACTCAGCAAGTTTTTCAGCTTCGTCAGTATGTTGGTTAAGCCAAAGACTAAAAGCATCTTTGACCACACCAGACACAAAAGCGGCTACTTCTCTAGAGGATAAGCGATCCTTGGTTTGTCCTGAAAACTGGGGATCAGCTAACTTTGCTGACAAGACATAAGTGCACCGATCCCAGATATCATCGGGAGCTAATTTGATTCCTCGTGGTAATAAATTTCTAAATTCACAAAACTCTCGAATGGCCTCTAAAAGACCCGTACGCATACCATTAACGTGAGTCCCACCCTGAGAAGTTGGAATTAGATTGACATAACTCTCTTGAACTAACTCTCCAACATCTGGCAACCACTGAACTGCCCATTCAGCTGCTTCATTTTCTGCTGAAAAGTTACCTATAAAGGGCTCTAAGGGAAGAACCTCCCACCCGTGAAGAGCTCCAGACAGATAATCTTTCAACCCATCTTCGTAAAACCACTCGTCACTATCCTCAGTATTCTCATCATAAAAACTAACGGTCAGTCCACCACAAAGGACAGCTTTAGCTCTTAACACATGACGAAGTCGGGAGAGGGAGAATTTAATCGAATCAAAATAGTTAGCATTGGGCCAAAAACGAAGAATAGTGCCAGTGTTTCGTTGGCCGCAAGTATCAATTACTTTTAAATCTGTTGTCTTCTCACCATTAGCAAAAGACATTTGATGTACTTTCCCATCACGCTTAACGGTTACTTCAAGAACATTAGAAAGAGCATTAACGACGGATACACCTACTCCATGTAAACCACCAGAAAATTGATAATTATCATTTGAAAATTTACCTCCCGCGTGAAGTGTAGAAAGAATTACCTCTACTCCAGGAAGACCTTGTTCAGGATGAATGTCTACTGGCATACCACGGCCATCATCGCAAACTGAAAGAGATCCATCTTTATGTAAGGTAACATCAATTCGTCTGGCATGGCCTGCAAGAGCCTCATCGACACTATTATCAATAACCTCTTGAGCAAGATGGTTTGGGCGACTCGTATCGGTATACATACCCGGCCGTTTTCGGACTGGATCTAAGCCTGTTAGAACTTCAATATCTTTGGCGTCGTAATTGCTCATGGCATCCTGATCTTAATTTGTGGAATTAATTGTAAAGAGAAACCTAAAAATATCACTTAATTTTTGATCATAGTCTTTAAATGAATGATCGCCACCTTGCTCTACAACGATTTTATTACCAGTATAACGAGTCTCAGCGTCTTGGTAATCAAGTACTTCATCGCCAGTCTTAACAAAAACTAAATAATTTCCTTGACGCCTAATCTTGGGAGGATCTATTTTATTAAACTCTTTGATGTCCTGCGATCTGAGGGTCCATTGATCCCCTGTAATATAGTTTTCATTAACGCCCAACCAGCTTTCTAGACCTCTAGCAGGGCTTACTGCAGGATTGAATAATACTCCTCGTAAATCGTATTTTTCAATCAAACATGTCGCAAAGAATCCACCCATTGAGCTACCAATAAGTCCAAGTGGCCGAGATGATCTAGCCTCTACTATTGTGTTTAGTAATTTCATTGCACAATCGGCAAATGGCGGTAAATCGGGACATATGAAGTCCACATAAGGAGCATTTGAAGCAATCCAATGTTTAGTTTGCAATGCTTTTTTTGACTGGGAGGAGCTATTATAACCATGCAAATAAAGTAATGTTGTCATGAAAATAGATCTCGTATTCAGCAAGTATAATAACTGCAAGGTAAGCAAATTAAGCGGCTAGTCAGGCCTCAGTAACTAGAACTATTAACATTGGGAAGTTGATTAAATCCACTGGCAAATGCAACGCCTGTCGTAAAATTTCCGTTCACATTTAAATCAAACCAACGATAACCCGGGGGCTCAGACGATATCCCAAATATATCGCTACCCTGTTTGAACTGAATACAACTTGAGGGGGTTGTATATAAAGGTAATTTGCCCCAAAGGCCCTCAAAATTTTGGTGCACATGCCCTGTGATAACTCCTTTAATATTCTCATGCCTTATTAGAATATTATAAAGGTCTTCAGCATTATCAATCTTATGCTCATCCAACCAAGAGGAGCCAATGGGGATAGGACAATGGTGCATGGAAATTAATACTGGCCTATCACGAAGATTACTTAGAAAACGTTCAGCGCACAGTAGTTCTTCACCACTCAAATGACCAGCTGGCGTGCCCAGCTGCGAACTGTCTAATGATAAGACTGCCCAATTACCTAAATCTGTTACCCTCTGGAAAGGAAAATTATCTAAATACTTCTCCATTAAAGAGAATCTGTCATGATTACCTGGTAACCAGGCCACTTGTTTATTTCGATTTTTCAACAATCCATTCAACATCTTGTACGAATTTCTGTGGGCTACTCCTGACAAGTCGCCTGACAGAAGAAGTAATTCTTCTCCAAATCCATTTTCATCTATGGCATCAAGTACAGCATTAAAACTATCCAAAGGATTTATACCAGCCAAAACAGAATCAGCAGAAACCCCAAAATGAAGATCAGTTATATGTATTAGCTTTGGGTTGACCATAAAACTAGCCTTTAACCACTGAAAGTCCATGATTAATGCCGTAGGAGAGAAGCTCGCTTAGAAAGATATTCCATTGCCACTTCTCATCTCTTGCTTGCATGCCTTTTCTCTCTGAAAGCATCCAGGGAATCGTTCGATCATTACACCACTCGATAACTTCAAGCATCTTCGCATCTCGATAAAGTCGCGCCTTTATCTCGACTTTAGGCATCCACTTAGGGCCACAAAAATCAGCTTCAATAAATAGCGTGCTAGTGTATTTAGCGGTATCTATAACTTCAATTTTTAATGCTGAGCCAGACTTATCATGGCAGCGCAAGCAAATCTGCTCTCCCAAGCAGGTTGAATTTAATGGGAGTTTACTCAACCGATAATAGTTCTGCTCACATTCCGCATGTAAGCGTGAAAGATTTAATTGATGTTTTCTAACCTCAAAAGAATTCACTTTGAACCTTTACCATTCTCGATCCGTCAGTTATGTTACTACACAAGTCCTAAATTATAGTTCTCTTATTCAGTTCCAACCATTGCAGAGAGATTGTAACTGCAGCACTATTTAAGATTCCATTACCCTTGGCTTGCATGACCTCATCATAAGTCCAAATATGCAGAAAAATATCCTCGTTTTCACTATCTAACCCGAAGTTGCCTGCTTTATCTAGTAAATTTGCTAGGCCACAAAAAAGGTGCATTTTTTCGTCAGTACCGCCCGCACTCACTAAATAATTACATATAGGTATTAAGGAATAAACTCTAAGCCCAGCCTCTTCAAGCAACTCTCGGTGAGCTACCTCTGAGGGAGATTCACCAAATTCTAAGATTCCAGCGACTATCTCAAACTGCCATGGACCTACCGGATCATTTAGCGCACCAATACGAAATTGCTCTACTAAACCAATTAACTGATTCTTAGGGTCATAGAGTAAAACACCCACCGATTCTCCACGGGAGAGGACCTCTCTTTTTATTAATTTACTCCATGCCCCCCCAAATAGGCGATGACGGAGGGTTATCCTATCAACATCAAAGAACCCCTTGTAGACTTTTTCAGAGGCCTGTAAGTCAATATCTAAAGAACTAAATTGATGCTTTTTAACCATGCTTATGCTCTTTTGGTTGAATAACTGTGGCTCTTCCTTAAGGCCTTTAAGAAAACATCAAACCTTAATAACAGCGAATACTATTTTTAGATCATTAAAATTTTTTTAGATTGGTGGATAAAGTAAAAGTTCTTATCTACCAACTTTACCCAGAAAACAAAACATCGATGGTATAAGGAGTAATGCCAGTAACGCAGAACCCATAACACCAAAACACATTGCCCAAGCTAAAGTCTCGAAAAACTTATCAAACAGTAGTGGGAACAATCCACCCATCGTTGTCAGGGATGTTGTTAAAATATGTCTGGTTGATCTCACTGTAGTGTCAACGAGCGTTTCCTTTGGAATTTGACCGCCATTCGCGTCCTCATTTAGATGAGATAGCACGACAATGGAGTCGTTAATCGCCAAACCTGCCAAGCCTACAATACCAACTAATCCAATAAAGCCAAAATTTTGGAATCCTACAAACATGCCCAAGAATCCTAGGCCAATGCAAAGAATACCCACCAATAAAATGATACTCGCCTGCCTAAAACTGTTCAGTATCATTACTAGAGTCATTACAATCAATCCCAGAAATAAAAAGAAAGTGCTAAACAATTGTCCAAATGATTCTGCCCTCTCTTCAGCATCACCAAATTGTCTGATGCTATAGCCTGCAGGCAAGGACTCTTCAAAAGCTTTTAACTCATCTGCCACGTCGTTTAAAACAGTCGAGGCTAATTTGCCAGGATACACTGCTGCTTTAACCGCATTATTTCTCGACCCCTGATATCGGTTTATCTGATTAATCTCACTGGTATAAGAAATGTCAGCAAAACTCTCTATGTAACTAATACCATCTGGGCTATTTATTGATATTAACGCTGCTTGGTTGATTTCTGATGCCTCACGATTTTTATTTTTGATACGTATCGGTATTTCCTTATTTCCATCAAGCATCGAACCTACATAGATACCTCTGGTCGATGAAGAAATCTCATTAATAATTTCTCTCGCGGATTTGGATGAAAAAGCTATGTCTACTTCGTTTAAATCGATTTCTAATCCAGCAATACTAGCTGACTGCTCTGCTAAAACGTCACTAACTTGAGGTGACTTTGCCAAGATCGATTTCAACTCTTCGCCTAATGATTTGAGGATTTGATTATCATCTCCAAAAATAGCTATGATTACAGGAAACTCAACAGGCGGTCCATTGGTGAACTTACTTACTCGAACTCGAACATCCGCATGATCCTTCTCTAGGCGCTTTGCCAAATCAGTCAGACTTGAATCCATCTTGCTATATGAGGAGGTAAAAAAGACGCCTGTCGCAAGATTATCTGAACCCTCTCCGGATGAACCACCAATTACGTTATATAGAAGCCTGGGAAGACGCCGCCCAACCCACCACATGTCTGAATCCACATAATCCTCTAACAATATTTGATCTCGAATACTGACAACTCTGTTCTCTGTGGCATAGATAGAGGCATTTGGATCAAGCTCTACCTCTACCTTAAACATCTTTTTCCCTTGATTTGGAAAAAAATCAGTGTCAAGGAAACTAAAAGATATAAAGCCTAAAATTGGAAGAATTAAGGACAATACAAGTGCTCTGAGAGGTTTGGAGAAAGCCCATCCTAAAAAGTCTCTATAGCCCTTTCTCAGACTATGCTGAGTGAATCCATTATTTTCGGATTTGTTCAATGCTAGAAAGTTTGACTCTTCCATTGTTTTTAAGAGCACAGGGACAACAGTCAAAGCCAAAAACAATGACGAAGTGACGGCTAAAATTATGGTGATAGCCATATCACCAACAAATTCCGGACTGGCTCCTTTGCCAGCCGCCATGGGCATAAATGCCAGACCAGTTGTCACAGTGGCCGCTAACAAAGGCAATGAAAGATGTCTTATTGAGGCATAAATAGCTTCTCGATTGACTAAATTTAGGGATTTACGATATCTGTAGTCTTCAACCACAATAATTGAATTGTCAATTAATAGGCCTAATGACAAGATAATGCCCGTCACAGATGTCTGATGCAGAGGTACATTCAAAATTGTGCATCCAACCAAGACCAATAGAATAGTTAACGGGACGACAGCACTTACTATGATTGCTGAACGGGGGCCGAGCATGAAATAACTTAAGAACAATACAATAAACGTAGCAAGCAGGATGCTCTGCATCAGAAAAGAGAACTTTTCCTCAACAAAATCAGACTCATTGAAGATAACCTCTAATAAAATTTCTTCAGGTAGGTCCTGTTTAAAGGCTTCGGCGACGCGCAATACCGCCTTAGAGTATAGATCTGTCCTTTGCGAGAACTTTCCTCTGACTTCCACGAAAACTGAGGGGATACCATTGTAAGTCACGATCTCTATAGGAGGTTCAACTGGAGCTTTTTCAACAGTCGCTAAATCTTCTAATCTGAGGATTTGATAATCATTTAAGGCCTGCAAGGGCAGCTTCCTTAAATCGTTCACAATAGCAATATTGTCCTGCGCCTTCACTCGAAATTCTGAATCTTGTCCAACAATATTACCAATGGCTCTTTTGCTATCATAATCATCTATGGCAAGAGCAATTGATTGGATACTCATTCCTGCATCAGTCAGCAAGTCCAGGTCTACGCCAACATAAATTTCTTCTTTTGTATCTCCATAGACCTTTGATTGCTCAGAATTAACGATATTTGATAGTCGTCGCTTGAGCTGATTGGCAAGTCGCGACAAGATGACCATCTGTGGCTCTCCGGCCCCATGCCACTGCAATGCAAACAATACAGTTGTTGGTGGACCACTGTGACTCAAACTCATTTCTGTTCCATCAGGAACCAAGTCTATACTCTCACCGAGTTTGTCCTGAACTTTTGCCCAGACCTCGTCCGTCTCACCTTTGCTAACTATTTCTTTAAGCTCTAAACCAACTCTTACAATTCCTGATGAAGACTTGGAGTCTATGATTTTAATTTCATCAATTTCTCTAAGTTGGGCTTCAATAACATCCGCGATTTGAGTTTCAATTCTTTCTGGAGTTGCACCAGGCAACACTGCAGTGATGTCTCCCCAGCGCTCCGCTAATTGAGGGTTCTCTTGGCGAGGTAATGAGTCATAAGACAGCAAGCCGCCAGCAATAATAAACAACATGAAAAGGAGAAATATTCTTGGCCTGTCTAGGTATAAGTCAACAATCCTTCTCATTGACTATCCCTTATGGATTGACCTTCAGCCACCTTGGATGCTCCGCCCACTACAACTTGATCTCCAGTTTGTAATGTTCCTGAGACGTAAGCCATATTTTGTTCGATATGAATCAATTCAACATAATCTTTTTGAGAACTTGCATCCTCAGATACAGTGAACACGGTCCAGAGGCCCTGCTCTGCTTGAGACAAAGAGCTTAGGGGAACCCATGCTCCTCGCTTAAATTCTCTGACCTTGAGTACTAATCTCGCCGTTGCACCAGGATTAAAAAAAGTATCAAAAGAAAATATTGCTAGTCTGTTATTAGAGCCTTTTGATGACATAGGAGCCAATCTAGTCAGCTTAGCATCGACAGTTTGCCCATCGACAATAAAAGAATATTTCTTACCAAGACTAGCTCCTTCTATAGCTGATTTTGGCAAAGCAACTCTAGCTTCCACATATTCCGAATCCAAAATTTCCAAAACAGGTATGCTGGGATTAACAATGGAGCCCTCATCAAGTAGCCGATTTTGAATCAAGCCATCATACGGTGCTCGGATTTTGGTTTGCTGCACCCTCGTCATTGCGGCGCTGTGTTGAGCCTTAGCGATTTGAAATTTGAACTCCTCATTTTCAAGTCGTTGCTGTGAGACATGATTTGTTTCATCTAATGTCCGGGACCTCTCAAATATGTTTTTAGCCATCAATAAATTAGCTTTCGCTTCAGCTAAGCTCGCCAGGACTTCGGCACTCTCTAGCTCTGCTAATAACTGTCCTTTTTTTACTATATCGCCAACATCTACTTTTATTTCTCTCACTTTCCCTGGAGTCTCAAAACCTAGGATAGATTGTCTTTTAGGTGTTACTTTGGCGGGAAGCATCTTATTGAAACTATATTCTTCTCCTATAACAACTTCATGCAAATCAACATACTTCTGAGCGGAGGAAAAAGCGGGTAAAAATAAGATACTTAGAATTAATACTTTTATCATAAGGCCTGTACAATTTGATAGTTAATGTTTACAGTGAACACATTATAGGCTAAAGTTTACACTGTCAACATTTGAATATTCTGGCAACGATATGCGCTATCACCATGGCAATTTAAAATCTAATTTGATTGATTGTGCTTATGAATGGATAGCATCAAATGGCATTGACAATATCAGCCTAAGAAAAATAGCAGAGATAGCAGAGGTGTCGCAAACCGCTCCCTATCGACATTTTAAATCAAAGGAGCATCTTCTTGCCGAGGTTGCCACTTTAGGCTTTGAAAAATTATCTTTCGAAATAGATAAAAATATTACGACTGACGACGCTACAGATGATTTGGTGAGATGTGGTGTTACATACATAGAGTTTGGACTAAACAATGAACACATCATAGATCTGATGTTTAATTATCCTATTAAAAAGTCCGAGTATCCAAGCCTGCTGGAATCGGCTGACACAGCCTTTGGATTGTTGCTGAAAAGGCTGAAGTATTTGCATGATGGCAAAGAAGGTGCGGCTCCTCTAAATAGCATATCAACCCATGCTTATGTTCACGGATTACTAACTATCTTGCAGATGCATCAACGAATTGATAAATCCTCCGCCGGAACAGAATTCTTTAAAGCCTCGTCAGCTGTGAAAGATAATTTAGAAGAGATGTTATCGAAGTTTATAAAAAATTTGGGTTGACTCTTTAATTAAAAGTTAAACGTTATTATTTTGATCACTAAATTTTGGAATCTCAGAGGCACTTGCAAGATGAATTCGATCTTTGACAGCAAGCACGACATCCAAAATGCTTGTCAAAGCGTCTTATTTATAACTACACAATTAAAATTAATGCGTAGGAGAATTTGTTGGATGAGTTTTCATTATGGTTTTTTTGTGTCAACCAGTCGTCCAACTGCACGTTTTGGCCTACTTGATAAAAGCTGTTTCTGATAAACTGGCATCCGCCCAAAATACTTTGACGCCAAGATACATTTCATTACTGGAGGAACTATAGTGAAGTTAACAAAGGGAATTACATCAATTTTCATCTTTATTTTGACAACACAAATTGGGTGGGCCACTACTATAAGTGATATCTATGAGAGCGCGGTTCGAAATGATCCGGTAATGCGTGCCGCTCGGGCGAACTTGAATGTTGGTAAGGAGAATTTAAATGTTCGTCGAGCGTACTTGTTGCCCGTGATATCGACAACAGCCTCTTTTACACAGTCAGAGACTGATAGCGAATCATCCCAAGTTTATTCCTTTATCCAGGAGGATCCTTTTGAGAGTAAGAGTTTCTCTGATTCCGATACAACATCTTACGGCGTGTCGCTCACGCAGGCGATCTTTGATATGCCGGCCTGGTATCAATTCCAGAGTGGGAAAGCTATGAGTGATAGTGCAAGCGCTCAATTCTCCGCTGACCAACAGTCATTGATTCTGAGAGTAACTGATGCATATTTAGGTGCTTTGCGAGCTTTTGACAATAGCGAAACCCGTAAGGCAGAGCAACGAGCGATTCAACGTCAATTAGAACAGACAACCGAGCGTTTTGAAGTCGGACTTCTCCCGATAACTGACGTGCACGAAGCTCAGGCAGTTTTTGATGACGCTCTTGTTAATAGTTTAGAGGCTCAGGGTGCTTTGAATATCGCTTTCGATGCATTGCAAGTTTTAACGGGTGAAAGTTATGACTCTTTATCCGGTTTAACAGATAATTTCGTGGCTAAAAATCCTGATCCCCTCGACAGTCAAGATTGGGTCATCTTTTCCTTGAATAATAATTATCAATTGAAGGTTGCCAAACTTGGAAAAGACTCGTCATATAATCAAGCTAAAGCAGCTGCAGCGCAGTTATATCCGACAATTACAGCCAGTGCTCGCTACTCTGACTCTGAGAGGGAAGGGACCCAAGTAAGCTATCTACCAAGTGAAAGTAGTTCAGGTACTTCTTCACTTAACAATGGCCATACTTTTTCAGTCTCAATGAGTATGCCTATTTGGTCAAGTGGCTTGAATGCCGGCCGGCGTCAAGCAAAACAAAGGTCTATCGCTGCTAGCGAAAATTTTAATGCCGCCAAACGTAACACCTCTCAAACTGCACGATCAAGGCACCAATTAGTTATTACGAGTGCCGCAAGAGTGAAAGCCAGAGCGCAGGCCATAACTTCAGCAGAGAGTGCTCTAAGTGCCACTCAAGCAGGGTACGAAGTAGGAACTAGAAATATTGTGGATGTCTTGGCTTCGCAACGAGCGGTATTCCAATCTAAAAGGAATTATTCCAATGCAAGGTATGACTATATCTTGTCGATGATGAGCCTTAAAGAGGTCGCGGGGCAATTATCTCCCGATGATATTTACCAACTTAATGCTTGGCTTGATCCAGCAATTGCTATCTCAAAATAGCCTGGTCAACTAACTCTAATAATCTATTTAATGCGCCTCTATTCTCATCTGCAATACGAAGAGAAGAGGCTCCCATTTTAGACCGGAGCTCATCGTCCTTAAGTATTTGGATACAACTATCTGCGAGCCCTTGAGCGCTCTCACAGATTATCATTCCTCCTGAACGAACTAATAACTCTGAAGCTTCAGTGAAATTGAAAAGATGTGGGCCGCTGAGTATCGGCGCTCCCCATGCTGCAGGTTCAATAATATTATGCCCGCCAGTTGGAACCAAACTTCCTCCAACAAATGCAATGTCACAGGAACCGAAAAAAGAGATGAGCTCACCCATAGTATCGCCCAATAAAACATCTAAAGATGGCTCTATCGATCCACTACTTCTCCTGCCAACCTTCATCCCATTTGACAAACAGAGTGCTTCAACTTGGTTAAACCTTTCAGGGTGACGAGGCACAAGAACTAAAAGTACACTGGCAAGTTTGCTTTTTATTTCAGCAAAAGCCTCTAAAATTATTTCATCCTCGCCTCTATGAGTGCTAGCTGCCAGTATAATTGGTCGACTTTCAGGCCCGCGCCATTCTCGCAAAAGTATTGTGGACTTTTCTCGAAGTGTCTCATCAATTATTAAATCAAACTTAATATTTCCTGTAACACTAAGCGCCTCCTTGTTCACGCCTAGTTGAGAAAATCGGAGGGCGTCATCACCACTCTGAGCAGCTACCCAAGACAACTGCCTCATCATAGGACGAACTAGGTAACTAAACTTTTTATAACCTTTGGCGGAGCTGAGTGATAATCGACCATTGGCCAGAATGACAGGGATATCCCGTTTATCACAGCCATTTATCATATTCGGCCATAATTCTGTTTCCATGATGATACATAGAAATGGATGAACTCGTTTAAAAAATCGAGACACTGCGTCTGGTGTGTCGTAAGGTAAATAACAGTGTTCCACAGATTTTAGAAATATAGTCTTAATCTGTTCTGAACCGGTAGGCGTCATGCAGGTAACCAGACATCGATACGTTGGGTATCTCTCTTGCAATGCCTTAATCAAAGGAACTGATGCTAACGCTTCTCCAACGGAGACAGAGTGTATCCAAATAACTTTTTGATCGATAGGGATACGAGGCACAAACCCAAATCGCTCGACCCACCGACCGGCATAACTGGGATTTTTTGATACTCGCCAGAGCAACCTTACGAGAATGACCGGTATCGCTAAATAAAATAGTATCGAATAGAAAAGTCTAGGCATAAATTTTTCTAATAATCCTCATGGCGCATTAGCTTGAAATTTCCAAGGTTCAGTTAGCAATTAAACGATGAAGTAACATAGCAGAAATCTTAATTTATAACGAATCATAAACATTCAATCCATTCAGCAAATTGCTATTCATGATAAAATTATATCTAGGTGCGAGGGTTATAACTAATTCATTGCCTGTGCTAGAAATTTTATGTTTAGAGAATAATGACGATCACTATGTATAGCGATAATTTCAGAGCTTATCTTCAAACTTTAATCTCTATAATTACCGTTCTGATAATATGTGTTGCCCTTCTATCTTTGGCCAGGATAGGAACATGGTTCGCATATGATCAACCTGACCTTATACTAGGTGGGCATGGTCTCTATCATGCCCTTTGGACGGGATTGCGTTTTGATGTAGCGATTGTAGTTAGGCTGAGCGTCTTGGGGCTTATGCTTAGCCTCGTCTCAATTTTCACACCATTTCCTCTGGCTAGGTTTAACTGGCTAGTAAATCGTTATTTAGGTGGGCTAGTGATCCTATTAACAATATGGTTATCCATGGCTAATTTTTCCTATATTGGATTCTTTAATCGACCAATAGATGGTTTTGTTT
>NTJY01000012.1 GCA_002457245.1 SAR92 bacterium MED-G29 | reverse complement strand
TTTAGAGCGATTATCCTCAATAGTGAGGTCCGTCACTAAAGCCATCAAGGTGCTTGCGATAGCGCCCATTCCCTGCAATGCCCTTCCAATTAAAAGATCTAACATACTATCGGCAAATGCAGCGACAATACTTCCAATGACGAAAACGGTAAGACCAAAGAGAATAATAGTCTGACGTCCAAGACGGTCAGAAAGTAAACCCAAAGGTATTTGGAGTATCGCTTGTGTCAACCCATAAGCACCGATGACTAAGCCAAGCATTAACGGAGAATAATCATCTAGACTCTCCACGCTGTTGGCTAGTACAGGGAGAACCATGAAGAGACCTAACATTCGAACACCAAATAATGTTCCAACTGATATTGTTACTCGGCGTTCTAGAGATGAAAAATGAGAGACTTTAACCAAGATGATTTCAGTTTATAGTTACGGAGATTTGAAAACTCCATAATAACAGTAGAGCGCTTAATGGAGAATAAATAACGTAATAATTTATACGAAATAGTAGAATTTACACTTAAATATCATAGGATAATTATAGGTCTAGTACTTAACATGAAACGTACTCAGTTACTTGAAGTAAAAGGTTACCCAAGGAGCAAAGAGCGCTCTATAATATTAGGTTAATTCTGAGTAAAAGAATTCGCAATGGATACCATTCAAGTTCGCGGTGCGCGCACACATAACCTCAAAAATATTGATTTAGATCTTCCCAGAGACAAATTCATTGTAATAACAGGACTATCAGGCTCAGGAAAGTCCTCTCTCGCTTTCGACACCTTGTACGCTGAGGGGCAGCGAAGATACGTTGAATCTTTGTCCACCTATGCACGACAGTTCCTGTCGATGATGGAGAAGCCAGATGTTGATCATATAGAAGGATTGTCTCCTGCTATTTCGATCGAGCAAAAGTCTACATCTCATAATCCTAGGTCAACTGTTGGCACTATTACTGAAATTTATGATTATTTGCGTTTACTGTTTGCTCGCGCTGGAGAACCTCGCTGCCCTGATCACAACAAGCCATTAAAGGCTCAAACTGTCAGTCAAATGGCTGATCAAGTCATGGATATGCCTGAAGGTACAAAATTAATGCTCCTAGCTCCTGTTGTCAAAGACAGAAAAGGTGAGCACTTGCATCTCTTTGAATCGCTCCGACGGCAGGGATTTATCAGGGCAAGGATTGACGGTTTAGTGTGCGACTTGGATGAGGCTCCAAAGCTAAACAAAAAACAGAAGCATACAATTGAAGTAGTAGTAGATCGCTTCAAAGTGAAGAATGATATTGCACTTCGCTTGGCCGAGTCATTCGAAACGGCGCTTAATTTAGCAGAAGGCCTCGCAATAATAAGTTACATGGATGGAGATGCAGCAGATCATTTGTTCTCAGCAAAGTTCGCTTGCCCAGTTTGTAACTACAGCCTCAATGAGTTGGAACCTCGTCTTTTTTCCTTCAACAATCCTGCGGGTGCCTGCCCAACATGCGATGGCCTTGGAATTCGCCAGTTTTTCGACATTGATAGGGTCATTCAGCATCCTGAATTAGCTATTTCTGAGGGAGCGATTAGAGGTTGGGACAGACGGTCACTGTTTTACTACAACATGCTCACTTCGCTAGCTGAGCACTATGATTTTGATATCGATCAACCCTGGAAAGACCTGGCAACAGTTAGCCAACAGAAAATCCTGTTTGGTAGCGATGATGAGGAAATTACATTTAATTATGTTAACGATCGCGGAACTGTGTTTCGTCGTCAACATAAATTTGAGGGCGTGATTAATAATATGGAGCGCCGATATCGTGAAACAGAATCACAGTCAGTGCGTGAAGAATTAACCAAATTCATGGCAACTTCAGATTGTCCTGAATGCTCAGGTACCCGACTAAGAAAATCAGCCCGCAATGTGTTTATCGATAATAAGCGTATTGAGGACATCGTCTGCATGCCAGTTGGCGATTGTAGTCTATATTTCGATCAACTTAATTTAGTAGGCAGGCAAGGAGAGATTGCAGAGAAAATAATTAAAGAGATTCGCCAGCGTTTCACCTTCCTTGTAGATGTTGGACTCAATTATCTGTCTCTCAACAGAAGCGCAGAAACTCTTTCAGGAGGAGAGGCCCAGCGTATAAGACTTGCCAGCCAAATTGGAGCAGGACTAGTCGGTGTAATGTATATCCTCGATGAGCCCTCAATTGGACTCCACCAACGTGATAACGAAAGATTATTAAAGACATTAATTCGATTAAGGGATCTTGGTAACACTGTAATTGTTGTTGAGCATGATGAAGAGGCCATAGCTGCAGCCGATTATGTTGTGGATATTGGCCCAGGTGCAGGCATACACGGAGGGAAAATTGTAGCAGAGGGATCGGTTAAGGATATTTGTAGTAATTCAAACTCAGTTACTGGCAAATTCCTATCTGGTGCCAGATCGATAAATATCCCAAAAGTACGACACAAGGGTAATGGCAAGCAACTAAAGATCTTTGGAGCAACAGGAAATAACCTGCAAGCTGTAGATCTCAGTATTCCATTGGGCGTCTTTACCTGCATTACAGGAGTCTCAGGTTCTGGTAAATCCACATTGATTAACGAAACTCTCTATCCTGCGGCAGCAGTTGCTCTAAATAAAGCGACTACCCTCAAGCCAGCCAATCATGAAAAGATTACTGGTTTAAAGTTTTTAGACAAATGCATCGATATCAACCAGAGTCCGATAGGGAGGACTCCAAGATCAAATCCAGCGACTTATACAGGTATTTTTACTCCAGTAAGAGAAATTTTTGCGGCAACCCAAGAAGCGCGGTCTCGGGGGTATGCTCCAGGTCGCTTTAGTTTTAATGTTAAAGGTGGACGTTGCGAGGCATGTCAAGGCGATGGCGTAACAAAAGTTGAGATGCATTTCTTACCTGACATTTATGTTCCATGTGATGTCTGCAATGGGATGCGCTACAACCGAGAAACTCTGGACATACATTTTAAAGGAAAAAATATCCATCAAGTTCTTGATATGACTATAGAAGATGCTCGGATATTTTTCGACGCTGTACCCAACATTGCTCGAAAATTACAAACTTTAATAGATGTAGGTTTGTCCTATATAAAACTAGGGCAATCTGCAACGACCTTGTCAGGTGGCGAAGCTCAGCGAGTAAAATTGTCGAAAGAACTTTCAAAACGAGACACAGGAAAAACTCTATATATTCTTGATGAGCCAACAACGGGACTCCATTTTCATGATATCCAGCAACTGCTATCGGTATTGCATAGGCTAAGGGATCATGGAAATACAGTCGCTGTAATCGAGCATAATCTCGATGTAATCAAAACCGCTGATTGGGTCGTGGATCTAGGTCCAGAGGGTGGATCTGGTGGTGGTCAAATTATCGCAGAAGGAGCACCAGAGGACGTTGCTTTGGTGAAAGATTCTCATACGGGAAGGTTTTTAAAAACAGCCTTGAAATCCTAGTTTACGACTTTGTATGCATTTTCTTAAGTTCATTATATTTGCGTACCATTTCATCAACTTTGTTTTTCTCAAAGGGCTTAAGCCCACTCAAGATTAAATGCTTCTTTCCTTTGCCAATCACTTTGGCTCCATCAAAAATGTCAAAAAAAAGGTATGCATTACCCCTTTTTTCAGAAATATTTAACTCTCTCTTAGACAGAAAAAGTGAAGGAGTAGAGAATTCGAGAGTTGTTAATTGCAGAGTCATTGACTGATAGATAATTAATGGTCGAGAGGGATTTATCATCACACCAGACTCAGCCATTAAAGGAACTAGTATATTTGGAAAATTTTGTCCTGAAAAAGCGACATACGCCCTCACCAATTTCTCGACATCTTTATCAAACGATCTTTTGTTGCCTGACTCATCAAACGTTAGATATTGCTTCCCTTTATCGTCTGTTACTGTTTTTGGAGAATTTGATGTTAATGGATATGTTAAATGAGTATCTGCATTAACCAAACCAGTAAAATCGACGCTTATTTTTTCGGACAGGCCATAGTTCTCCACTGCTAATGCAAATAACAAATCACCTGGAACACAGAAACGTTTGTTTTCTGGATCATGGATAGGATTAAAGTCATTACTAACAGTTTTTGCGAAATCACTCGCTTGCTCACCCGTGATATGGAGATTGGCTCCCTTGGGGGTTGCAAACTGATCACTAAACATGAACTATTCTAACTCATCTTCAAATTCTTCCAGAAGATCTAACGGCTCTATTTCCTCTCCTTGAAGATCGATGTTCCAATTAACGCCGACAAGTAACAAATCACTATGCATTCCAGGCAACCAATCGTCCATGAACTCTTCAATATCAATCGCAACGGGAGTATATATATCCCATTGACCATTACAGACTGCTGAGGCTAGTTTTTGAGCTGACCAAAGGGGTATTACATCAATATCATTGTTCAAGCTGGACGGCACCATAGCCCAATTATTACTTTTATCTCTCAATCCCCAAACACATCCCAGCTGAAGACTCTCGACTATCAAACGATCAAGGTTTTCTTGAAAACTATCAGAAAGCAATTCCATAAAAATATCAACCGGTAATCGGGAAAAGTGATCCGAAAGCAAACTGGGGCTCCACTTTAAGACAACTTATACCTATAAGACTATAGATACATTGTTAATTCAGGACGCTATATCCTCGCCCAACTAAGCAATTACGCATAACTTTGTTTTGCTCTTTTCTCGCCTCCGCATTTGCTTCTATGCCTCCCAATACGCCTGCAGCGCCGCCGCCTCTCTTTGCATCATCGCTGTTTCCAATAATTGCGCCAACAACTGACCCTACAATAACACCTCCCACGACACCCCTTGTTGTCTGATCACGAACGTCAACTTTTTTTGCAAACGCCTTACATTCAGCAAGATCAGCATAGTACTTATTTAAGTCTACACCTGCTGTATCAACAATAACGTTGTCCATTGGATCCTTATATTGGCTACTAGAGCAGCCCACTAGCAATATAAGGGAGTAAATTAGCGTATAAATTGGTAATTTTGTCATAATTTACCTCGATCTACTTTGTATTATTCATAATACTTCGAACGGCAGCGGGGATATCTCCCGGCAGCAAGAGTATTTTGGAATTGTCAGATTGAGCCATGTCATTGAGCGCTTCTACATACTTTTCGCCGAGCAAGTACATAGCTGGTAATTCTTTATCTTGAATTGCTTCATTCACTTTCTCTAAGGCCGACTTTGTGGCCTCAGCCAAAACTACTTTGGCTTCAGCATCTCGGCGCGAGGCCTCGAGTCTACCATCCGCCTCCAGAATTGCCGCTGTCTTTTCACCATCGGCTCGGGTAACAGTTGCCCGTCTTTGTCGCTCAGCGGCAGCCTGTTCTTCCATAGCACTTTGCATTGTTCCAGATGGCTGAATATCCTGAATCTCAACGGTTTTCAGAGTTATACCCCAGTCTGCAATATCATCAGAGATTGAAATTTTCAATTTAGCTTTAATTTCATCCCGTGATGACAGAGCATCATCCAAAGTCATCTCTCCAACAATTGATCGCAGAGATGTCTGCACTAGAGTTCGGATAGCTAATTCGTAATCCTCAACACCATATACTGCTTTTTCTGGAGCAACGATATTAATATAGGCAACCGCATTGGCAATGATTACAACGTTGTCACGCGTTATTACTTCTTGAGATGGAATTTCAAGGACAATATCCTTAGTGGTTGCCTTAAAGGCAATTGAGTCTACATAGGGAATGAGCAGGTTTAACCCCGGACTCAAAGAACGCTTAAATTTTCCAAGTCTTTCTACTACCCACTTAGATCCTTGAGGGACCAATCTTACGGCCTTAAAAAGGGTTAAAAAGGCAAGAAAAAATATTGTTCCAAATAAAATAATACCGTCCATAAAAACTTCTCCTTTATAAATTTAATCTAATTTAGCGACCACAAGGCTGTTACCTTCAAAACTTTCAATATGCAACCTATCTCCGAGACTAACTTCAGTTTCGCATGTAAAACTCCACTCATCCTTATCCAATACTGGTGTTGTAAACCTTATCAATCCCTGAGTCGAGGCAGTTGGGGGTTTTGTAACTAGACCAGATTGACCTATAGCCGATTTTTGAGCCTCAGGTCCACGATTGCTCAGTGCCATTTTTGGTTTAATAACTTTGAACCACAAGAGCGCAAAAAGTACAGAGGAAACAGTCCAAAGCAAAATTTGTATGCTTGTCGGCATTGGCGCATAAATTTCTACCAATCCAACGATGAGGGCACCAAAACCAAACCATAGAATAAAGAAGGTTGGGACAAACATCTCAGCGACCACCAAGACCATGCCTAGGACCAACCAATGCCAGAATAATAAATCAGTTTCCATTTGAACTCCTTTCTAAACATTCGCATACTTCAACTGCAAGTGGAAATTTAAAAAATCTCAGGTATAAACTCACAGGGTTTACTATACCCTATAAAAACAGAACATTTATATGGGAAATTCAACTACCATTTATGTCAACACTCATAATGAGCGCATCCTCACGACCGAATTCAGTTTGATAATAGTCTCGACGATTTCCTATCTCTTCAAAACCAAGATTGTGATAAAGCCTTATCGCAGTAAAATTTGAAACACGCACTTCTAAAAAAATTGTTTTAACATCTCGGCTAAGGTGTTGGAAGGCAAAATCTAACAGGCGCTTGCCATATCCTAGATTTTGATAATCTCGATGTATTGAAAAATTTTGCAGCTCCGCCTGGTCATAAGATTGGGTAAGAGCTACAAAACCAATAACTACACTTTCACATAATAAAACATAAATATAATTATGCGCCTCAGTAAACTGACTGCTGGTCCAAGGAGAAAATGAATTCATCTGCTCAATTATCAACAAATCTTGCAAATCATCCGTTTGCATTGATCTAAAACTAATCATCGCATCATCAAATGAGATATTTGAGTTAAGAACATCTAACTATGACTGAATTTCGAGTGTGGCTTCAATATATTCCAAGCATTTTGTTTCAAGGCTGGCTTATCAAGCATTTCCTGAAGAGATGGGATTAAAAGAAAATCTATTTTTTTTGAGCGGGATATATAGCCATCTAATGATTTTATCTCATGATCACCACTCAAAACCCAGTCTCGAGCTGATTCTCCACAAAAAAGCACAAGATTAATTATGCCTGCTTCCAATTTTGCTGATAAGAAAGTTGTAATAAAGTCACGAGCCTCTTTTTCTACCCCTTGAACTTTCTCATATGGAGGCCATTGCAATATTTCGAGCTGAGGAAGGCTAACTTTTTCATTTATCATCGCAGTGATAATATTTGTTAGCAACTCTAGTTGATCAGGATTAGGTAATTCGTTGTCAACATCAGCACAGACCAGAACTTCATCAACCGGCTGCCAGATTGCTAATTTTACCTCGACGAAGGGCTCATTTATTGAGCTGCTAGCCTTGTCCCATTGGTTCTTTTCTAAATCGATTGTGTTACTAGATTCATATTCAATATCCCTAGACGGCGGAGACACTTGAGGGATATGGTCTCTGTAAGACGGCCCTGTTTTAATTACAGTTTCTTCAGGTTCGTCAAAATCAGCTTCGCAATTTTTAGGGACGTATTCAACAACACCCATAGTCTTAAGATAGTGGCCTCTCAGGCTTTTATCCACTAAATGCCACCTAGTTGTGGATGCAATCGGCCCGGATTTCTCATAAGCGTAAGTGCATGCAAATAAGCTTTGGCACTTGCAAACAAAATATCTGTGTCAGAACCTTGTCCATTTATAATACGACCATTTTTTTCGAGCCTAACTGTGACACCACCTTGAGAATCAGTACCCTGAGTCACAGCGTTAACTGAATACAATTGGAGCTCTGTTTCGCTATTAATAAGTTTTTCAATTGCATTGAAAATAGCATCTACTGCTCCATCTCCAGAGGATTCGGCTCTGTGATCTTTATCCTGATAACGAATAATAATCTTAGCATGGGGCGATTGACCCGACTTTGAGAGTACCTCTAAACCCACTAAAGTGAGAGCATTATCCTCTGTGCCCATCTGAACATCGGATACAAGAGCCTGCAGATCTTCATCGAAAATTTCTTTCTTTTTATCCGCTATATCTTTAAACCTCTTAAAAGCTCGCTCAAAGTCATCCTTAGCATCAAAGCTTATATCAAGATCCTTCAATCTCGCAGCGAATGCAGCTCGGCCAGATAATTTTCCAAGAGAAAGTTTGTTATTGGACCAGCCTACATCCTCGGCTTTCATGATTTCATAGGTTTCTCGCATTTTGAGAACGCCATCCTGATGAATTCCTGACTCGTGAGCAAAAGCATTTGCTCCCACAATCGCCTTATTCGGCTGCACTGGGAAACCAGTAATATTTGAGACTAGTCTAGATATCGGAACAATGTAAGAGGGATTTACATCGGTTTTCACTGGGTATAAATCTTGGCGAGTTCGAATGGCCATGACTAATTCCTCTAAGGAGGCATTACCAGCTCGCTCTCCCAAACCGTTAATAGTGCATTCGACCTGACGAGCACCTCTCTGAACCGCAGATAAACTATTAGCAACAGCGAGGCCTAAATCGTTATGACAATGAACGGAAAAAATCGCCTTATCCGCATTTGGAACGGTATTTAATAATCTCTCCATAATATCGCCGTACTCCCCAGGAGCGGAGTAGCCCACAGTGTCAGGGAAGTTGATTGTTGATGCTCCAGCATCTATTACAGCCTCAGTAATCCTGCACATAAAATCAAAATTTGTACGGCTTGCATCCTCAAGAGAAAATTCAACATCATCTATCAAATCCCTCGCGATCTTGACAGCTCCCACCGCTTGAGCAAGAACCTCGTCAGGTTGCATTTGGAGCTTATACTCCATATGTATCGGCGAGGTCGCAATAAAGGTATGAATTCTACCTGCACTGGCACCTCTTAACGCCTCCCCTGCACGCTCAATATCACCTATCATGGCCCTAGATAGACTGCAGATTCTGCTATCTCGAACATTGTCAGCTATGAGTTTAACGGCATCAAAATCTCCTTGGCTGGATACTGCGAAACCCGCCTCAATGACATCAACATTCATCTTCTCGAGTAATTTAGCAATCCTCAATTTTTCATCCTTCGTCATTGAGGCACCCGGACTTTGCTCCCCATCACGCAGTGTGGTGTCAAATATAACTAACTTATCTTTAAATCCCATGGTTTCATCCGCCTTTTTTAGCATCGAGTTGGATGTTAATAACTATATTGTAGAACGCAACTCTAATTTTATCCTACCTATATTCGTAAACTGTATTTAAACGTACGCTATTTTAATGATCTGCCTCAGTGCTCACGAGGCACTGAGGCTTTGAATATCTTATGATGTATCACTTTAGATGCCCCTCAGGGCACACGACAAAGAACGGTTTCTAGTATAAAACTTTGAATGAGAAATGCTTGCGCGAATCTGCAATTTTGATGTGAAATTTTCATAACGTCAGTAAATTATATTCTCTTAGGCAATCAAATCAAGTTAGCTATTGGCACCCTCTTTACCGCTAATGAAGTATCTAAAGAAGGCAATTAGCGGGGCCGATGAAGCAAAAATTACTCCAATTGCAAATAGGATCCTAGGTGGATCTATTGTAATGACCACAAAACCCATCACCACTGAGAGAATTACAAAGAATGGTACCTTCCCTCGAAAATCAATTTGCTTAAAGCTGGGATACTTAAAGTTTGATACCATAAGTAATCCAGCTATCGCAGTTATCACCGCAACCGCCAGCGATAATAGAAATGATGGCTCTACATCATGAATTGACCAGATAAAACCAGCCACAAGACCTGCCGCTGCGGGACTCGGTAATCCAGTAAACATTTTACCGTCGGAGATATTTGCTTGAACATTGAATCTAGCTAGGCGAAGTGCTGCACAAGAGGCATAAACGAATGCTGCAGCAAGACCAACCTTTCCAAGATTATTAATTCCCCATCCGTAGGCGACTACAGCTGGTGCCACACCGAAAGATACCATATCAGAGAGGCTGTCATACTGAACACCAAAATCACTTTGAGTATTTGTCATTCTGGCTACTCTTCCATCAAGGCCGTCGAAAATCATTGCCGCAAAAATAGCCATAGCTGCCCACTCATACTGACCGCTGAACCCAGTTAAAACTGCATAAAATCCACCAAAAAGAGCTCCCGTTGTGAGTAAATTGGGTAAAAGGTAAATACCTTTTCGAGTGGGAACCTGAGGCTCTAAGGAGTGAATATCACTTCCATGATTAAGGTTAAGTACTTTTTTGGTCGACCCGCTTTTCTTACCCATGGAAATCTCTTTTACTTTTTGCTTTTAGTATGCCGACTTGATTATAGCCCAACTGAGGCTAACCCTCCAAAAGCGCATGATGCAACTTGTTTAGATCCTTTTCACTTACCTTTAAAGCATCTTTTAAATATTTTTTTATCGATCCATATTGATCATCTATCGCATCTAAAAATGCATTGATATTGTCCTCATGCACCGAAACATAGGGTGTCAACCATGCTCGGTCCCAATCCTTAACTTTCGCTTCGCGCAGATGACCCTCAATAATTTCGATTAATCGAGTTGGATTGTAATATTTGCGAGTCAGCAGATAGTCCTCAACAATTACCTTTCGAGGCACCTCTAAAGCTCCCAAAATTAAAGCTGCAGCCATTCCTGTCCGATCTTTTCCCGCTGAGCAATGAAATACAGATACACCATCTAAATTATTAACTAACTCTCTCATAAATTTAGTGAAAGCTGGAATTACATCGTTGATACATGATCTGTAAGAATTAACAACGAGCTCATGAGACGATTCAGGCGTCAGTTCACCATCAAATAAGAACTCCCAAAAACGCGATATGTCGCCAATGGATATTTGATAGTCATCAATAAAATCAGCTCTTAAAGATTTACTAGGCGACTGTCGTTGCTCATCCTCACGCCTAAAGTCATTAATTTTGTTGACTCCAATTTTCTCTAATTCGTCTAAATCTTGTTCGCTTAAATTAGACAAGTGCCCGCACCGAAAAACCTTTCTCCAACGCACCGCTTTCCCGTCTTTATTAACATAGCCTCCCAGATCTCTGAAATTAATTCCTCCATCAAGAGGCAAAACCCGAGAATTACGACTTGCTGTCATGAGACTGTATCCTTATTAACCATAAATATTTTGAATTGCATAAGTATTACTAGTTTTACTTTAAACTAGCGAAAAGGTTGGTAACCATCACTAAGCTCTGATGAATTTATCACCTCTAGATATTCCAGAAACACCGCTTCTCACAACCTCCATAATTCCCATATGACTAACAGCTTCAATAAATGCATCCAATTTTTCACTATCACCAGCTAGTTGCACTGTATAAGAGGCAGGAGTAACGTCAATGATGTGACCTCGAAATATTTCTACGCAGCTCTTTAGCTCAGTGCGACTGTCATTATCTTGAGCTTTAATCTTTAAAAGCATCAACTCTCGCTCAATATGAGGGCCCTCAGTCAGATCTACAACTTTAATCGTGTCAATAAGTTTATGAAGTTGCTTCACGATTTGTTCGGCCATTTGAGAATCTCCTTGGGTCGTCAGGGTAAGCCTTGACAGAGTCTCATCATCAGTAGGAGCAACCGCAAGGGTGTCTATGTTATATCCTCTTTGGGAAAATAGGCCAACAACCCTAGATAAAGCGCCAAATTCATTCTCAAGCAAAATAGAAATTATTCTTTTCATTATGTTCGCTCCGTCTTACTCAGCCAAAGGTCTCTCATTGAGCCACCAGGCATATGCATTGGGTATACATGCTCGGAGCGATCAACGCAAATATCCATGAATACAACACGATCTTTCATAGCAAAACATTCGCGCATTTTATCCTCTAACTCATCGAAATTAGTAACTTTCATCCCAACGTGACCATACGACTCTGCTAAGGCAACAAAGTCAGGAAGTGACTCTTCGTAAACACTTTGAGAATAACGGCTGTTGTATTGCATGTCCTGCCACTGACGCACCATACCAAGTGCCGCATTATTGAGATTAATGATTTTCACTGGAAGATTATGCTGACTGCAAGCGGAGAGCTCTTGTATACACATCTGGATACTTCCCTCTCCTGTGACGCAAGCAACATCCGTATCAGGAAAAGCAAACTTGGCTCCCATAGCCGATGGCAGCCCGAAGCCCATAGTTCCAAGACCTCCTGAATTAATCCATTGCCGGGGATGATCAAACAAATAGTATTGCGCCGCAAACATCTGATGCTGACCAACATCTGATGTGACAATTGCTTTGCCTTTCGTAACCTTATAAAGCATCTTGATAACGTCCTGAGGCTTAATTATGTCGCCACTGCTCTCCTCGTATCTTGAAGCTGTATATAAGCCATTAGCCTGACGCCATTCATCTATCTGTTCCCACCAATTCTTGAGCGCTTCATGATCTTGTTCAATCGAGGATTGCTCTAATAAAAGCATCACTTCTCTTAGTACAGAATTGCAAGTACCGACTATAGGTATGTCAGCCACAACATTCTTCGAAACTGATGTAGGATCTATATCTACATGAATAATTGTGGCCATTGGACAGAATTTTTCGATCTCATTTGTAACACGATCATCAAAACGAGCTCCAACTGCAAAAATTACATCCGCATGGTGCATAGCTGTATTAGCTTCGAATGTTCCATGCATACCCAGCATACCCATGAACTGCTTGTCTGTTCCAGGAAATCCTCCGAGACCCATTAAAGTGTTGGTAACAGGAAAATTAAGCTTTCTAGCGACGGCTGTGAGTTGCTCGCTCGCATTGTCGATGACAATTCCTCCACCAGTATAAATTACAGGCCTTTTTGCCTCCAAAAGCGTTTTAACTGCTCGCTTGATCTGGCCACGATGGCCTGTATTGCTTGGCTGATATGAGCGCATTTTTACATCGCTCGGAAACTCATAAAGAACCTTACGATTTGGCTCTGTAACATCCTTTGGAATATCAACAACAACCGGCCCAGGGCGCCCAGTAGAGGCTATGTAGTATGCCTTGGCGATAGTTGACGCTATATCCTCAGCTTTGGTGACTAAAAAACTATGCTTAACAATAGGTCGGGAAACTCCCACCATGTCAGTCTCTTGAAATGCGTCTTGACCAATTTTACTAGAAGGCACTTGTCCAGAGATGACCACAAGCGGAATTGAATCCATGTAGGCTGTCGCAATCCCAGTAATCGCGTTAGTAGCTCCCGGACCAGAAGTTACCAAAGCGGTTCCTACCTCTCCTGTGGCTCTTGAAAAACCATCCGCTGCATGCACCGCTGCCTGCTCATGACGCACTAGCAGATGTACCACATCCTCTTGCCTATAAATAGCGTCATAAATATGAAGAGCAGCCCCTCCAGGGTAACCCCACAGGTGCGTAACGCCAACGTCTTTTAACGCGCGAATCAATATGTCACCGCCAGATAAATGTTCCATACATCCTCCTTGCCGAAATTCTCTTGAGAGATAACTGGACGGGAGACAACTGAAACATCAAAGTAGATACCGCAAAAACGGTGGGTTCAGCCACACCGATAAGTGTGTTCGACTGACGTCGGAGCCAAGGATATTAGCCCTATCTTTAATGATGACCAGAGGCTCTGGTAAAGTCCGCCTGGCTCTCTCTAAACCTTAAACCGGTATGTCTAAGTTGGTGAAGTATGAATATTTTAAATATATTAGTCAATAGCTTATAAATGCTTATTAGATTAAAGTTGAGATCGTTGTCAACGTTTAAAATTGTTTCTCACTGATTGATCTTTTAAGTGTAAGAGCATTTAGATTATTGGTGTTTATTATGAACATGGATTTATATCAAATGGTAAATCAAATCCTATCGATTACACGGATTAAAAAACTAGCATTGACTCTATTCATTTTAGGATCAGTGATTAGCTGTACAAATCATGATGCAGTTCAACTAAAAGTTTTTACAAACATCAACGGATATAGTTTTAATAACTTACGAGAGCTGAACAAGTTTTCATCAATGGTGGTTGAAGGCGGGAAAATAGTCGCAATAGGCAATGACACTATTCTTGATAAATTTACCAAATCCGATCTGATTGATCTTGAAGGCCAAACGATGCTTCCAGGTATTACAGATGCTCATGGCCATGTATCCAGCCTAGGCTATACATTAATGCAAATAGACTTAAGAGATAGTGAATCAGCACATCAGGCTGCCAAGAAAATCGCGAGGTATACTAATCAGAGACCTTTTCTTAAGTGGATTCGAGGCCGAGGCTGGAATCAGGTTCTTTGGCCCGACAAGAAGTTCCCAAACTCAAAAATCCTTGATGAGCTAGTCCCTAATAAACCAATCTGGCTCGAGAGAATTGACGGCCATGCTGGCTGGGCTAATACCAAAGCACTAGAGCTAGCGGGCATTACGACTAACACTTTATCTCCTCCTGGAGGAGAAATTCTGCGTGATTCCAGTGGGAAACCTACTGGTGTTCTTATAGATAATGCAATGGAATTAGTAACCAAAGTCATACCCCCCTATGACGAAAAAGAATTAATGCAAGCAATAGAAATAGCCAGTAAACATTTAATAGGTCTCGGAATAACCTCTGTTCATGATGCTGGTGTAAGCGCTCGAGAACATCGTATATATCGTGCTCTTGCGGGCAAAAAAGAACTCTTAGTCAGACTTTATGGAATGATTAGCTCAACAGATCCAGAGCTACCCACTATCCTATCAGAAGGTCCAGTAACCGATGAAAATGATCTATATAGTGCTAGAAGTGTCAAAGTCTATACTGATGGGGCTCTAGGTAGCAGAGGAGCTGCGCTACTGCAACCATACTCTGATCGACCAGACCATACGGGTTTGTTATTAACCTCAAAACAGACGTTAAGAGATATACTTGAGGATGCCGTTCTATCAGGATTTCAAGTAGCTATTCATGCCATTGGAGATAAGGGTAATCAGCTCGCTTTAGACGAAATAGAATGGTCCTATTCCTCTGTTGGCGGAAAAGAACTTCGACATCGAGTCGAGCATGCACAGGTAGTAGATTTAGAGGATATCGCGCGATTTAAACTATTAAATGTCATTCCCTCGATGCAACCTACTCATGCCACTAGTGATATGAATATGGCTGAAGATCGAATCGGGGCAGAACGTCTAAAAGGAGCCTATGCTTGGCGTACTTTTATCGATCAAGGCAGTCGGCTTGCGTCTGGATCTGATTTTCCAATTGAATTGGCCAATCCTTTTTATGGAATACATGCTGCTGTGACGAGACAAAATCGGCAGAATCTTCCCATTAAAGGATGGATCTCGGAGCAATCAATATCAATAACTGAAGCAATAAGATCATTTACCATTGACGCCGCCTGGGCGGCTCATCAAGAAACAACATTAGGAAGTCTTGAAGTTGGGAAGTGGGCTGATTTCATTATTATTGATAGAGATATTTTTAATGAGCCACAAGAGAGTATTTGGAAAACAGAGGTTCTGCAAACATGGATTGCAGGAGCGGTTGTTTATCAAAAATCTTAGATCATTCGTACGCTGACGTTGTCGATTAATCTCGCGCTTTCGGTGAACATAGCGCCTAGAACGGTTATTTCAATATCATCATTGGCGGCTAGTTCTAATGTTTTGCTTTGACTACAAGTGACGTAGTCAACTGAAAAACCTTCTTTTTCAATTCTTCTCTTAGCCTCAAACTCCAGTTCAGAAAAATTTCTATTTCCACTGGTTATTTGAGTTGCTATCCAGTCAAGGCTTTCTTTAAGAATCGTAACTCGAGGTCTTTCATTCTCTGAAATATAGCGATTCCTTGAACTCATCGCCAACCCATCAGATTCGCGGTAAACTGGTGCTTCGCTTATCTTAATTGGCAAACAGAGGTCTTCTACCATTCTTCTGATTACTGCCAACTGCTGATAATCCTTAATGCCAAATATGGCCTCATCAGGTTGAACGATATTAAACAGCTTACTAACAACCGTCGTAACACCCTCAAAATGGCCAGGACGGGTAGCACCACATAAAACATCTGTCATTGTCGGACAGATTACTCTGCTTTGAGTATCCAATCCGTTTGGATACATTTCCGTATCATCAGGATGAAAAAGGTAATCACAACCAGCATTTCTTAGCTTCTCACAATCTGTATCGTATGTTCTTGGATACTTGTCCCAATCCTCGTTGAGATTAAATTGAAGAGCATTAACAAAAATTGAACAAACCGTGATGTCATTAGTCTGCTTCGACTGCTCAAGCAGCGCCAAGTGCCCGTCATGGAGATTCCCCATCGTAGGCACAAGACCAATCCTTAATCCTTGACACCGATCAACCGATAGATTGTTTCGAAATCCGTTTATCGTATGAAAAATTTTCATTTTAATATCTGATACTTAGCGGCTCAAAGCTGAGCAAAGTGATCGCTAGCCAAATTTTCAAAGCGCGTATATTTACCCATAAACATGAGTCTACAAGTACCAATAGGTCCATTACGCTGTTTACCAATAATAATTTCAGCTGTCCCTTTGTCGGGGCTATCCTCATTGTAGACCTCATCTCGATAAATAAAAGCAATCACATCAGCATCCTGCTCAATTGCCCCTGATTCCCTAAGATCAGCATTCACTGGGCGCTTATTTGGTCGCTGTTCAACATTTCTACTTAACTGTGATAGGGCTATCATAGGGCAGTGATATTCTCGTGCTAAACCTTTTAACTCTCGAGAAATCTGAGATATTTCTTGCACTCTCCCTTCTGCAGTATTGGAGCCATTCATCAACTGAAGATAATCCACCATAATCATTCCAGGTTGCGCCTTCTCATATAAAGCCTCAAGGTCCACAGGAGCATCTGGCCCATGTTCTCTCCTCCACTCCTCTCGAAGTTGATCCACTCTCTCGCGAGTAAACTGCTTAATTCTATTTCTCATCTCCAAGGGAGTGATCCCTGCAGAATCATCAATGAACAAAGGTTTATCTTTCAACCTTTGCGCAGCGCCACTTAGCCTTGGCCAATCATCTTCAACTAAATTTCCAGAGCGCATCCTTGTTTGATCGATCTTACCAATCGATGACAGCATACGAATAATCAACTGGTTAGCTGGCATTTCAAGAGAGAAAACTAAAACAGGTCTATCTTGACTTAATGTCGCGTGCTCAACCATATTCATGGCAAATGCCGTTTTCCCCATTGAGGGCCTACCAGCAATAATTACCAAGTCAGAGTTTTGCCATCCAGAGGTCATTTTATCAAGATCACTAAACCCTGTACTTAATCCAGTAATTTCAGTATCGTTTTTAAAAAGTTCATCAAGACGATCTACTGCTTCTTTGATCAGCAAGTTGACCTCCTTAAAACCTCCTTTCTTTGGTCGATTTTCAATAATTTCTTGAAGTCGTGATTCTGCTTCAGCCAAAAGCTTGGAACTATCCCATCCCAAAGGATTGTAGCCTTTACGAACAATGTCACTTGCCGCCCCAATCAACTGCCTGACAATCGACCTTTCTAGGACTATTTGAGTGTAAGCTTTTATATTAGCTGAACTTGGCGTACTACTAGCCAAGTCGACAAGGTATTCAGCGCCACCGACAGAAGTAAGTTCATTAGAATTTTGAAGAGATTCTGCAAGGGTAATCGGATCAAAGGGCTGTTCTTCTGCAGCTAGTCTTAGCATTGCATTAAATATGAGCTGATGATCTTTATTGTAAAAATCACGATCAGAGAGTATTTCGGAAACAGAATCAAAGGCATCATTCTTTAACATGAGGCCACCGATGACAGCCTGCTCTGCCTCTATAGAGTGAGGTAAGGGCTGACTTATCGTGGGCTCTGCAAAAAGTGCTTCGTTCATAACTTTAGAAATTAACCTTTAATAACAACAGCAAACGCCAAAATAACCATTAAAGGTTAGATAATAAACCATACAAACAAAAACGGCACTGAGTCTTTTCAAATCAGTGCCGTCAACATATTGTTTGCTACATTGTTGTAGCTCAAAGAATTACTCTGCCTTGATAACCAGAGATAACGTCTCAGTAATATCTGAGTGCAACTGAATATCTACGCTGAATTCACCGATCTGCCTGAATGCACCCTCGGGCAAGCTTATTTCGTTCTTCGTAACGTCCCCGCCAGCTGCGGAGATCGCATCTTCAAGTTCCCTAGCGCCTACTGAACCAAATAATTTTCCTTCATCCCCAGCAATGGCAGAAATAGTAATGGATCCAATCTCTTGAAGCTTCGTAGCTCTTGCTTTAGCTTGGGATAATTTATCAGCTGCTTGCGCCTCTAACTCAGCACGCCGCAACTCAAACTCAGCAATATTTTTTTCTGTCGCGAAAACTGCTTTCCCTTGAGGGATCAAAAAATTCCTACCAAATCCAGCTTTGACATTAGCCTTATCACCAATGTCGCCTAATTTTCCAATTTTTTCTAACAAAATAACTTCCATCGTGAAATCCTCTTAATTTCTAACTTACCGCATACCGTGGCGATAAAATCACTAGCGCTTGGTCAAACGCTCTCTCAAATTTAAAAAACTGTCTGCCGCACCCACCCCAGCTAAAATAAAGCTCATCGTTCCAAAAAGCATCGACACGTACATTAAAAATAGCCAAAATTTACTCAAACTCAGGAACTTAACCATAAAGTGCACAAAGGCAATCCCGCAAATTAAAAGTGGGATTGATGCCAACTTTAACCAAACCCCAAAGCTGTTATTGCTCACCAATCCAATCAAAGCCAAGACCAAACAGCTGGCACCAACCGATTTATCTAGCTTTAAGGAATGGAATTCCTTTTGGAAACCTCCTTGATTATAAAGTAGGGCCTGCCACCATCGAGCTATCATCAATCCTAGCAAAGCGTTTATTGCAACGCCCATAGTTACAAGAACAAGCACATCTCCCGCTGAGGATAACTCAAATACCTCTTCGACCCATTGGACAAAGTCTGCAAGTTCACTCTTAAAAAAAAGACCAGACATCAAGGTGAGAAAAACACTGATCAGTACTACCGCCATCAATGTCCAGTCCCACAAAGAGACCATTCTCAAAACTACAGCCACTAAGAGGCTAGTTAAAACTAAAATTCCCGAGACAACTGCCAAATAGGGATTATTCTCACTAAAAAAATAACTGAGCAGAACTGGTAAGATCGCCCAGAGCATAACAATAAAACCCTCTAAACTGCCTTTTCTTAAAGTGACTAGGCCTATTACAGCTGAACTTACAAATGGAAACGCAAATCCGATAAAGGCGATGGAACAAGCCTGCATTCGACCGCGCATTACCAGTTCAGCTAGTGCACGCAATCACGCTCTCCAATTTTTACTTGTGGCTATCAGTGTAAGGAAGCAAGGCAATGTATCGCGCTCTTTTTATGGCTTCAGATAGTTCACGTTGGTATCGCGCTTTGGTTCCCGTAATCCGACTGGGAACAATTTTTCCGCTTTCCGATACATAACCCTTTAAGGTATCTAAATCTTTGTAATCAATCTCTGTTGCGCCTTCAGCTGTGAAGCGGCAAAATTTTCTTCGACGAACGAACTTGGCCATAATTATTCTCCCTCTTCAACTTTAGTTTCAGTTTCCAGAGCTTGCTCTTCAGTGCTTTGCTCGCCCGCATCGACTTTCTCTGCAACCACATCAATTTCCCCAAGTGGCTTCTCTGCAGAAGCTGCAATTGCAGCTGCTTCAGCATCAGCCTTAGCTTTTGCGGCATTGCGTCGTTCTCGCGCTTCTTTGTCAGCTTTTTCAGCATTTTCAAGCTTCATAATTGGGGATTCTGCAGTAATCGCCTCTTTCCTACGAATGACCATACTGCGAATAATCGCGTCGTTGTAACGAAATGTCGAATTTAATTCTTCAAGAACCTCCTGACCGCATTCGATATTCATCAAAACGTAGTGGGCCTTATGAATCTTGTTTATCGGATAAGCAAGCTGCCGGCGTCCCCAGTCCTCATATCTATGGACTTTTCCGCCACCGGTCTCTACGGATGACGAATAGCGCTCAACCATACCGGCCACTTGTTCGCTCTGATCAGGGTGGACCAGAAACACTACCTCATAGTGACGCATTGTATCTCCTCTTGGATTAAAAAATCTCCCTTCTACAACATGAGGTCGCGAGGTGAGACAAGGAGTGCCTAAGAGATGCCCTTAGACGCTTCAGGATCGGCATTGTAAGGACCTTGAAGGTTGGTTGCAACCTAGTTTTCACATCAAATAAAAGAATAGCCATCAACCACGTAAAATTAACTTTTATCTAAAATCAAGGAAATGATACTTTTGACATTGGTCTTTGGAGCATCTAAAACAAGGGTAATAAGGATTTCCTCAAAAGCAACTAACAAATAGAGGAAAACCACGAGTCTGAACCAAATGTCAGCACCAATCAAAATTAAAATATAATAAGATGGAGCTAAAAGAACGGCAGCTACTTTTGCTCCTACTGTATGGTAACTTGGATATTCGCCGAACTTAGACATAGCAAAAATCAAAGGAATCAAAAAAGACATTGTTGCAGAAAACAAAAACACCGCTTGCTCATTGAAAATCGATGGCCATAATTGGTGTAAACCTAAAATCATAGCGGCATAAGTCAATATATCGCCAAAGCTGTCCAACCTAGCACCTAAAACACTTACCTGGTTCAATCTTCGCGCCAAAAATCCATCAAGTATATCGCTCAAAAAACAAACGCCTAACAACCATAGGAAGGAACTCGAAATCCCCTCAATTGCAGTCCAAATTAGGCATGGAACAAGCACAAGGCGCAAAAGACTGAGTGAATTGGGCAGACTTAATAGTTGGTCTTTCAAAGCCTAAATCCTATGAATTTAAAAGGGTAGTGAAAACATGATGAGTAAATTACTAGCTCCAATCTGATACTATATGCGAAGCTTCAAGAGTATTCTTCTTGAAAGTCTTTACACTAAAAAGAACCAACAAGGACGTACTTAAGCACTTTTTTTCCCAAAACTCCTCTGTCGCCTAATCTCATATAAACATATTCCTGTAGCAACAGATACATTTAGACTTTCCACTTGCCCTTTCATTGGTATATTCGCAAGGAAATCACATTGTTTTGTAGTGAGATCTCGCATTCCAACTCCCTCAGCTCCCATAACCAATGTTATAGGTCCGGATAAATTTGTTTCATAAATTGTTTGGCCTGCATTTCCAGTCGTTCCTACAACCCATATACCAAGAGATTTAAGTTTTTTGATCGTACGCGTCAAATTTGTTACCGGCACTAAAGGAACAGATTCTGCCGCCCCACATGCTACTTTTTGGACAACTGGAGTCAGACCTACTGCATTATCCTTTGGAATAATTACAGCGTGGACACCGGCACCATCTGCGGATCTCAGGCAGGCACCTAAATTATGCGGGTCCGTCACTCCATCAAGTATCAAAAAGAATATCTGTGACCCATATTGCTCGAAGAGCTTGAGTAAAAGCGATTCATCCAAAGCCACTCCTGGACGACATAAAGCTATGACACCCTGATGACTGCCACTTACTCGTGAATCTAATTTTTTTACCCCAACTAGCTGCTTATGGATTCCATGTTTCTCCACAAGATTATGGATCTTTTGCAACCGGTCATCAGTGCGACCAACTTGCATATGAACCTCTATTACTCTTTGAGGTGACGCCTTGAGCATCGTTTGAACTGCATGAACACCATAAATCCAATCCAAAATAGACTCCCACTAAATCCAAAAAATATTCTTACTATATTTGCGCATTGTAATGGCTTTAGGCAAACTTCTGCTAATTGTTAAGAGTTCATAGATAAGCTAATTAACTCAAGAAGGTCGAAATGAATCATCTAAAAGATCAGATAAGGCATAGCTCTAACAACCCTGTAGCTGGCTTGACTCGACGTTTAGCTGCGATGATCTATGACTCATTTCTCTTGTTTTCTATCTGGATTGCCTTAGGAGCGTTTATAATCTCCCCTATTCGGTTCAGCATCTATGGTTTACCAGAGGGCAATGATAGTTGGTCTGGCTTTCCATTTATTATCCAGATATTGCTAACATGTCTAATAGTGGTAACCCTAGCAGGATACTATTTCATATGTTGGCGAAAACAAGGGCAATCACTCGGAATGAAGGCGTGGCGATTAAAACTTCAAAGTACGAATGGCGAACTGGCAAGCCCAAAGCAATGTATCCAGCGCTCAATAATCGCGCCGTTTTGCCTCGGGTTTTTGGGCTTAGGGTATCTCTGGTGCCTTGTTTCATCCTCTCGCGGATGTCTTCATGATCAAATAACAGACACTGAAGTTATCCTAATAGCAAAAGAAAAATAAGTTATGGGAAAGTGCTAGACATATGAATTCGAAAAACCTAATACTCGCTATTGATCAGGGAACAACTTCCTCAAGAGCTATTGTTTTTGATAGTGACTGTAACCCAATCGCTCAAGATCAAATTGAATTTTCTCAGCATTATCCGTCTTCAGGATGGGTTGAACATAACCCCATTGATATTTGGGAAACAACACTCAAGACTTGCAAAAATGCCATAAAAAAAGGAGGCCTAATACCCCAGAACATCGCTGGTATTGGAATAACAAATCAGAGAGAAACAACCTTAATTTGGGATCGAAGAACAGGCTTGCCTATTTATAACGCTATCGTTTGGCAAGATAGGCGCACAGCTGAGAGCTGTAAAAAGCTAAAAGAGTGTGGCTGGGAACCGTTAATACGCGAAAAAACAGGCCTTCTGTTAGATCCTTATTTCTCGGCGACTAAAATTTCATGGATACTCGATCATGTGGAGGGCTCTAGAACCAGGGCGATTGCCGGAGAGTTGGCGTTTGGAACGGTAGATTGCTGGCTCCTTTGGAATCTTACTCAAGGTGCAGAACACTCCACCGACTCTACTAATGCCTCACGAACTCTTCTCTATAATATCTCAACCAATGACTGGGATGATGAACTCTTAGTACTTTTTGATATCCCTAAATCCTTATTACCTTCAATTAATGATTGTGGGGCACTGTTTGGTACTACTGCATTATTCGGTATAGATATTCCCATTTTGGGGATTGCGGGAGATCAACATGCCGCTGCAATAGGTCAAGCATGTTTTGAAGAAGGAATGGTCAAATCTACATACGGGACAGGCTGCTTTGCTTTACTCAATACTGGAGCCCAAAGAGTTGTCTCAGAAAATCGTCTTCTAACTACCATAGCGTACCGTCTGGATGGTCAAACTACCTATGCCCTTGAGGGTTCAATTTTCATTGCTGGGGCGGCTGTTCAGTGGTTACGAGATGGCCTCGGAATCATTGAGTCTGCATCAGAAACTGACGAGTTAGCAGAATTAGCAAATATTTCTGAAGAGGTATATTTGGTTCCCGCTTTTACAGGTTTAGGAGCGCCATGGTGGGATGCGGAAGCTAGAGGAGCATTGTTGGGTCTGACGCGAGATACTGGTGCATCTGAAATTGCTAAAGCGACGTTAGAGTCAGTGTGCTATCAAACTCTTGATCTTCTGAGCGCAATGCAAGCTGACTGGCAAGAATCGAGGGATTTTGCTTTAAGAGTAGACGGTGGCATGTCTGCCAGCAACTGGACCATGCAATGTCTTGCAGATATTCTTCAGACTAAAATAGAGTGTCCATCTAATACAGAAACTACTGCTCTTGGAGCAGCATGGCTTGCTGGAAATTATGCTGGTATATGGCCCAACCAAGAGGAATTTTCGAATCGGTGGAATGTTGAAAAATCATTTGAACCAAGAATGGATAAAGTCCTAAGGAACCAAAAAGTTAAAGGTTGGAGGCGAGCTGTACAACGAGTTTTAGAGGCTTAAAGTAACCAATGCTAGCTCTGATACCTCTCAAAGAAATTTTAAAAAAACGTAGAGATCACTTCAACTTCATCCACTGCGTTTTAATAAAAATAACCCGGTGACAATGCACAAGAAGATAGGAATCGTGACCGCGTACAGAACAGGAAAACCAAATACTATACTGAAAGGCCCCAACAGATCTTGAATCATCTTAAAGCTTATTCCAATTATTACTCCAATAAAAATCCTAAAACCCATAGTGGACTCACGAAGGGGTCCAAATACAAACGAAATCGCTACGAGCACTAAACTAATAATCACTAGGGGTTGCAGCATCTTTTTCCAAAATGCAAGCTCATAGACGGCCGAATCCATAAACTGTTGTTCCAAAAACTTTATATGTGAGACTAACGTAGAAATTGGTAAGGAGTCCGCCGGTAAGACATTAACAGTTAAAATTTGCGGCGAAAGCTCTGAATTCCACTGTCGAGTTAGTTTTTTCTCGGTCGATATATTACTGCCACTGAAATGAGTAATCGAAACATTCTCTTCCATCCAAAATCCTTCAACCGCATTATGTGTTGCTCGAGTGGAAAAGCTAGCTTCCCTCAACTCTTGATCCTCATTAAATTGGTAGCGAGTGACTCCATAGAGTACTCCGCCAGGAAACACCGCATTGAAGTGCATAAATTCTCGATCTTCTTTTATCCACAGCCCAGTGGCCGAATCTTGGGAGGAAGATCCCTTTCGTAGATACTCACGAGTGCCATCTGCCCTTTGATCCAAATATGGGGCAAAGTATTCTCCAATAGCAACAGCAAAAATAATGAAGAAAACTACTGGCTTCATTACAAAGTAAACTATTCTTAGCAACGAAACTCCAGAGGCCCGCATGACTGTTAACTCGCTGGTACCTGCAAGGAGGCCTAAACCATAAAGGCACCCAATTAATGAAGAAAACGGAATATATTCATAAACGGTTGATGGTAACTTTGTAATCACAAATATAAGAACATCACCGAAATAGTAATTCCCTTGAATGGAGCCAGTCTCATCAATGATAGCCGCGGCCGAATCCAGACCCACAATAACGCAAAGCACCATAAAGATTGCGGAAAAGACAGTATAAAAAATATATCGAGAAAGACGCATCATTGCAGTAAGCTCATCCTGTTTTTAAAAGTTTTTTAAAGAAGAAAGTAAGTTCCTCAATCCAAATTAAAAAACAGCCCAAGCCCAAAAAAATAGCATGTACCGGCAGCAGGGTCAGACCAATCGGAATCTCTCCTGTCTCCATATTTTCTCTAATAATATTCAAAGCCATCAAATAGAAGAAATAGAGAAGGACCGCTGGGAGCAACTTTGCAAATCGACCTTTGCGAGGATTAGTTCTGCTCAAAGGGACGGCTAAAAGCACAATAATTACAACCATGAGAGGAGCTGATAATCGCCATTGAAGGGTAGCTTTATACTCAGGATCATCAGAATTCCATAGCTCCAAAGAGGTAATTGCATCTGTCTCTGGATCTTTCAACACCTTTTTAGGTGATTTAAGCTTAGACCCATATTGCTCAAAATGAGTGATTTGATAATTATAACTTCCCGGAACTCCCTCAATCCGATACCCCTTATCCATAACTAGGAATCTATGTTCTCCATCTGCAGATTTTTCTTGGCGACCTTTCTCCGCAACCACCACAACTAACCTATTGTCGTATGCTTCGTCAGATCCAGCATTTATCGATAAAAACACATCATTAAGTTCTCGATCTTCACTTATGCTTTCTGCATACGTGACACCTTTATTTCCGCTCAAGCGATAGAATTTTTTTGGCTTCACCTTATCAAGCTCGGTCATTTCTTCTTGTGCTTTTAGTATCATTTCAGCCTTAGCCGCGCCTCCAGGAGAGACAGACAAACTTAGCCAACCTACGAGCGCGGATAAAATGAGAGCAATACTTAAGACATAGCTGATAAGTCGGCGCTCTGAGATCCCAGAGGATCTTAGTACACTCATTTCATTCTCTACATGCAATCTTCCAAACACTAATAGAATAGCGAGGAAAAATCCTAGAGGAATAGTTAATTCCAAGAAACCGGGAATTCTATAGCCAATTACTGCGAAAATAACACCGGGATCTAAATTCCCCGCTAAAGCGTTCCCAAGATATTTAACAAACCTGCCGCTTATAAGAACTAGTAAGAGGACAATACATATTGCAAAAGTAGAAGTTAGAATCTCTCGGCTCAAATATCGAAAAATAATCACAGCATTAGACTCTTAGCTATTGGGTGAAGTGAAACAAACTGTTATCGTGACGGCCGATCTAAGCAATTTGATTACCTAAAAAAAATGGAGCCAGCATGAAGTTTAATACATCTTCCTCAAACTTGTTAAAAGTTAAGAGTGATTCTCTCATCCTACCGACGGGGTCACAACTAAATTCCTATGCAAAGATTTTAGATGAATCTTTAGATGGTGCTGTGTCTTCAATAATTCAATCCGGTGATTTCACAGGCAAACTCTCGCAAACTTGCACAATACATACTTTTAATAAGGCCTTTCAACGCATCATACTTGTTGGTACAGAGGGCGTAACATCGTCTCAGCACTATTTTGCGATTATTGATGCTGTAAATAGCGCACTCTTAAAAACTCCAAGCACCAATGCACTTTGGCTTGGTGAGGGTTTGGGTGAAAATCACGAATGGCTTGCAAGCATGGTCGCTCGGAGTAGTCTTAGTTTGTCTTACCAATACGCTGGAACAGGAAAGTATCCGGCGCGTCCTAAATTAAAAAAAGTTGTGTATTGGTGTCATAAAAAAGATCAAACTATCGCCGCTGAAAAGGGACTTTTATTCGGCAAAGCCGTGGGTAATGGAATGAATTTAGCTCGACAATTAGGAAATACACCTGCCAACATCTGTACTCCTAACTTCTTGGCAAAAGAAGCAAAAAGAGTTGCCAATAATATGCCCAATTTAACTACTACTATCCTAAAAGAGGCAGATATGAGAGCACTCAAGATGGGATCATTGTTATCTGTTAGTGCAGGATCAGTGGAGCCAGCGAACCTTATAATTGTTAAATATAAAGGAGCTAAAACCAATGTCAAACCAATAGTTCTGGTTGGTAAGGCTGTAACATTTGACACTGGTGGAATTAGTCTAAAGCCTGGACGTGGTATGGATGAAATGAAGTTTGATATGTGTGGCGGAGCCTCAGTTTTAGGAATTATGAATGCAGTATCAGAGGCTGATCTACCAGTTAATGTTGTCGGTATTATCCCAGCCGTAGAGAATATGCCTGCAGGAAATGCAACCAAGCCAGGGGATGTCGTAAAAAGTATGTCAGGTCAAACTATCGAAGTACTCAATACAGACGCTGAGGGAAGACTCATCCTATGTGATGCACTTACTTACGCTGATAAGTTTAAGCCTGAAACCGTTATTGACATAGCAACATTAACTGGAGCTGTGATTGGAGCTCTCGGTAAAATAACCTCTGGTTTACTCTCTAATGATGATGAATTAGCAACCCAACTGCTCAGTAGCGGAGAACACTGCGATGATAGAGCTTGGCGTCTTCCTCTTTGGGAAGAATATGATAAACAACTGAAAAGTAATTTTGCTGACATGGCTAATATAGGTGGAGAAGCAGGGACGATTACTGCAGCTTGTTTCCTTGCGCGCTTCACAAAAAAATATAAGTGGGCACATCTTGATGTCGCAGGAACAGCGTGGATTTCTGGTCCAAAAAAAGGTGCTACAGGGCGACCTGTTCCACTTCTTATGGAATATATTAAAACTAAAGCAATGTCTAATCAGTCTTCTTAAAGACATCTTCTAATGTTTTGAACTAATGACTAATGTTTCCTTTTATAAGTTAGCTGGCAATCGGCAAATGATGTTCTCTTTGGTCTGCTCGTTAGTAAAAAAAGCTTTTAACCAAGGAAAACATGTGCTTTGTTTAGTTCCAGATGATGCCACTCTCGAAACCATAAACGCCAAGCTGTGGGATTTTGAACGTAATTCATTTATTCCCCATGAAGTCGGTACAGAATATATTCCCATCGGGATCAGTAAAGCTAGTGTGCCTGGAGCGCATGACCAGATTCTGATTAATCTGCATCCAACTGTCCCATCTTTTTTTAGTCAGTTCGATCGTGTGATAGAAATAATTTATCAAGACTTGAATTACGAGCAGGCAAAAAGGCAAAATTTCCGATTTTATAAAGATCGGGGGTATCCGTTAAAATTCCATGACCTCAGTGAAAGTTTCACTATCTGATCATTCTAAATCTTTAACTTGGAATAAGTTAATTACATTTCAGTCGCAAAGCTAGCGAGATACTTCCCCAGCTACTATAATCGTATTAAGAGATCAAAGTTCTTTAACCTATCACTAGGAAGCGCACTCACTCATGGACAAAACTTTCCAGCCGAAAGATATTGAAACTAAATGGTATCAAACCTGGGAAAAGCGCGGATATTTTGAGCCATCGGGTAATGGTCCTTCCTACAGCATGGTCATACCACCACCCAATGTCACAGGCAGTCTACATATTGGTCATGCCCTCCAACATGGAATCATGGATGCATTATCTCGCTATGCCAGAATGAAGGGTAAAAATACCCTCTGGCAGGTGGGTACAGACCATGCGGGAATTGCTACTCAGATGGTTGTCGAGAGAAAGTTAGCTTCTCAAGGTCGGCCTGATCGAAAGACAATAGGTCGCGACAATTTCATTAAAGAGATATGGAAATGGAAGGACCGATCTGGTGGCACCATCACGAAGCAAATGCGGAGACTTGGTAATTCGGTCGACTGGAAAACTGAACGTTTTACCATGGATGACGGATTTTACGATGCAGTTCAAGAGGTATTCATCCGTCTGTATGAATCACAGCTAATTTATAGAGGAAAACGTTTAGTTAACTGGGACCCCAAATTACATACTGCAATCTCAGACTTGGAAGTTGAAAATCGAGAAGTCCAGGGAAAAATGTGGTACCTGCGCTACCCTCTTGCTAAAGGGGAAATAACACAGGACGGTAAAACTTTTATAATAGTTGCAACAACTAGGCCTGAGACAATGCTTGGGGATACCGCAATTGCAGTAAATCCAAATGATCAAAGATATAAAAGCCTCGTTGGCAAGTTTGTAAGTCTGCCCTTGGTTAATCGTTTGATACCTATTATTGCAGATGATTATGCAAGCATGGAAAAGGGCACAGGCTGCGTGAAAATAACTCCTGCTCACGATTTCAACGACTACGAGGTGGGTCAACGTCACAATTTACTGATGATCAATATTTTCACTCACCAAGGAGATATTCGCGCAGTTCCAGAATGTATAAATAGTAATGGCAGTGATAATACTGAAGTAAAACCAGAAATTCCTGAGAGATATAAAAAAATAGAGAGGTTTGCTGCGCGTCGGCTCATAGTGCAAGACATTGAAGCTCTTGATCTCCTGGACGCTGTTGAAGAAAATGATATGACGGTGCCTTATGGTGATCGAAGTGGAGTAGTTATCGAGCCAATGTTGACAAATCAGTGGTATGTTGACGCCAAGAAAATGGCTGTCCCCGCAATAGAAGCGGTAGAAGATGGAAGAATAACTTTTGTTCCAAAACAATACGAAAATATGTATTTCTCATGGATGAGAAATATCCAAGACTGGTGTATTTCTCGTCAGCTCTGGTGGGGACACAGGATCCCAGCTTGGTATGACAACGAGGGAACAGTCTACGTGGGCAAGAATGAAGAAGATGTGCGGCAGAAATATAACCTAGGGAAAATTATTCTTATCCAAGATGATGATGTTCTAGATACATGGTTCTCATCTGCCCTTTGGACCTTTGCTACTCTGGGTTGGCCACATCAAACTGACAGACTTGAGAGATTTCATCCTACAGATGTACTTGTTACTGGTTTTGACATTATTTTCTTTTGGGTTGCACGCATGATTATGATGACTTTGCATCTCATTAAAAACAAAGACGGCTCTCCGCAAATACCATTCAGAACTGTTTATGTAACTGGATTGATAAGGGATGAACAAGGCCAAAAGATGTCCAAATCAAAGGGTAATGTATTAGACCCTCTGGATATGATTGATGGAATTGATATCGACCGTCTGGTAGCAAAGCGCACTGATAGCATGATGCAACCTAAGCAGGCTGAGACAATAGCAAATCGAACTCGAAAACAATTTCCAGATGGTATTGAGGCCAATGGTTCTGATGCTCTTCGATTTACCTTGTGTGCTCTCACTTCCACTGGACGTGATATTAACTGGGACATGAAGAGACTGCAGGGATATCGAAACTTCTGTAATAAAATTTGGAATGCATCACGCTATGTATTGTTAAACGCAAAATCGCAGAATTGTGGACAATACGATGAAAACTTTACTCTGAGCCTCGCAGATCGTTGGATTATATCTAAATTGCAACAAGCTAAAATTAATGTAACTGAAGCTATTGAGGCTTATCGATTCGATTTAGCTACACAAGCCATTTATGATTTTATTTGGAATGAATACTGCGATTGGTATTTGGAATTATCCAAACCAGTTCTTTGGGATGATTCAGGTGATCTGTCACTTAAAATTGGAACTCGGCATACACTTGTGAATGTCTTGGAAGAAACGCTCCGAATGGCACATCCACTACTGCCATTTATAACTGAAGAAATTTGGCATAATTTGGCTCCATTTGCTGGAATTAAAATTGACGAGAGCAGTACCATAATGCTTCAACCTTATCCTGAGATAAATTATAAAAAGATCGATGAATCAGCTCTCTCAGATATTGAATGGTTGAAAAAAGTTATTCTTGGAGTCCGTAATATTCGAGGGGAGATGAATATCTCGCCAGGAAAGCCTCTCAAGGTACTTTTTGCTCAAGGAGACAATAAAGATCGACTTAGAATAGAAGAAAATAGTCGATTTTTAAGTAAACTTGCAAATTTGGAAAGTGTTACGTTTTTAAATAGTGCAAAAGAAGCTCCATTTTGCGCGACGGCGCTCGCAGGAGAGCTAGAAATACTGGTGCCGTTGGGCGATTTAATTGATGTTGATTCAGAATTAAGTCGTCTCGATCGAGAGATAAGAAAGATTTCGATAGAAATAACAAAGTTAGCAGCCAAACTAGACAACAATAAGTTTATTGTTAACGCTCCCTCAGCAATCGTCGAAAAAGAAAAAAAGAAGCTCGACGAATCGCAGCAGACGCTGCTTCAGCTGAAAAGAAAGCACGATGCTATTTCTGATATGTCTTAAACATTTGTGACTACACACCTCAACAGCTATCAGAGAGCTGCGCTCGAATATATCGATGGACCTCTTTTGGTACTTGCTGGAGCTGGGAGTGGTAAAACAAGCGTTATCACTCAAAAAATTGTCTATCTAGTCAATCAATGTAACATTCCTTCACGAAGTATTTTCGCAGTAACGTTTACAAACAAAGCTGCCAAAGAAATGAATGCTAGAGTAAATAAACTTCTTACCAAAAATAAGTCCTTCGGTTTAACTGTTTCAACCTTCCATAATTTAGGCTTGAGGATCATTCGCAGTGAAGTTAAAACTCTTGGATTCAAAAATGGTTTTTCTATCCTCGATCAAGAAGACTGCAGGAACTTGCTAAAGGAATTAATGATAAGGCACAGCGACTTAGATAATGAGCTGCTCGATACTCTGCTAACAACAATTTCTAACTGGAAGAATTCTCTTTTAGAGCCAAATCAGATATTAAATTCATCAAACAGTAACGGTGAAAAATCCATAGCGCTTCTGTATGCAGAATATCAAAGGTCTCTCAAAGCCTACAATGCCGTCGACTTCGATGATCTCATAATGATTCCAGTACTACTCTTCCGAACCCATTCGGAGATACTAGCTAAGTGGA
>NTJY01000011.1 GCA_002457245.1 SAR92 bacterium MED-G29 | reverse complement strand
GGCTTGCATAACGCCTGGAATATCATTGTGAGCAAAGACCAAAGGCCGCTCAAGGGCTCCCGTAGCCAACACAACCTGCTTGGCTCTTACCCGATGCATGCACTGCCGAGGTCCCGAACTGGCTGTTATGCCAAGATGGTCGGTGCGTCGCTCCAAAATTGTTAAAAAATTATGATCGTAGTAGCCAAATACAGTGCTACGAGTTAGACATTTAACATTTCTCAAAGAGGTTAATTGAGAAAAAATAGCCACTAACCAATCATTGGCTGACTGACCATCAAATTTTTCATTGGATGCAAGCAATGTTCCTCCAAATTCACTTTGCTCGTCAGCAATAATTACACGAGCACCTGCGAGACCAGCCTCTAGCGCTGCCACTAACCCCGAAGGACCAGCTCCAACTACAAGGACGTCGCAATGCTGATTAATGGTGTCATATGAATCTGGATCGTCCTCTACAGGAGACTTACCGAGGCCTGCTGCTTTACGAATAAAATGCTCATAGGTCATCCATAGCTTTTGTGGGTACATAAATGTTTTATAATAGAAACCCGGAGGCATTAATCGTCCAAAAGCACCGAGCCAGCTCATAACGTCATAATTAACACTGGGCCAACCATTTACACTAGATGCTTCAAGGCCCTCATAGAGCTCTATCTGGGTCACCTTTAAATTGGGCACAGTCGCTGCACCAGAACCTAGTTGTATAATCCCATTAGGCTCCTCCATCCCATGACCTACAATTCCGCGAGGCCGCGCATATTTGAAGCTGCGACCAACCACATTGATCCCATTAGCTAATAGAGCAGACGCAAGGCTGTCGCCAGCAAATCCTTGGTAGGGTTTACTGTTAAAAGTAAAGTTAATGATCTTACTTGTATTAATTCGGCTAAGATTTGGAAGTCGATTTACTTGTGTCATGAGCTGATTCCCGTAATTTTGGGAGTACAACCAACCTCATAAGTCTCTAAAATTTCGTATGTTAAGGTATCTCGAGTTACATTAAAGTACCTTCTACACCCAGAACTGTGAAACCACATTTCATGATGAATTCCTTTCGGATTTTTACGGAAAAATAAATAATCGCCCCACTCCTCGTCGGTTAACTTCTCCGGATCAACAGGTCGGCTAATATGGGCCTCACCTCCATAACTGAACTCTTCCTCCTCTCGATACTCGAGGCAATGCGGACAATAGATTAGTAGCATAGAGAGCTGTACCTGAGTCTAAAAGAAAATTTAATGGGCAACACCAGCAGCACCATGCTCATCAATTAATGCACCTGTATTGAATCGACCAATATTAAATGCGGCTGCGAGGGGATGAGGCCTATCATTCGCTACCGTATCCGCAAAAACAAAGCCTGATCCAGGAGTCGCCTTAAATCCCCCCGTACCCCATCCACAATTAAAATAAAGTCCATCCACTGACGTTTTACTAATGATGGGACAGGCATCTGGGCAAGTATCCACGATTCCACCCCATTGACGATTCATTTGGATTCTACTGAAGGCAGGAAAAAGCTCACATATCGCTTGGACAGTATGTTCGATGATATTAAAAGAACCTCTCTGACCATAACCGTTATAGCTGTCAACTCCAGCACCAATAACCAAGTCTCCCTTATCAGATTGACTAACATAGCCATGCACAGCATTAGACATAACCACTGTATCCAAGCATGGCTTTACTGGCTCTGACACCAAAGCCTGGAGGGGTCTAGACTCCACAGGCAGCCTCAATCCCGCCATTCCGGCCACTAACCCCGAACTCCCAGCAGTTACGCAGGCAACCTTCCGAGCGCCAATGAATCCCTTACTAGTTTCCACACCCACAACTGCGCCATCTTTTCTACGAATGCCTATTACTTCAGTCTGCTGGATCATATCCACTCCAAGTGCATCAGCGGCACGTGCATAACCCCAGGCAACTGCGTCATGCCGTGCAGTGCCACCTCGAGGCTGCCAAGATGCTCCCAATATGGGATACCTGCAGTTTGGAGAAATATTTATTAGAGGTGCTATTTCTTTAATTCTTTCAGGTGTGACAACCTCACCGTCAATGCCATTAAGGCGGTTTGCATTAACTCGTCTTTCAATGTCACGCATGTCTTGGAGATTATGACCTAGATTAAGGACGCCACGCTGGCTAAACATGACGTTGTAGTTCAACTCTTTACTTAATCCTTCCCAAAGTTTAAGAGACAGCTCATAAAGCTGCGCCGCCTCATCCCAAAGGTAATTTGACCGAATAATTGTGGTATTCCTAGCAGTATTTCCGCCGCCCAAATAGCCTTTCTCGATAACTGCAACATTTGTTATGCCATGCTCCTTAGCAAGATAATATGCGGTGGCCAATCCATGTCCACCACCACCTACAACAATTACATCATATTCTTTCTTTGGAACAGGACTCCGCCAGACCTTCTCCCAATTTTCATGGTAGCTGAACGCATTTTTAAAAAGGCTAAAGCCAGAATATCTTTTCATTATTTTGGGAGCAGAATTTAGTCAAGCACGCGATTGAACCAGCATTGACAACTTAATTGCTAGGATAAAAACGTCAATCTTCCATCTAAAAACGACAAAAACAATAATCTTTATTCAAAATTACAGATTTAAGGCTAAAATGTCGTTAAATTGGACACTAAATTACCTAATTAATTGAACTTAAGCGACTTAAGGAGATAAGTTTTTGGCTTTAGATAGACCAGTAGTAATCTCTGACTCTACTCACCTCTCAGTGGGTTTCGTTCTTATGCCAGGATTCACTCTACTTCCTTTCTCAGCATTCGTTGATGCACTTCGTTTGGCCGCTGATGAAGGTGATAAGAGCCGCCAAATAAACTGTCAGTGGACCATCATGGGACCAAATCTAAAAGCCATTACGTCCAGCGCAGGAATTACGATAAAGCCCTGGGAACTATACCGTGATCCATCAGGATTCGACTATATAGTGGTTGTAGGCGGGCTGTTGGATACTACTTTAAAAGGGAGTCAACACGTTGTTGATTATCTTCAAGAGGCAAACGATGTCCACACGCCAATAATAGGTCTGTGTACCGGCTCTTTCGTTATGATACGAGCTGGGTTGATGAACCATAGGCGCTGTTGCGTGAGCTGGTTCCATTATAAAGATCTAACGGATCGTTTCGCAGACATAATCCCAGTTGCGGACCAGCTGTTTGTTGATGATGGTGATCGAATTACTTGTGCTGGTGGCGCGGTTGCCGCAGATCTAGCTGCCTATATTATCGAAAGACATTTAGGACAAAGCTGGGCAAGAAAAAGCCTACGAATTTTGGTAATGGACAACCCTCGACCAGCCGATGCCCCTCAACCTCAACCCAGTGCCGATTATCAGGTAAATAATCAATGGGTAGCGCGCGCTTTAATCTTGATGGAACAGAATTTAAGCAGGCCACTTAGCTCAGACGAAATTGCTTCGAGATTATCTATTTCTAAGCGACAACTTGAACGTTTGTTTGTCAAAGATACAAAGGAGAGCCTACAAAAGTTTTATCGTAAAATCAGGCTACGCTATGGTTTATGGCTACTCAAGAATACCGGACGTCTTGTGACCGAAATAGGTCAAGATTGTGGATTTTCTGATACTGCTCATTTCTCACGCGCTTTTCGAGACACCTTTGGCCAAAAACCGACAGAATTTCGCAATTAAAACTACTATCTCAGCACGCGACGCTCACTACTTGGAGGTTTTCCATACAGGTCGCTGTAGCACTTACTGAAGTGGGGCGCGGTAGAAAACCCACAACTAATAGCTACATCTATTACCGGAATTGAAGTTTGCAAAAGTAAAAGTCTGGCCCGAGACAGTCTAAGCTCCAGATAGTAACGTGAGGGTGCGCAATGAAGATATCGGTTAAACAAACGTTCTAGTTGACGTCTTGATATACCCACATATGCGGCAACCTCATCTAAGGTCAGCGGCTCTTCAATATTACTCTCCATCAAAGTTACCGCATCGACCAATTTTGGCTGACTTGCTCCAATAAGATACTTTAATGGCGCTCTCTGAGCATCCTTTTCAGTACGAACGCGATCGCAGGTAAATTGTTCGGAGATTTGTTGGACTAATTGATGCCCATGAATACTAGCAATTAAATTAAGCATCAAATCAATTGAGCTGATGCCTCCAGAACACGTGTAACGATCTCGATCAATCACAAACAGACTAGAAGAAATATCTAATTTTGGAAATTCTTCTCTAAAACTTGCAATATTTTCCCAGTGGATAGTGCAGCGATAGCCATCAAGGAGCCCAGCAAATGCCAACGCATAACTGCCTGTGCAGATACCTCCAATTGGAATTTTACGTTTGGCTACTTTTCTAAGCCCATCGACCAACCTCTTATCACAATATTTTTTTATGGAGTAGCCACCACAAACCATTAAGATATTTGCATGATCAGTATTTTCAAGGCTATCATCAAGTGAAATTTCCAAGCCAGAGCTGGAGATAAGAGGTTCTCCATCCAGACTATGAAGCGACCACGTGTAGAGAGTTTTATCCCTAAGGCGATTAGCCATCCGCAAAATTCCCACGGCATTTGCAAAAGCACTTAACGTATATTCCGGAAGCAATAAAAAACTGACATGCAGAGCGGGATCGGCATCGGCGTTCAGAGCAGAGTAGTCGACTACATCTGCCATATTGGAAGCTCCAAATTCAAGTAGTTCTAAATTTATTAGATAGAAGTTTAATTTTTTTATCACTTCTTTTTGGCGAGTATATGCCAAGACTGGATAGTAAAAAAAGCATTTTTATTTTCTTCTACGCTTCCTACCACTTTTTGCAGACAGCACCTTTTTTTCGAGTGGCCGTTTAACAACTGAAAATAGGTTAGCAAAGGTATCAGTCTTATTAGGAAAAGCCATTGCATCCACAAAATATTCCTGAAACCTAGGCTCCAAGGCGGTTTCAATTTTCTCAATCTCCATAACTAATTTTTCTATCATTCCTCTTGAATGCTGATTAAGCAATGCAATGCGCGCGCCCGTACCCGCAGCATTACCAGCGGAAGATACCTGATCAAGAACACAGTCTGGAATCAATCCAAGTATCATGGCGTGTCGAACACTAATATGACTACCAAATGCTCCAGCAAGCCTTATTCGATCTATTTTTTCTATAGCTAATTTGTCCATTAGCAGTTTCACGCCAGCATAGAGAGCGGCTTTCGCCAGTTGAATTTGGCGTATATCATTTTGTGTAATTAATATAGACGATTGACTTTGTAAATTATTGGTCTCATTTTCATCAACATGCAATACATAGGAGAAAGTGCGCCCATCTTCAACAACTCTTGCAGTTTTATTGATTAATGATCCATCAATAATACCGTCTACAGTAATCACTCCCGCCAAATACATTTCTGCAACAACTTCAATGATCCCAGACCCACAAATACCAGTAATACCAAACTTAATTATTTCCTCTTGGAAGTCTGATTGATTCGACCATAAGTCTGAACCAATCACTTTAAACCTCGGCTCCAATGTTTCAGGATTAATTCTGACTCGTTCAATAGCTCCCGCAGCAGCGCGTTGGCCAGAGCTAATCTGCGCTCCTTCGAAAGCTGGCCCAGTGGGACTTGAGCACGCTAGCAATCGATTTTTATCGCCCAAAACAATTTCAGCATTGGTACCAACATCTACAAGCAAGGTCATAGCATCTTGTTGATGAGGCTCTTCAGATAAAATAACACCAGCAGTATCAGCACCAACATGCCCAGCTATGCATGGCAGGACGTACAGCCTTCCACCATTGTTAATTCTCAAATCTAGCTCACGAGCAGGAACCTCAACCGCAGAAGCAATCGTTAGGGCAAATGGTGCACCACCAAGCTCAACAGGATCTATTCCCAAAAGTAAGTGATGCATGATTGGGTTTGCAACAAGGGTGATTTCAAGAATATCGGAAATACTCCCATTAACTTGTTTGACAACGCCATCAAATAGAGTATTTAGAGCCTCACGAATCGCGCTCGTCATTTCTTTCGCGCCCTCAGGATGCATCATTACGTATGAAACTCGGCTCATTAAATCTTCGCCAAACCGGATTTGCGGATTCATCAAACTAGAGCTGGCCAAAATTTCTCCGCTTGAAAGATCACACATATGTGCCGCGACAGTTGTGGATCCAACATCCACTGCGACACCATAAGCAATGTCATGAAATCCTGACCAGAGGGCAATAATTGTTCGATTCCTATGAACCGCCACGGTCAAAGTTCGAGAGTTTGCCTTTAGCAAAGGTTGAAGATCATTCAAAAGATTAATATCGCAAGTCAAGTCGACCAAACCCCAGCTATCTTCCAAGGCATCAAATAAATGTTGAAGATCTCCTTTGGGTATCTCCATGTCTGGCTCAGGAACGTCAACACAATATAATCGAGTAGATGTATCCAGCTCTATATCTCGATATTCAGCCTCTTTTCTAACAACCTGCCGATGAACTTGACTGCCGGGAGGCACATCAATGACGCAGTCATCGAGTAGAAGGGTATGGCAACTCAAACGACGCCCCTCAGCCAATGACTTTTTCCGTTGACTGTAGTTCCTTTCAGTCTCGCTTATAGGAGATAAATGTTCTTTTTTAGAAGAAATTTGATGCTTAGGAAATTCACCCTCTGCACAAATAATCTGGCATCTACCACAAAGGCCTCGGCCACCACAGACCGAGTCTATATCAACCCCAAGACTTCGCGCCGCATCTAATAACGGAGTCTTCTCAGGGAAACTCCCTCTCCGACCAGAGGGAGTAAATACGACTTTTACCTGCTTTTCACCCATGACATTCCCTTTTGGAAAATGGAGGTGTTACCGAGACCGACGCCGCCCAGATCGACCCGATCGTGCTCCGTCAGCAGAAGGCTCTCGATACGCTTTAATCCAATTAGCACAATTGGGATCTTTGCCCAGCATCACATCAGCTCCTCTTACTGCCTGCATAACCTCTAAGTGCAAAGGACTTGTAATTGCAGAGGTCATTCCTGCACCCATCGCCATCGTCAGAAATGCACTATTGATACCATTGCGATTTGGTAACCCAAAACTTACATTTGATGCACCGCAGGTTGTATTCACTTTTAATTCGTCCCGCAAACGTCGAACCACATGCATCACCTGTAGACCCGCAGTATTTATAGCACCTATGGGCATTACGAGGGGATCAACAACGACATCGCTGTAATGAATTCCGTAGTCAGCCGCACGCTCCACTATTTTTTTCGCAACGGAGAACCGTTCGTTTGGATCCTCGGAAATACCAGTCTCGTCATTAGAAATCGCAACGACAGCAGCTCCATACTTTTTAACTAAAGGAAGAACTCGCTCCAGCACCTCATCCTCCCCCGTAACTGAATTCACTAACGCTTTCCCCTGATAAACGGACAGGCCAACCTCAAGCGCCTCAATAATTGACGAATCAATACTGATCGGGACGTCAGTAATCGCCTGAACCAATTTAATGGCCTCACCCAAAATCTTTGGCTCATCTGCCAGAGGAATACCGGCATTCACGTCTAACATTTGTGCGCCCGCAGATACTTGAGCAATAGCATCAGATTCGACTCGACTATAATCTCCAGACTTCATTTCTTCGGCTAGTATTTTTCTGCCAGTTGGATTTATTCGCTCTCCAATAACCACAAAGGGTTCATCAAAACCAATTTTTACCTCTCGAGTAGCAGAACTTAAGATCGTGGTAGTCATTATTTTTTCCCTTTGAGGAGTTTTAGTTCGCTCTTTCTAATTGAAGATTGCGCAACTAATCAGTTAATCATAGGTGGTAAACTTTTGATTGGCGAATTCAAATTTCCCATCCTGTACCTTATACATCCAATCTGCAGATTTCTTAAGTCCACCCAAAGGATACAAGTGGCACCGCTCAATTAGGCAATTAGGATCAGCAGCTAACCCAGCGACTAGATCACGCAGTAATCCACTTGGATCTGATGAGGGTGCGTTAATATATGGTCCTAAAAATGAGTCCTTTAAAGTTAAACGCAACATATTCATTGGATTGCGCGTAAGCATGCGCATAGAGGGCCCCACTCCGCAGTGAGTAGCGTGTTTTATTAGGGTTTTAATAGTTGCAAGACCGGGAATTCCAACATAGATCGGTAGACGATTTCCCTGCTGACGAATCTTTCTCTCCCAAGATAATACTGGAGCCGCCTCAAACACAAATTGAGTTGCTAAATATAATTCCATTGACGAATTTTTAGCGTAATCATTCTTTTTTTGAATCGCCAAAGTACACTCATGCTCTGGAATATCAGGACTGCCCTCGGGGTGGCCTGCAAGCCCCATTTTTTTAAACCCATAACTTTCGAATAACCCTGTATTTAGCACATCAATTGATGCAGAAAACTCTCCCAGGGGTTGATCAACGCCTCCACCAATTAATAATCCCTCGGTAATCCCCTCATTCTGTAATGCCTGCAAGTTTTGCTCCAAAATCTCAGCTGAAACGATTGAACGAGCAGCAAAATGCGGTACGGGATTAAAACCCTCCGTTTTTAAACGACGAACTGTGTTCAGGGTGTCAACAAAATCAGAGCCAGGCAAAAAGGTTACATAAATAGTACATTCTGCTCGAACGATTTGACTAAAGTCATCCACCTTAGCCGCTCCACCCGGCGTGACCTCTAATGTAGTTCTTGACATCAAATCAGTTAATGCTTTTTTTTCATCGGCCAAACTTAGCGCCATTCTCTATCTCCAAAATTAATATTTTTCATCACCAACAAAACTATAAAAACTTACCTGAACCTAATTACTTTAAGCCCTTTGCTTTTACTAGAGTTTTTATATCCTCATCGGTGAATAGTTGCTCTATTTCCTTAGCAAACTGATCAGCAATCGATTGCGGCGTACCTTCTGCCTCTAATGGAGTTGTTTCTCTTCTCCAATCTGCCAGATATTCCTCGCTACCCCCTTTTCCAGCCCTCATTGCCGCTCGATCAATAGCAGCCTGGAAACGATGACTAAGAATAGCTTTCCCTCTCTCCCTTCCGCGCTTCACTAGCACCTGAGCGGGAATATCTCGCCAATATACTAAAATTTTTTGCATTCTTTCTCATTCTCCAAGAAACTCTAAACGAAAGTTAGCGGAATTTAAGAACCTGTAATTCAAGGCCGACCTGCAGGTCACCATATCCACATGGTTGATGCTCAAATGAAAGGCCTAACATAGCTGCTGCCCTCTTGGCTTGATCTAACAAATCCATATCCACTTCTTGGGATAGGTAGACTAGCCTCGTATAATTTCCAAAAAACTGATCTCTTAATTCTGGGTACAGATCCAACTTCAATCCCTTAATCATAATTCGATCAAAATGTTTTACTAAAAAATCGGTTAAATAAAATGTTCCCAGCTCCTGTTCTGCAATTTTTTGAAACCTATCCTCTCCTGCAAAAAAAGAATAGCAGTGTGCTCCTGGCAAACGCTCTATTCCCTCTTCTTCAAGTAACCTGTCTATTTGACCCCCAGAGCCACAATCAGCATAAGCAACAAAAATATTTTCATACTGAGATTTGTGATGCCTTATCGCAGTGCGCAGTTTCCCTGCAATTAGTTGGGGCTTATTGTGAAGCTCTGCATCAAGGCATTTTAGGTGCAAGTGATTCCAATTATTAAGTTTTTGTAACTGAATGATATCGTGAGCTAGGGCCCCACAGGCAAGTATCAAAATGGGTTTAGGCTGACTGCTCTCATTACTTTTTACGGGGGTCATCAGGCCGTCATTTCTAGTTCTCTACGCTCACTAACTAACCTAATCGCTGTAGTGGCTGCATCAGCGGCATCGCGGCAATAGGCATCGGCTCCAACAGCAGCTCCAAATTCCTCATTAAGTGGCGCACCGCCCACCATGACAATATATTTGTCGCGCAAATTTTTGTCAGATAGAGCATCAATAACCACCTTCATATAGGGCATAGTAGTTGTGAGAAGAGCTGACATCCCTAGAATATCTGGCTTATGTCTCTCAAGTGCCGCAATGTACTCGTCAACTGAATTATTTATACCTATATCAAATACTTCAAATCCAGCACCTTCCATCATCATCGAGACTAAATTTTTACCAATATCATGGATATCACCCTTGACCGTGCCAATAACCATTGTTCCTACCGGCTTTGCTCCAGTTTCAGCTAGTAATGGCTTCAATATTTCCATCCCGCCTTTCATCGCGTTAGCGGCGAGCAATACCTCTGGAACAAAAAGAATTCCATCTCTGAAGTCAATTCCAACAACTGTCATGCCGTCCACCAAGGCCTCCCCCAGAACTCGCTCAGCAGACCAACCCCTTGCTAAAAGGATATCTGTTCCCTCCATGATCTCCTCTCTTAAACCATCATAGAGATCATCGTGCATCTGTAATACCAGCTCTTCATCTGGTAACTCAGCCAAAATAATATCGTCTTCATCTGACATTTCAGTCGACCCTCAGGTAAAAAATTTTAGTAGTCTCTATCTGCAAATGAGCTCTTTCGTCGAGCTATAAAATCTATAAGCGCTTCATCAACAGCCACATCAATTGCTGGCGCTTGGTATTCATTCAACATCTTTTTCCACAAGCCATTAGCTCTCTGTGCCGTATCAAGCGCTCCATCGGCGGTCCATTGCTCATAACTATTATTGTCAGCAACTGTCGAGCGATAAAATGCTGTTTCAAAATTGTGAAGCGTATGAGCTGATCCCAAGTAGTGCTTTCCTGGGCCGACTTCTCTGACAGCTGAGAGACCTTGACCATTCTCCGACATATCCATCCCTCCTAGCAGTACCTCAATCATGCTAGCTTGGTCACAATCCATGATAAATTTTTCATAGCCCATCGCAAGTCCACCCTCTAACCATCCAGCGGTGTGCAGCATAAAATTGACACCCGCCAGTGATGCAGTTTGTAAGGTATTAGCGGCCTCATAAGCAGCTTGGGCATCGGGAAGTTTAGAGCCGCATAATCCCCCGCCACTTCTAAAGGGAACTCCAAGTCGTCGGGCCAGCGCCGCAGCAGCGTATAGTATTTGACTTGGTTCAGGTGTTCCAAATGTTGGCGCGCCTGATGCCATAGATACAGCTGCAGCAAACGTACCAAATACTACGGGGGCTCCTGGACGGCAAAGTTGAGTGAAAGCAATTCCTGCCAGCGCCTCAGCAAGAATTTGTGTGACAGTGCCAGCCGCAGTCACCGGAGACATTGCACCTGCAAGAATAAATGGAGAGACTACAGTAGCCTGATTATTTTTGGCATACACCTTTAAAGAGCCAAGCATAGTGCCATCGTAGGTCATTGGGGAATTAACGTTGATCAGACTGGTCAATACACAATTCTGGTCAACAAATTCATTCCCGAATACTAGCTTTGCCATATCGACGGTATCTTGGGCACGCTCATAATGAGTCACCGAGCCCATCAAGGGTTTGTCACTGTACTTAAAGTGCGAATACACCATATCGAAATGTCGTTTATTGACCGGCAAATCCACAGGCTCGCACACTGTTCCTCCAGAATGATGAAGACCCGGAGCCATATACGCTAGCTTTACAAAATTATTGAAATCCTCAATCGTTGCATAGCGGCGGCCTTGATCAATATCATGGACAAACGGTGATCCATAGGCGGGAACGAGCACGGTTCTTTTTCCACCAATAATTGTGCTGCGTTCAGGATTACGCGCATGTTGAATAAATTCTTTTGGAGCTGTTGCCTGAATAATAGTTCGACATAATCCTTTAGGAAAGCGCACTCGGGTGCCCTGAACATCAGCCCCAGCGTTCTTCCACATTTCCAGGGCTTCAGGATCATCTAAAAAATCTATCCCAATCTCCTCCAAGATAATGTCAGCATTATCCTCAATGATTTGGAGACTCTCTTCATCCATGTACTCCATGTAAGGTATTTTGCGTTCAATGAAAGGTGTAGTTTTAGCCACAGCGTTCGCACGAGCTTCGCGTCGAGCATCTCTGCCGCCACCCTCTCTGCCTGCTCTTCGTCTACCGCTTCTCTCAGTCATGATTTTTCTTCCATTTTAGAGATTACAACCCATCATTCTCATTAAAGTTCAGCATGGAGTATGCATTTCTTATTATCAGTACACATGCTAACCACCAATCTACAGCGTAGCTGTATGCAAGGTCTAAAGCATAGACTCAAATCAGCTTCGTAAGGCCAAGTTCTCCGCATCAAACGCTGACTCTGGTATAACAGTCGCCCTATGTCGTTGCCCAAGTATTTCAATTTCTAACTCTGCACCTTCAATAGCATAATTGCTTAGGACCATTCCAAGTGCTAGCGACTTATTGACTCTAAAACCAAATCCTCCGGAAGTTGCACGGCCAATTAGTTCGCCATTTTTATAAATTCCTTCAGAGCCACGGGCGTCAGCGTCAGTGATGCCATGCACTTCTAAGGTAACAAAGGTATTGTTAAATCCCTTTTTCTGCCATGCAGACAGGCCTGCTTTACCTACAAAACCGCAGGCTTTGTCGAGCTTAACAAAACGATGTAGGCCAGACTCCAGTGCTGAATATTCAATTGACATTTCTCGAGGGATAAGCCGATAGGACTTCTCAATTCGCATAGAATCCATTGCTCGAATACCAAAAGGTTTAATGTTAAATTCGGAGCCTACCCGCATCAACTCATCGAAAATATAGTTCTGCATTTCAATAGGATGATGAAGCTCCCATCCCAGCTCTCCAACAAAGTTAACCCTCAACGCCTCGGCTTGAGCATAACCAACGTTAATTGATTTTCCACTTAACCACTTGAAGTTATGATTAGATAAGTCAGTATCGGTCAGTTTTTGTAATACATCTCTTGATTTTGGACCCGCTAGGACTAATACACCCATCTGAGTTGTAATTTTTTGCAATGTAACCGATCCATCTTTAGGAGCAAGCTTAGTGAGATAATCCCAGTCATGACGCTCACTTGCACCTGCAAAAACAAGGTAAAAACTATTTTCTGCCCGTTTATAGATGGTGAATTCCGCGCGCACCCCACCATTAAGTGACAACATATGGCATAAGCCAATGCGACCAACACCCTTGGGAACATTATTTGCTACGATGCTGTTGAGCCATTCGTCGGCCCCCCGGCCAGACACCGTCGCCTTCGAAAAAGCGGACATATCAAGAACACCAACATGCTCATGGACATGTCGGCACTCATCGCCCACAAAGTCAAAATAATTTGATCGTCTGAATGAATTTTTCTCGACGACACGTCCATCTGGTAAAGGCGCGGAGTGATTTTTATTCCATAATACTTCTGGTTTATCTAAATCCTGATCAGACAACTGATAATCAAGAGGAGCAAACCAATTGGGTCGCTCCCAACCATAAACACTTCCAAAGACCGCACCTAACTTCCTCATTCGCTCATAGCAGGGAGATGTCTTTAAAGGTCGAGCTGCACTTCGCTCCTCATCAGGATAATGATTTTTGAAGACATGGTCATAGGCTTCTTCATTCTTAGTACGCAAGTAACCACGAGAGGCATAAGGACCAAAACGACGTGGGTCTACACCCATCATATCTACAGTTGGCTCTCCGTCAACAATCCATTCAGCAAGCTGCCAACCGGCGCCACCAGCAGCGGTAATGCCAAAACTATGGCCCTCGTTAAGCCAAAAATTGTTCAAACCCCAGGCCGGCCCCACAATGGGATTTCCATCAGGAGTATACGCGATGGCACCGTTATAGATAGTTTTAACACCTACTTCAGCAAAGGCAGGCACCCTTTCCATACATGCTTCAACATGCGGCATTAGACGATCAAGATCTCCATTAAACAGCTCATATTCAGACTCAGCACTGGGGCCATCGACATAACAGCATGGCGCATTTTCCTCATAAGGCCCCAGGATCATGCCTCCCGCTTCCTCACGTAAATAATAGCCGGCATCTGAATCTCGCAGGACCGCCTGCTCGGGCAAACCCGCAGCTTTTCGCTCTAAAATTTCAGGATGAGGGTCAGTAACAATATATTGATGTTCTACAGGAATTACGGGAATATCTAATCCAACCATCTGTCCAGTTTTTCTAGCAAAATTCCCAGTGCATGACACTACATGCTCACAATGAATATCTCCCTTGTCTGTCCTAACAATCCAAGTATTATCTGTTTGTTGGTCTAAACCCTCTACGGTAGTATTTCGGTAGATTTCTGCGCCTCTGGATCTTGCGCCCTTTGCGAGTGCCTGAGTTAAATCAGCGGGTTGGATATACCCATCATCAGGGTGTTGAATAGCGCCAATAAGTCCATCGATATTACTCATTGGCCAAGCTTCTTTCACCTGCTCAGGAGTGAGGAAATTAACCTCTACACCCACTGTTTGAGCAACCCCAGAATAGTAACGATATTCATCCATCCTATCTTCAGTTGAGGCTAAACGAATATTTGAGACGACACTGAAACCAACATTTTGGCCAGTTTCTTCCTCTAGTTCGTGATAAAAATTAACAGAGTACTGATGCAACTTACCCACCGAATAGCTCATATTAAACAAGGGTAGTAATCCGGCAGCATGCCAGGTAGATCCTGAGGTTAATTCCTTTCTCTCTACAAGGACAACATCGGTCCAACCTTTTTTTGCCAAATGATAGAGAGTGCTAACACCAACCACACCACCACCGACAACAACGACCTTTGCGCTTTTCTTCATAAAAGGAGGACTCAAATAGATAAAACTATTTATGATTTTGAGTGTAAAGTCTAACTGCCAAAATCATACTAGATAAGCTACAGTTACGACAGTCCTGTACTCAAAAACGTCAAAAATAATAATAATTTACAGCACACTTTTTCGTCGTTTTTGGGACAGCGATTGACGGTCCGAGAAATCCAACAAGGGCTCAGTTTAAACAAGATGTTGACCGAAGAACTAGCTCCAATATGACGCAAGGAAAAGAAGAATGAGTGATATCGAAATTGCCCGTCAAGCTAAGATGAAACCGATCACCGACGTAGCTAAAAAATTAAGTATCCCAGAATCAGCTATTATTGCTTTTGGTCATACAAAAGCCAAATTAAATCCAGACTACCTAGATTCACTGGCAGATCGCCCTGATGGAAAATTGATTCTCGTGACTGCAATCACTCCAACCCCAGCAGGTGAAGGCAAAACTACAACCTCTGTCGGCTTAACCGATGGCCTAAATAGAATAGGGAAAAAGTCTATTGTTTGCCTCAGAGAACCAAGTCTTGGACCCTGCTTCGGCATGAAAGGGGGTGCAGCGGGCGGTGGTTATGCTCAAGTTGTGCCAATGGAGGATATTAATCTACACTTTACGGGTGACTTCCATGCCATAAGTGCCGCACATAATCTCCTCTCAGCCCTTATAGACAACCATATCCATTGGGGTAACAATCTCGAAATTGATGCGCGCAGAATTCAATGGAAACGAGTCCTTGATATGAATGATCGCGCTCTTAGAAGCATTAATTGCGGCCTCGGAGGTCCAGGAAATGGATTCCCGCGACAGGATGGTTATGACATTACAGTAGCATCTGAAATAATGGCGATTTTTTGTTTAGCAACCGATCTAGATGACTTAAAAAATCGGCTTAACAAAATTGTTGTAGCCTACACGAGAGATCACCAACCTGTTCTTGCGAGTCAAATTGAAGGTATTGGTGCCATGGCAGTTCTATTAAAAGATGCTCTAGCACCAAATTTAGTTCAAACACTGGAAAACAATCCCGCCATAATACACGGAGGTCCGTTTGCAAATATCGCACACGGATGTAACTCGGTTATTGCGACCAAAGCAGGCCTCAAGTTGGCTGATTATGTTGTAACAGAGGCAGGATTTGGAGCAGACCTTGGAGCGGAGAAATTCTTTAATATTAAGTGTCGTAATGCAGGTCTGAGCCCAGATGCTGCAGTTATTGTTGCCACCGTCCGGGCTCTCAAAATGCACGGTAATGTAGCCAAAGATGATTTGAGCGAGGAAAACGTTGCAGCAGTTCAAGAGGGGTGTTCGAATCTTGTTCGACATATCGAAAACGTAAAATCGTTTGGAGTGCCTGTAGTTGTAGCGATTAACCGGTTTGTTACTGATACCGATGCAGAAATTGCTATGATTAAGCAAATCGCTGAATCAAACGGAGTGAAGGCGGTTGATTGTACTCACTGGTCCAATGGAGGTGCCGGTACAGAAAGTCTCGCTCGTGAGGTGGTTGAACTGGTAGACCGTGGTCACGCTAACTTTGCCCCCCTTTACCCTGATGAAATGTCTCTGTGGGATAAAGTCAAAACAATTGCAACAAGGCTTTATCGAGCTGAAGACATCATTGCTGATAAAAAGATTCGGGATCAAATAACGATGTTGCAAAAATCAGGATATGGCCACTTCCCAGTTTGCATCGCTAAAAGCCAATATAGTTTTTCCACTGATCCAAATCTCAAGGGTGCGCCAAATAATCATGTTATGGCGATTCGAGAGGTACGCCTGTCAGCTGGTGCCGGATTCATCGTCGTGGTTTGCGGCGATATAATGACAATGCCCGGCCTCCCGAGAGTGCCAGCTGCCAACAATATAGATATTGGTGATAATGGGGAAATTGTTGGTCTCTTCTAAGAGCAGTCAACAAAATTTCTACTCAAAGAAATGCTATTTTTTTGAGGTAAAAATACGCCAGCCTCTGCCCGATGAAATTGCTGAAGCAATACTTTTATAGTCATCAGGCAGAGTTGGATGCTCTTAACCTTGAAAATCAGGGTATTGTAGTTCATGTATCATCCAAGCACTCTCACTCACTGGGCGGTCTTGTGACTGGAGCGTTTTCGGTAGGATTATGGGTGGTTTTTGATCATCAATTCAATGATGCTCAATCCTTCATTGCTGACGATTCATTTGAGGTCAAAGACGGCTTTACTGCCGAGGAACTTGCTAATTTAAAAGTTGAGTTTCAAACGGAGAGTTCAACACTTCTAAACCATTTTATCGTCTGTGCCTTATTTGGACTTTTCACTTTTGGCGCTATAACCACATCGATAATTTGTTATTTCTGGTAGTTGGACTTCGCATATTTATTCACTACTAGCTTTAGGAACACTAGTTGCCGTACGAAACCCAATATGTGATGAGGCTAACGTAATATCTTGGGCCTGCCTAGCGGCTGGCCTGAATCGTTGGCAGTAATTGTCAGAGCAGAGGAATGATCCACCTTTGAGAGTTTTAACTTTAACCCCCGGCTGCTGAGGGTCATAACCATTTTTACCATAGCTACGCTTTCTATCTGGGCTGTAAGGAGTATCGGTCCATTCCCAGACATTTCCAGTTGTATCATATAACCCAAATGCATTAGCCACGAAGCATCCCACTGGGGAACTACCAATAAATCCATCCTCATTTATATTTTGGTATGGAAACCGACCCTGCCAGGTATTTCCCTTTGATTTCCCAACATTTGGACTCTCCTCACCCCATGAATATAAGGCTCCATCTAAGCCACCCCTCGACGCATATTCCCATTCAACTTCAGTAGGCAACCGTCTACCTTTCCACTGAGCATAAGCCATTGCATCTGAGTGAATAACTTGGACAACTGGATGCGCACCCTTATTTTTTATAGAGCTATTTGGTCCCTCGGGATTTTTCCAATTGGCGCCCGGTATAAACTTCCACCATGTGGCTGGTGAACTACTCTCGCCAGTTTCAGGCGCTACAAAAACCATTGACCCGGGCACACGAAACTCAGAGGGAATATTAGGAAAATCTTCCTTTGATAATCCTTTTTCAGCTGCTGTAACATAACCAGTTGCATCCACAAATTTTAGAAACTCTGAATTCGTAACCTCAGTTTTGTCTATATTGAAGTCGGCAACACTCATAATTTTAACTGGCCCCTCATCAGGGTAATATCGATTGTCACCGAACTTAAATGCACCACCCTTAATATTGACTGTTTGATTCGCCTCGCTCAAGGGAAGGCACACAAGAGGCTCATCGCTATTGCTGCATGCACCAATTCCAAGCACTGGGATCAGACAAAGAAAAAGCCGACTGAGACAACTACTTACATATTTCAGCATAATTTAACGGGGTCCATAGGCATAAAAATTATTATTAGCCAGCACATATCGGTATGCCTCTCGATTGTGGCAACGATCACGAAATGCTGCTAAGTTGGGGTAGTCATGGAGAGAATATAATATGGGTGCTATTTCAGCAATAAACGACAACTGGATATCAGCTCCACTAAATTTATTCCCAACAAACCAATCAACATCCTCCAGAGCACTTTCTAAATAACTCAGATGCCTTGCAAGCTCACTGTCGATCCGAGGCTGAAGCGCACTAGTACCTGCCGGGAGTTTTGAAGTATACAATTTAAGCATGAATGGAAGGATAGCCCCACTCTCTCCATAATGAAGCCACTGCTGGTATTGATCATATTCTTGGCTACCAGTGCGAGGCCTAAGACGTCCATTCCCGTAATTTCTCAGCAGATAATCAATAATAGCTCCTGATTCAATTACAGTATTTTGACCATCGGTAATTACTGGAGACTTGCCAAGCGGATGAATTTTTTCCAATTCAACAGGAGCTAAAGATGTTTTTGGATCACGCTTATAGGAAATCACACGGTAATCAAGATCCAATTCCTGGCATAACCAAATAATCCGCTGTGATCGCGAGTGCTCTAAATGATGGACAGTGATCATATTTTAAACACCTTACAAATATAGGAAATTATGGCCTCAATAGAAGCCTCTTTACTCCGCCCATGCAGTGTAAATGATAAGTATCTTAGTATTGTAGAGTTATTGTAAAAATTTGAACTAATCTGCTTTTGTGATAGTGTTGCCTCATAAGGTACCCACTTGGTTCTCACTCCTTTGAAAGTAGCGTTTCAACAATTTTTAGATTCAAATAAACTACCGCAATCATACATTGAGATAGCGAAACGGTACTTTGATCCTATCGCGTCAGAGATAGCTAATAACTTTCTCAGGACAGAGATAACTCAAGTAATTGGCATCAATGGTAGTCAGGGGTCTGGAAAATCGACGCTGGCCGACTATTTGTGCATGTCAATTAAACAAAATTTTGAAATTAGGACTATCTCTTTGTCCTTGGATGACTTTTATCTTACAAAAAAAGAGAGGAACCAATTAGCTAAGAACATACATCCTCTCTTAGCTCAGAGAGGTGTTCCCGGAACTCATGATATAGAGCTTGCTGTCAACACCATCAAGAGCCTTGCCTCAGGGACAAAAACGAAAATTACTCGCTTTGATAAAAGTATAGACGATCGAATTTCAAATCAGGTTGAGATGTCTGAGGGTAAAATTGGCGTGATTGTTATAGAAGGTTGGTGCTTTGGAGCTGAGCCTCAGTTTGAAAATCAATTAATCACTCCTGTAAATGAATTGGAACGCTTGAAAGATCCTGATGGCACTTGTCGAAGATACATTAATAATGCCTTAGCTACGTCATATCCTAAGTTATTTAAAATGGCGCATAGTACAATTATGTTAAGAGCACCCGACTTTGATTCAGTCTTTGAATGGAGACTAGAGCAAGAAGAAAAGTTAATAGAAAAACTTAAGCTAACACAAGACAGATTAGTCGGAATGAATGTAATGTCAAAAGAAGAAATATTTGAATTTATTCAAATTTTTCAGCGAATAACCGAGACATGCATTGAAAGGATGCCCGCCAAAGTTAATCATCTTCTTCAACTAGATCCCCAAAGAGAAATCATCGAATATCGAACATTAAACCCTAAATAGTTTGAGCGCTAAAGTGGTACTGCTCTTCGATTGAATTCACTGACAACACGCAATAGTTGCCTGCAAGTAATTTGACCAACTAACTTCCCATGATCTAAAACTGGTCGCCGTCGGTGGCCTTTCTTGATCATATCATCTGCGACATCAACAAGATCTGCATGAATATCACAATACTCAACCTCTTTGGTCATATAATCCCCAGCTCTGCCAAGATCACCACTCTCGTTATAGGTAGCATTCAAGATTGCCTTTAAACAGTCCATCTCGGATAACACACCTACAAGATTCTCCTGTTCGTTAACAACACAAATCCCCGATATCTTATTATCTAACACTAAGCCTATAGCTGACGACATCTCGTCATCGGCATGTATTTTTACTGGCCTATGAATCATATAATCACTAATATCAACTGAACGTAGCATAGGTTTCTCCTATTATTTTTCTAAGGACATTATTTTTATAAAGTTCCCATATAAGCAATAAATGGCTGAGGCCATGAGCCCAAAAGTAAAACGCAAGCCATAAGGATAATCGCAAGGGTTCTATCAAAACCTGTAGAAGCCTTCCCTTTCACTTTACAGGGTTTACTCATGGCAAAAATTACCCTCAAGTAGTAATAAATAGCAACTGCACTGCCGACTATTAAGGCGGCCAATAAGACCCACAAATGTGACTGAACGCCCACGGTAATAACAAAAAATTTTGCCATAAATCCAGCGGTTAAAGGAATACCTGCAAGTGACAACATGGCAACTGTAAGGGCTGACGCCTCAAGGGGTCGATACCAAAATAGGCCCTCTAGCGCCTGAATTTCCTGTCCTCTCACATCTTCTTCGGCAACAGAGGACACCACTGCGAATGCCGCCAAGGTAGTGACTATGTAGGCGGTAAGATAGAAAGTTATACTCTGACTAACAAGCTGAATATCTATATGGGCGCAAGCAATCAAGGCAATAAGCAAATATCCAAAATGTGCGATTGAGGAGTAGGCTAGCAATCGCTTAATATTTTCTTGGCGCAGAGCTAACCAATTTCCAATAAGCATTGAAGCGATCGCTAAAACAGCTAAAGCTGCAGTCAAACCAGCGTACTGATACAAATTGCCATCAATATAAAAACGAGTGAGTGCAACGAAAACAGCTCCCTTAGAAACTGTCGCTAAAAATCCAGTAACAGCAGTTGGTGCGCCTTCATAAACATCAGGTGTCCACATATGAAAAGGAGCGACTGATAATTTGAAACCAATACCCGCAAGGACCATCGCGCTCCCTGCTAAAACCAATACGGGATTTTGTTCATATGCCCTAGCTACTTCCGCGCCGATACCAATGTAGCTCAAACTTCCTGTAGCGGCATAAATTAGGGCAAAACCATAAAGTAACATTGCCGAGGCACATGCAGACAGAACTAGATATTTGATCGCACCCTCAAGGGGCAGATCCCCCCTCTCTGGAAATGCGATCATGACATACAAAGCCACTCCCATTAGCTCCATTCCTAACAGTAATGACACCATATGACTAGACTGAATGAGCACAACTGCACCCAGCACAGACAAGATGAGCAATAGGTAATATTCTTCTTTCCTTTCACCTTCAGGTAAAAACGTTTTTAACGAAAGAGATAAAATTATCAGTGATGCCGCGATTATTAATCCCGTGAAAAATAGGCTCCAATTATCGACTTGCAAAAGAACAGTCACAGGCTGAGTGAAGTTGCTTGCGTAATAGGAACCCAGTAATGACAAAATAAGCCCAATCGCGACGATAATACTAGCCACCTTATGATCCCGCTTAATAGACGCCTGAATCATTAGAGCCATAGCTGTTCCGGATAAAACTAAAATGGGAGTCATCGCATAAAATACTGAAGCATTCATAGCTTTGCCTCCGCTATTGACGGTAATGCCAAGGCGGTAAGATCTAGCAAGCTATGCAGGACCGGTTCGGCTATATTAAGTACTGGTTGCGGATAAATTCCTAAAAAAATCAACGCAATAATCATTACAGCCATTGTCATCATTTCGCGCTGTCCAAAGTCTGATAATTTACTTTCAGCCCATTTTTTATTAATTTCTCCTTGAAAGGACTTCTGCATTAGAAGAAGAGAGTAGGCAGCCCCAGTAATTAAACCAGTAGCTGCTATTACTGTAATCCATACATTGACCTGGAATAGACCAAGTAAAATTAAAAACTCAGCTACAAAATTTCCCAGCCCTGGCAACCCCAGAGAAGCAACAACAAAAAACATAGCGACGGCACCCATTCGTGGCATCTGGTGCCACAAACCACTCATCTGACTCATATCTCTCGTGTGTAACCGCTCTTGAATGGAACCAGCAATCATAAACAGTGCTGCGGTGCTAAATCCGTGTGCCACCATCTGCATCACAGCGCCTTGAAGTGCTAACTCATTCCATGCGTATATACCGAGCAACACAAATCCCATATGACTGACACTGCTATAGGCGATGAGACGTTTAAAATCAGCTTGTCCGAACGCCAGCACTGCACCATAAACCACACCTGCAGCCCCTAAAAGCATCGCCGGATAAGAAAAATCCAAGGCAGCCTGTGGAAACAAGGGTACAGCGAAACGAATAAGACCATAAGCCCCAGTCTTAAGTAACACACCTGCTAAAATAACACTTCCGGCTGTCGGTGCTTGGGTATGAGCATCAGGCAGCCAAGTATGGAAAGGAAATCCTGGGAGCTTCACTACAAAGGCGATAAAGAAGCCTAACATAATCCAATAAGAGGCTTGTTCTGAGATATTAGTGTTCAACAGATCAAAGTAGCTAAAAGTCCAGACACCTGTCGTCTCCTGATTTATTGCTGACAAGACTAGAATAGATACCAGCATTAGTAATCCGCTAGCCTGCGTGAAGATAAAGAACTTCATAGCAGCATAACCGCGATTTTCATGGCCCCAAATCGCAATCATAAAGTACATAGGAATTAGCATAACTTCCCAAAAAAGGAAAAATAACAAGAGATCAAGGGCCAAAAATACGCCCAGCACTCCTGCAAGCGACCATAATAAATTAGCTTCAAAAAAACCTTTCCGTTTGACAATATCAGTCCAAGATGCGCTTATGGCGACTGCTCCTAGAATCAAGGTAAGCAATACCATCAACAGACTTATTCCATCCATTGCAAACTCAATACTAATTCCAAAAGCAGGTATCCAGTTGGCTTTGAAGTGCATTAACCAGGTTGAGGGATCATTCGTGATAGGAGCCTGCAGTTGAGCAATTTCGGGTAAGCTCAACATGCTTGATATTAGGTATATTAGGTCAAAAAGCACCGCGGCCATAGCTACTTTTCGAGGCATATTTTCATCTAATCTTTCAGACAGCATAGCTAAAAGACCGCCTACTAAGAGTATAAGGATCAGGTTTATCATTACCATTGAAGCACCCCCGGTCCTAAATTAGATGCAAGCGAGATTAGGATAATTAACCCCGCAACCATACTGACCAGATACCAGCGCAGTCGGCCTGTCTGAGATTTGCTCAACCAAAGATTTAGAAGTTGATTAAGCTCCACAATTGCATTGTATATGACATCAACTGGTTCTGATTTTAAGAGATTAGCTAATCTATAATAAGGGCGAACAAACAGACGATCATACAACCAATCAATACCCCAACCGCTCAGCCAGAGGTTGCCCAGGCCCCTTCCAAAAGATGATGTTGTTAGAGTCTCTATATTTATTCGACGATTCAAAAATACAAAATAAGCTATCACTAAACCCACAATTGGAACTGATATTGAGACATATTCAACCCAATGAGCGGGATGACTCCCACCAGTAACTGGGAATACATCTACCACGGGAATTGTGAAATACCCTCCTACCAAAGCCAAGAAACATAAAATTGAAAGTGGAATGGCCATTCGCCATTCAGTATCTTTATCTGGTTCTGTATTAGCCTCACCAAAGAAAACTACGAAGACCAACCTGAAACTGTAAATCGCTGTCAACAAAGCACCTAGGAGCCCGGCCATCCAAAGTCCGGGACCTAGATCGGGTAGCTGATATGCTTGCAGTAGAATCTGATCCTTACTGAAAAACCCAGACGTCATTGGGAGTGCCGCTAGCGCTGCGGAACCAATCATGAAACTCCAAAATGTCACTGGCATGCGTGTTCTGAGTCCGCCCATCTTGAAAATATTATGCTCATGATGAAGACAGTGAATAATTGCTCCCGAGCCCAAAAATAAGAGGGCTTTAAAAAATGCATGCGTCATCAGATGAAAAATACCAGCGCTCCAGGCGCCAACGCCAAGTGCAAGAAACATGTAACCAATTTGACTAATCGTGGAGTAAGCCAAGATGCGCTTAATGTCAGTCTGCATAAGAGCTGTAAAGGCAGCCATCAAAGAGGTGACCACACCTATAATCGCGACGACAATCATTGCATCAGGTGCCAGTAGGAATAAGCCATGAGTTCGAGCGATCAGGTATACTCCAGCCGTGACCATTGTTGCGGCATGTATAAGGGCACTTACAGGAGTTGGACCAGCCATAGCATCAGGCAGCCAGGTATGAAGGGGCAACTGAGCTGATTTTCCCACTGCTCCACAAACTAAAAGTAGGCAGGCAATAAGGGGAATATTTTCACCGACCTCCCAGACTTGACTGGCCTTACCCATCAAAACCTGGATATCTAAAGTTCCCAGATGAGAGAACAGCAGAAGTAGTCCCAAAGCCATGGCTGTATCGCCTATCCGAGTAACAATAAATGCCTTTCTCGCCGCATGCCCATTAGCACTGTGCTGATACCAAAAACCTACCAGAAGATAACTACACACCCCAACCCCCTCCCAACCAAGATAGAGAAGCAAGAGATTATCTGCCATTACTAATATAAGCATGGACGCAACGAACATATTTAGGTACGCAAAATAGCGGGCATAACTAGGGTCTTCCTCCATAAATTCAGTAGAGAACAAGTGAATCAAAAAGCCAACGCCAGTAATCACTGACATCATCACGAGCGTCAGGCCATCGAAGTAAAATGAAATACCCGGAGCAAAACTTCCTACCTGCATCCAAGTCCAAACTAATGTCTCAAGTACCTCCTGATTTTGCATAAACTCGATAGCTAGTAGCGCAGTTAACAGCGCAGATATACCCACCGAGGAAACACCCAAGTAGCCAATATGAGAGCGTCGGAGATTTTTTCCAAAAAGCATTAATGTTATGGAACCAACAAAAGGCATAAGTGGTATCAACCAAATAATTTTACTCATACTTAGCCCTGCATCCGGTTGGCATGATCCATATCTAAGGTCTTGAAACGCTTTTGAACCTGCAGAACAAGGCCCAAACCAACAGCGACCTCGGCTGCGGCAACTGTCAGAATAAGCATAAACACGACCTGGCCATCAGGTTGCCCCCAATGCGCTCCAGCAGCGACAAAAGCAAGGGCAGCTGAGTTCAACATCACCTCTAAAGACATTAATATGAATATAATATTCCGTCGAATCATCAAACCGAGCATGCCAATAGCAAAAAGCAGCGAGGAAATGAAAAGAATATGATTAAGAGGAATGTCTAAGCCATCCACTATTCTTTTCCTCTCTCATCACCATAGTCTCTCTCAAGATAACGGCGCCCAAGATGAAATGATCCCACTAGTCCGGCTAGGAGCAACATCGCCGATATTTCAACGGCAAGAACATAGGGGCCAAAAAGAGATAAACCGACAGCCTTCGGAGAGACTGATGAAGTTGAAACTGGACCATTTACATCACTAATAATGAATAATAGCTCGGCCAGAAGGACAATTGATAACAAGGCTGGGCCCACCCAGACGCTTGGACTTAACCATTGTCTTTCCTGCTTGTCTCCCTTCTCTCCAAGATTAAGCATCATTATTACGAAGACAAAGAGTACCATTATCGCGCCCGCGTAAATGACAATTTCGAGGGCCGCCGCAAATGGCGCACCAATTAGAAAGAAAATAACTGCCACAGCCAACAGAGACACAATGAGATAAATAAGTGCATGAATCGCGTTGGCTCTAGTCATAGCCATCACTGTTGCAATCAATGCAACCAGAGATGCTATATAAAAAAATACAATCTCCAGCATACTTAGGACTCCAGATCTATTATTAAATTGAATGAGATCATGGCAGTAAACTCCTGGTATCAATGGGTCTTTCCTCATTGAGCGCCTCGCCCTTATCTTTGGACGCTGTCTGCATTCCAGATACTCTATAAAAATTATAATCGGGGTACTTGCCAACGCCATTAATTAGAAGATGCTCTTTTTCATAGACCATGTTTTGACGATCGTACTCACACATTTCAAAGTCCGGCGTCAGTTGAATCGCATAAGTCGGACAAGCTTCCTCGCACATCCCACACATAATGCAACGGGAGAAATTAATTCGGAAGAATTCGGGATACCAAGTGCCATCCTCCCGAGTATCCTTTTGCAAGGCAATACAATCGACCGGACAAGCGGCAGCACAGAGATTACAAGCCACACATCTCTCCTCACCATCAGGATCACGAGTCAATACAATTCTCCCTCGATAGCGCGGCGCTAGATAGGGCATCTGTTCGGGATACTCTACAGTCTCTGCCTTCGTGAAGGTGTGCTTTAACACCTCCCACATCGTTCTTAGCTCACTCAACACTAGACAGCGCCCTCCATCCACAATAAAACAGCACCTGTAATCAGAATATTGACTAGGGTGATTGGCAACATTACTTTCCATCCTAGCGACATCAATTGATCATAACGCGGCCGCGGAATGGCAGCCCTCAACAGAACAAAGAAACAGATCACAACGAATGTCTTAAAACTAAACCAGAAGAATGGTGGCAAACCATCTCCCAGTGAAATTGGGCTGTGCCAGCCACCAAAGAATAGCGTGACAATCATGCAAGAAATTAACATTAATCCAAGATATTCACCCAACATAAACATAGCGAATTTCATCCCACCATACTCAGTATGAAAGCCCGCTGTTAGCTCGTGCTCAGCCTCAGGTAAGTCAAAAGGAAGTCGATGGCTCTCAGCGATGCCTGCAATAACAAAGACAAACAAACCTAATATCTGGGTAAAACAAAACCAAATATCAGCCTGTGCTTCAACAATATCTACGAGACTAAAGCTACCGGTAATCATCACAACACCCATCAATGACAAACCCATAAAGACCTCGTAGCTGACCATCTGAGCAGCAGATCTTAATCCTCCGAGCAGAGCGTATTTGTTATTTGATGCCAAACCTCCCAAAAGAACACTGTAGACCGCCAGAGAGGTCATCCCAAGAAAAAATAGTAAACCAATATTGACATCGATAATCATCATTTGTGGGGCAAAGGGAACAACGGCAAAGCCCATCATCATTGCAACAACAATGGCTGTGGGAGCAAAAATAAAGACAACTCGATCAGAAAAAGGTGGTATCCAGTCATCCTTAAAGAGCAGTTTGATCATATCAGCCAGCACTTGACCTATTCCCAGCGGACCTAGCCGATTTGGACCATAACGATCTTGCCAAACTCCCAGCAGGCGCCGCTCAAACCATGTCAGGATAGCCGCACCAGCAACACCACTAACTAAAATTGTAAGCGCCAAAATAACAGGCAATAGCTCAGCCATACGCGCCACCTCCATCTGAGGCAATATGCCCCAATGCAGTCTTATCAGATGCAATTACTTCTGGAGAAGTTCTCCTCCAGTCTTTATCGACCTGTAAACTAACCAAACATCCGGGAGTTAGCTCTTGAGTTTCTTCATATCCAACACTATATCCGACACAATTTTTAGCGACTCGTGATAGAACCTTAACTTCTAAAGAGCACCTAACATCACCGTGCTGAACTAATAACCCATCACCCTGCTTAACACCCAACTTTTCGGCAACCTTTTGGCCAATTGCAATAAAACCACGACCCGCTAGCTCCGCCATTTCCTCTGTATGCGCGGAAAGTTCATCGCTACCAAAAATTTGGTGCGCAGGTACCAAATGCCACTGGTGGGCTTTTAATTCAAATTCTTCTGACTCAGAAAACACCTTCGAGCCCTTACTGGAGGACGCTATTAATCGTACTCCGGAGGAACCTCCTTTAAGCGGCCCATCTACCTCAGACTGGAACTTTTGTAATGACTGATTCGAGTTCCATCCAGGGGACCATACGAAGGGTGTCAATGACGCGGGTTGATCTCGATTTAAGCCCTCCATACTATAAGACAGAGGGCTATCATGATCTTTAGGCTGCTGAGGCTCGTGCACAGATACATCCGAATGTATTGCCGTTCGTCCACTAAATCGATGGGTCTGTCTTGGCACCTTAGATCCTGAACTTCTGTAACTATTCTTCGGCGCTACATCAACTATCTTTTTGAGTGCAAGATTATCCTTAGCACATGTACTGACAACATCATCTAGATTTTCTAATTTAGAAAGTTTTTTATTCCCAGTTAATTTCGCCAACTCAAGCAACCACTCCCAACTCTGTAACCGCTCATGAGAAGGAGAATGAACTGGATAGAATCTCTGAGCACGCCCCTCACTACTCACAAGCGTCCCCTGTGATTCTGCATAGGATGCGGCAGGCAGAACTAAATGAGAGCCGTCAAGAGTTCGGTTTTCATAGACATCTAATGAAATTATCTTGATCCCACTGTCCAATAGCTGATCAATCTCGCTTCTCTTCCCGCGTCGATATAAGTCATTTTCCAGTACTATAAGCGCATCAAGTTTTGGAGCTCTTTTAATAATATCAGCTAAACTGACTCCACCATCCTGGGCTAATAACGCAGACCCCATGCTATTGCACTCAGAGACACAAAAACTCAGCATAGTTTCAGGTTTGCTAATTGCCTCTGCTACCTCAACAGCACTGTTAATAACATCTTGGCTACCCATACTGGAGCCACTGATAATTAATGGATTTTTGGCGTTCTTAAGTATTTCTGCAGTACTGATAACATCAGGATCATCAGTTTTTTCACCGTTCAAAGCCCCAGCAACAGCACGACCAAAGGTTGCGATTTCATGGGGTGCAAGGGAGATGGAGTTGCTCGAAATATCATCTAACCGAGTATCCATTGCAGATACAATAATAAGAGGAGATAAATTATCCTGAGCAAGATTTCTTACTGCCGCGTCCTGCCACAATGGCAAGCCCATCTGCTCAGCTAATTCAAAGGCTTTATTACGAACCGCCTGACGTAACGCCAAAGCAACTCTGGGCGCTGTATTAGTGACATCCTCACCAAGAATAAGCACAGCATCAGCGGTCTCCATCTTTTTAATGGATGGATTTACAGCAGTTGTAGTTTGCAATATTGAGAGAATACTTCCTACTAGTGTCGCCTCTAAGTCGGAACTTCCGGCGCTAAAGTTGTTTTTACCCACCATCTCCCGCAGTAAGTAGTTGGCCTCTAAGGACGCTCGTGGTGAACCAATGCCAGCAACTTTTTTCCCTGAAATCCAGCTAGCTGCGGTCTCTAATGCTTGCTTTTGATGAACAGCTAAGAAACTCCCATCAGATTTCTTAATACCCGAGTAATCCAAGCGTAATTTACTATTAAGATAACCACTACCGAAGCGACCTCGATCACAGATAAAGTATCCATTCACCTCATCATGATAACGATTATGTACTCGTTTAACCTTTCCATAGCGCTCACCAGGCGCGATATTGCAACCCACAGCACAGCCATGGCAAATAGATGGCGCTGACTGAAGGTCCCACTTTCGGCTATATTGTTTTAAAAATGGTTTATCTGTAAAGACACCTGTTGGGCATACTTCAACGAGATTGCCAGAAAACTCACTCTCAAGGATCCCCTCCTCGTGACGACCAAAATATACATGATCATGAGAAGCTTGAGCTCCTAAATCTTTCCCACCAGCATAATCCTTGTAATATCGCTCACAACGATAGCAGGCAATACATCGATTCATTTCGTGATGAATGAGTGGACCCAAATATTGATTTCGGTGAGTATTTTTCTTGCCTGTATATCGGCGGTCGCGATGGCCGACCATAACGGTCATGTCCTGAAGATGGCACTCACCACCCTCGGCACAAACTGGACAGTCATGGGGATGGTTTAACATCAGACTCTCAACAACGGCTTCACGAAATTCTGTGGCATTCTCCGCTTTTAGTGAAAATCTAGCCCCCTCTGAGACAGGTGTCATGCATCCCATGATTATTCTGCCTTGGGTGTCCTCTTCATTCTGATACTGAACCAAGGCACACTGACGACAGGAGCCTATAGAACCCATAGATGGATGCCAACAGAAGTAAGGCAAATCCATTCCAGCGTTGAGACAAGCCTCTAGAACGTTCTCGCCTTGCTTGACTTCGATCGCCTGACCATCAATATAAATCGTTGGCATCGTTTAGGATCCCCCTACTGAGCGATAAGGACAAGCGCGGCCGCTGATGTGATGTTCGAAATCTTCTCTAAAATACTTGAGCGCACTTTGCAGTGGCTCCATGGCCCCAGGAGCCAGCGCGCAATGAGTATTTCCGATAGCACCAATGTATTTAATTTGATACTCCAACGTATCAAGATCTTCTTTTTTTCCACGACCATTTTCTATATCTTCTAAAACTTGCCTGGACCAAGGCAGTCCATCACGGCACGGTGTGCAAAAACCACAGGATTCATGTGCAAAAAACCGAATCAGGTTTAATACCATTCCAACTGGACACGTCTTATCATCAAGAATGATCATGGTGCCGGTACCCATGCGACTTCCAGCTTTGCCAATAACGTTATAATCCATCGCTAAATCTAAATGATCGCGGGTTAAAAAGTCTGTTGATCCTCCTCCAGGCAAAAACCCTTTAAGCTGCAAACCATCCTGCATCCCTCCCGCATGATCCTCCAAGATTTCTCGTACCGATGTGCCCATTGGAAGTTCCCAGCAACCAGGATTCTTTACCCGTCCACTAACGCCAAACAACTTAGTGCCCGCATCTTCACCAACACCAAGACCTTTAAACCAATCCGCGCCACGATCAATAATGTGCGGAATATTGCACAAGGTCTCAACATTATTGACGATAGTGGGTCGGCCCCAAAGTCCACTCACCTGAGGAAATGGTGGCTTTGCTCTGGGGTTGGCTCGCTTGCCTTCAAGGGCATTTATGAGAGCAGTCTCCTCCCCGCAGATATAACGACCAGCGCTAGGATGCACATGCATTTCAAGTTTGTAGCCGCTCCCTAAAATATTTTCACCAAGGTATCCCCTAGCATAGCAATCAGCTAAAGCGGCCCGAAGACGTTCAATAGCAACCACATATTCCCCTCGAATGAAGATGTACGAAATATCAGCTCCAATACAGTAAGCTGACAAAATCATTCCCTCTATTAATTGATGAGGATCGAACTCCATCAGTAAACGATCCTTAAAAGTACCGGGTTCCATCTCATCGGCATTGCAAACCAAATATTTATGCCCGGGAGAGCATTTGTCGCCCATTGGCACAAAACTCCACTTCATACCCGTTGGGAATCCTGCTCCTCCACGTCCCCTCAAGTTAGAATCACTGATCACTTGTCGACAATCATCAGGAGACATAACCGTCATAGCCTTTCTCAACGCAGAGTAACCACCATTCGCTTCATAGGCAGCTATATCTGTAGGTGCCTTGCCTGGCGATATGTTTCGAGTCAATACCTTCTCCATCAGGTCTCACTCCCAGATTCTTTATTAGCAAATATAGTATCTATAGTCTCTCTATCAAGATGAGTAACAAGATCATCTCCCACCATCATCACTGGAGCTCTATCACAAGCTCCTAAGCATGGAACTGGTAATAATGTGTAAGCGTTGTCACTAGTAGTCTCACCATAGTCAACACCTAATTTCTGAGAAATCATCTCCTTAATATCATCACAGCCATTAATCCAGCAACTAACACTGTCACAAAACAAAACCACATTATCTCCAACTGGGCGGCGATAGATCAGGTTGTAAAATGTAGCCACCCCCTCAAGCTCTTCAGAGGACATCTCCAAATGTTTCGCAATAGCCTGCAAACATTCATCTGAAACCCATCCTCGACTTGATTGGACAATCTTCAGCGCATCTATAGACGCACCAGATTTATAAGGAATATGCTCTAATTCGTGATCGATCTCTGCTAGCTCCTCTAAGGTAAGAACAGAGTTGAGATCAGTTTGAATCATCTGAGAATTACTCATCGATCTACATCCGCCATAACAAAATCAATGCTCGCGATAATTGCAATTAGATCTGGAATCATGAGTCCTTTACTAATTAGAGGGATCTGTTGCAAGTGGGGGAAGGAAGGAGTTCGAATGCGGGTTCTGTAGGAGTTGGTCCCCCCATCGCTAACGAGATGATAACTGTTTATACCCTTTGTCGCCTCTATCATTACTGAAGCCTCACCAGCAGGTATAACAGGCCCCCAGCTTACATTTAAAAAATGATGGATCAGTGTTTCAATATCCTCCATGGTGCGCTCTTTTGGCGGCGGAGTAGTCAATCGATGATCGCTTTTATAGGCTCCTCCAGGCATGTTATCAACACACTGACGAATGATTCTCAGGCTCTGTCGAATTTCTTCAATACGCAAGGCCGCTCGGTCATAACAATCACCCTTGTCAGAGACAGGAACATCAAATTCAAACTGATCGTATCCACCGTATGGTCGTTTTTTCCGCAGATCCCAATCGCTTCCCGTGGCTCTCAATCCCGGCCCTGTGATACCCCAATCGATTGCCTCCTTTTGGGTATAAACTCCAATCCCAACAGTGCGCTCTTTTAGCATCTTGTTTTGCATTGCCATCTTGTCGTAGTGATCAAGACGGGCCGGCATAAAATCGACAAATTCCCGAATCATTGCATCCCAGCCCTGAGGGAGATCTTGAGCCACTCCACCTACTCTGAACCAGGCCGGGTGCATTCGGCCACCGGTGATTGCCTCAATGATGCCAAATAAGCGTTCGCGATCAGCGAACATATAAAAGACCGGAGACATTTGTCCAACATCTTGAACAAACGTCCCATAAAAAACTAAATGGCTTGAGATACGAAATAATTCAGACAACATGATTCGTATTATTTTTGCTCTCTCTGGTACCTTTATACCAGCAAGCATTTCTACCGACTGCACATAAGCAAGGTTATTCATTACTCCGCCGAGATAA
>NTJY01000010.1 GCA_002457245.1 SAR92 bacterium MED-G29 | reverse complement strand
CCGTCCGGCACGCATATCATGAGTACCGGCACGAATAGGATAGACGCCTGTAATCATGGCTGATCGGCTGGGAGCGCAAATAGGGCTTGCTGCATAGACGCGTTCAAAAACAACGCCCTCGTTTGCCAGAGCGTCCAGATTGGGTGTGCTAACTGTCTCGTCTCCATAGACATTATACCAAGGAGATTGATCATCAATATCAATCCACAGAATATTTGGTCGCTCGGAAAATGCTGGCAGGGGCAGGATCGCAAGAATCAACGTCACAAGTGTTGTGCGTATTGAAAGTAAAGATGAGCTCAACATTCAATTGGCCTAATATATTTTCTTCAGTGCACTTGATACTGATTAGTTAATCAATAGAATACAAGAGTGGCTGGCATAGTATCGTCATTTTTTCACCCATATTACCCTACCCAACCTATAGGTTTGTCACACTTTATATTGGTTTAAACCTTTGTTATATAGGGGTGTCAGACGATTTCTTTACTCCCACCCAATTGTCGCCGGCGGCTTGCTGGAAACGTCGTAGACCACTCGGGATACTGACAACCTAAAAAACTAAGGGATCCGGGTACCAGCGGCATTTGGTGACACGGCCTTCTGCTCAACATCTGGGTAAAGTTCGCGAAACAGACTCAACATGTTTTGTGTTGAGCGGCGATCTGCAGTCTCGTGCAATTGGCCAGGCGGCCCTAGCCGAGCCGGTAACGCAAAACCGTGAGGGGTTTTGGCGTGATCATGAAAGCTCCAATCCACGTCAGCCGCATCCATCTCGGCGAAAAAACGTTCTCGATTTTGCGCTGTGACCAAGTGATCTTCGGCGCCGTTTTCTATCAAGATTACAGAGCGAGTGTTGTACCGGTTTTCACAGGGTTTAAGCGCGGGCCGTTCCGCACCGAAATTGCTGGCACTGGGATCTTCGCCGGTTTGCAGTAAACCATGAAAAGACACCACCCCTGCGAGATTTAAGCCGCCTCGCACACCTTCTATCACCACCATGCCGCCAAAACAGTAACCGATCGCCGATGGCGCGCTGTCGCTGGCGACCCATTCCTCGGCAACACCTGCCCGAATCCAGCAGTCGAGAAGCGAACGAAGCAACGCATGGTCGTGATCAAGTTTCACCATCGCCTCAAAGCACTGCTTTTGAAAGTGCATGATTTGCGTTGTATCTGCGGGAAAGTCTCGCTCATCGGCGGGAACGTCGTTCCCATACATGTCGATTGCCAATCCAACGTAACCCACTCGGGCAAGGTATTCGGCAACGTCGACATCGAAACCTTTCAGGCCCTGATAGTTGTGTATGACCAAGACCAGAGGGCGTGGTCCAGAGGCTTCAGATGGCGCAACCATGTGGCCCAAAAACTCGTTCCCATGAAATTCAATACCAATGCTCTTGCGACGCAGGCTCGTATCTTCTAGCCACAGCTCGGGATTGGTTTTCATAACCTGCCTCCTTTTTCATGTTTGGTGCAATCAACGCTTAAAGATAGCGCTGCTGCAACGATCGTCCAAGACGAGCAACCCGATTAAAACAATCAGCAAGCCCCGCAATTTGTCAGAGGTTTGTAAATGCAACCCTCTTATTGCTTATGAGGTTCCAGCCAACTTCACTACTCCCACTCGATGGTGGCTGGCGGCTTGCTAGAAACATCATAGGTAACCCGAGAAACCTCAGTAATTTCGTTGATAATGCGATTAGAAACTTTCTCTAACAGCTCATAAGGAAGATGCGCCCATCGAGCTGTCATAAAGTCTATAGTTTCAACAGCACGCAGAGCGATCACCCACTCATAGCGGCGAGCATCACCGACCACACCTACTGATTTAATCGGTAGAAAGACAGCAAAAGCCTGGCTAGTTTTATGGTACCAACCAGAGTTATGTAATTCTTCAATAAAGATCGCATCAGCCTCACGAAGGATGTCAGCGTACTCTTTTTTTACTTCCCCAAGAATGCGCACTCCAAGACCAGGGCCTGGGAAGGGATGACGATAGACCATGTCATACGGGAGGCCTAATTCAACGCCAATTTTACGCACTTCGTCTTTAAACAACTCGCGTAATGGCTCAACCAAATCCAAAGCCATGTCATCTGGCAGTCCGCCGACGTTGTGGTGGGATTTAATGACATGTGCCTTACCTGTTTTTGATGCGGCAGACTCAATAACGTCGGGATAAATAGTTCCTTGAGCTAGGAATTTAACATTATTAATTTTATGGGATTCTTCATCAAACACCTCAATAAAGGTGTTACCAATCACTTTACGCTTGGCCTCTGGATCACTGACACCAGCGAGAGCGCTCAAGAATTTATCTTGTGCATTTGCCCGAATCACTTTAACGCCCATGTTTTTGGCGAACATCTCCATCACCATTTCACCTTCATTCTTGCGCAATAATCCGTTATCAACAAAAACACAGGTCAACTGATCGCCGATCGCCTTATGCAGCAGGGCCGCCACTACTGAAGAATCAACGCCGCCTGATAGACCCAAAAGAACATGGCTACCGCCCACCTGCTCAGTGACGCGATTGATCTGATCCTCAATGATCGCAGCGGCAGTCCAGAGTGGTTCACAACCACAAATCTCTAACGCAAAGCGTTTAAAAATTGCCTCTCCTTGAAGGGTGTGAGTGACTTCAGGATGAAATTGAATGCCATAAAATCGTTTTTCTTCGTTGGCCATGCCCGCAATGGGACAAGAAGGTGTTGAGGACATTAAGTGAAAGCCTTGGGGCATGGATACAACTTTATCACCATGACTCATCCAGACATCGAGCAGAGCTTTGTTTTCATTATCTACATGATCTTTGATCTCGGAGAGTAAAGACGACTTCCCCTCCACCGTTACTTGGGCATAGCCAAACTCTCGAATATCTGACGTATCAACCTTTCCACCTAACTGCCCCGCCATGGTCTGCATACCATAGCAAATTCCCAATATAGGTAATCCCATATTGAACACACACTCTGGAGCTCTTGGAGCATCGATACCATCGGTTACTGACTCGGGGCCGCCAGATAAAATAATTCCCTGAGGACCAAACTCAAGAATCTCCTCCTCAGTAATATCCCAAGCCCTAATTTCAGAAAAAACACCAATCTCTCTGATACGTCTGGCAATCAACTGTGTGTACTGGGAGCCAAAATCAAGAATAAGTATTTTTTGCGAATGTAGATCTGACATCAGTTCCCTTTAAAGTAAGAGGGCCAGGCTATACAGCCCAGCCCCCCATTCAATCAGTATTTATCCTATCTAACCAAGGTCCTATCGACCACCCGCCGGATAGTTAGGCGCTTCTTTTGTAATTTGGACATCATGCACATGGCTCTCACCCACACCTGCGGAGGTCACACGCACAAACTCTGGCTCAGTTCGCATCTGCTCAATTGATGTGCATCCGGTATATCCCATAGCAGAGCGTAAGCCACCCATCATTTGATGAATAATATTTGCCACTGGCCCCTTATAAGGAACTCGGCCCTCTATACCCTCAGGCACTAATTTTTCAACTGCACTCGCGTCTTGGAAATATCGATCGCTTGAGCCCATAGAATGGGACATGGCACCCAAAGACCCCATCCCACGATAATTTTTATAAGACCGACCCTGGAACATTTCAATCTCTCCGGGCGCCTCTTCAGTCCCAGCCAACATAGATCCCATCATGACAGATCCAGCACCAGCAACTATGGCCTTTGCCATGTCACCGGAGTAACGAATTCCCCCATCTGCTATCACAGGCACACCCGTACCTTTTAACGCTTCAACTGCGCTTGCAATAGCGGTAACCTGAGGCACTCCAATTCCAGTCACTATTCTTGTTGTGCAAATTGAGCCTGGTCCGATACCAACTTTTATACCATCTGCCCCCGCTTCAACAAGTGCCTTAGCTCCCTCCCCAGTGGCAACATTACCTCCGATCACTTCAACATCAGGAAAATTCTTCTTAATCCACTTGACTCGATTAAGAACATTTAAAGAATGACCATGAGCTGTATCAACAACAAGAACATCGACATTAGCATGAACAAGAGCCGCAACCCTGTCATCAGTTCCATCGCCAACACTGACTGAGGCACCCACAATCAAACGTCCCTGATCATCCTTACACGCGTTTGGGTACTGCTCAGCCTTATCGATATCAGTTACAGTAATTAATCCTTTAAGTTCAAAGTCATCGTTGATGACTAAGACCTTTTCAATTCTATGTTTGTGCAATAACGCACGAACTTCATCAGCGCCCGCGCCCTCTTTGACGGTGACTAGTTTTTCCTTTGGAGTCATTACGGAGGTAACAGAGGCCCTCATGTCGGTAGCAAACCTAACATCACGCCGAGTTACTATCCCAACTAAATTTCCGTTCTCAAGGATTGGAACTCCGGAAATATTATTCGCTTCAGTCAGCGCTCTCAGTTGCTCTAAGGTAGCAGATGACTCTATAGTGAATGGGTCTTTAACGACACCGCTCTCGTACTTCTTTACAGCCCAAACTTCCCTTGCCTGATCTTCAATTGACATACTTTTATGGACAATGCCGACGCCACCCTCTTGGGCAATAGCAATAGCAAGACGAGATTCGGTGACTGTGTCCATCGCCGCTGATATTAGCGGAATGTTCATGGTAATTTTGCGAGTAAGCTGAGTATGCGTAGTCACATCTTTTGCAGTGACGTCAGAGTACCCAGGTACTAAAAGGACATCATCAAAAGTAAGTGCTTCATTCGAGATTCGTAACATAGGGACCGCTTACCTCAGTAGTTCTAAATTAAGTCTTTACAGACAGATTTAAAAGTAAGCAACGCAGTATAACTCTAGGGCAATGCGGCGTAAACAATTATTTGCTGAGTTGTCGGGAGGTCAAAATGACTTTAAATTATTGATTTTGATGTTTTTTTTGCTTTATTTAACGCTATATTTCTAGCATTATCATTACTTGAGCACTTACCTTTAGCGAGGGAATTTTTTAGAATAAAACCATGGAAAAAAATACTAATAACCGCCAAATTTTTTCAGTAAGTGAACTGAATCGAACTGTTCGTCAACTTCTGGAGAATTCATTAACGCTACTTTGGGTAGAAGGTGAGATTTCGAACTTCGCTCGTCCTGGATCTGGCCACTGGTATATGACACTCAAAGATGAGAAATCGCAAGTCCGCTGCGCGATGTTCAAAGGCAGTAATATGCGAGTTGGTTTCGAACCAGCTAATGGGATGTCTGTGCTGGTTCGATGTAAGGCAGGTATTTACGAGGGCCGTGGTGAATACCAACTAGTTATCGAGCATATGGAGGAGGCAGGTTTTGGAGCTCTTCAGCGTCAATTTGAGCAGCTAAAAGCCTCTTTATCTAAAGAAGGCCTTTTCGACCCCTCTCATAAGAGAGAGATCCCCTCTTCTATTCGTCACGCAGGCATCGTGACATCTCCCACCGGAGCAGCAATAAAAGATATTCTCTCGGTATTACGTCGCCGTTTTCCAAGTATTGCAGTCACCATTTACCCAACTGCAGTTCAAGGAGAACAGGCTCAAAGCCAAATCGTAGAAGCTATTACTAATGCGAACGATGATAACCGTTGCGATGTTCTTATTGTAGGTAGAGGAGGTGGCTCCTTAGAGGACCTGTGGTCATTCAATGAGGAATCGGTAGCACGATCAATACATAGTAGTCGAATTCCTATCGTCAGCGCAGTTGGCCATGAAATCGACTTTACCATTGCCGATTTTGTGGCTGATCTCCGAGCACCCACCCCTTCTGCTGCTGCTGAGTTGATTAGTCCAGACTGTAATAAAGTAGGTATTCAATTTAGAAATCTTGAATTGGATTTAGCTAAAACTATTGTACGTAGAGTCCAAAATCTTAGTTATTCGGTCATAAACTTAAAGAATCAACTTCAACATCCTGAAAGAAAATTGCAGGAGCAAGCTCAGCGTCTTGATCATTTAGATACTCTTTTGATCCGAGCCATCCAAAGTACTCTGGAGAAAAAGAGGCGCATCTCAACAAACTCAGCAGAGAGACTAGTTCGCCAGACTCCGATGGAAATACTGTTGGAAACACGTCTTAAATTAAAGAATGGAATTCAACAACTGTCCAAAACAATAAAACAGCAACTAAGCCAAAAAAATAATGATGTCGAACAGTCGATGCAATTGCTAGATGCAGTAAGCCCTTTGAGGATTCTAAATCGCGGATTCTCTGTACTTCGAAATAACAACCATGAAATTATAAAAAGTATAAAGTCGGTTAATATCGGAGAAAGTCTAAAGGGAAGGGTTTCTGATGGAGAAATTTATGTCAATGTTACAAAGACCATCAGCGAGAATTCCCAAGACAATCAATAAAGATGATTAAACTCTAGTCGTTCCGTTTACTGTACTTAACAATTTTTTTCCGTCTCGCCGGTCTGCGGTCGTTAGGCGAAGCCGCTTTATTCTTATATGGATTATCTCCAGTCCGATACTCAACCTTCACTGGAGTGCCTTGAAGGCCTAGTTCCCTTCTAAAAATTTTCTCAAGATATCGAGTGTATTGGGCGGGTACCGAGTCTGTTTGATTTCCATGAATAATGATCACTGGCGGATTTCGTCCACCGGCATGAGCAAATCTAAGCTTTACTCGACGACCATGGACCATGGGCGGCTGGTGCTCTTCAACCGCTCCCTCTAGCACCTTGGTGAGTCTCGAAGCACTCAAAGCATCAGTCGCCGCGCGATAAGCTAACTCAATTGAGTCATATAAATTTCCTACTCCTGTGCCATGCAGAGCTGAAATAAAGTGTACATCAGCAAAGTCAGCAAACTGCAGTCTTCGTTTTATCTCTCCTTTGATATGCTCTCGTTTATCCGGATCTAGTCCATCCCATTTATTGATCCCAATCACCAGACCTCGTCCAGCATCGATAACGGAACCCATTAAATGAAGGTCTTGGTCTACTAATCCCTCATGAGCATCAACCATTAAAATAACAACATTAGCATCATCAATAGCTTGTAAAGTTTTAACAATAGAGAATTTTTCAATGGCAAGTTTAACGTTTTTACGTTTTCGAATTCCTGCTGTATCGATCAAAGTATAATTTTGCCCACGTCTTTCGTATTCAATGTATACGCTATCCCTGGTGGTTCCAGGCTCATCATAAACAACAACCCTATCCTCGCCTAGCAATCGGTTAACGAGGGTTGATTTGCCGACATTAGGTCGACCAACAACCCCAATCTTTATACCTTTTGAATCATCATCCTCAGGTTCAACGTACTCTGGATATGGTAAGAGGACCTCCTCCATCATGGACCGAACTCCTCGTCCATGTGTTGCCGTGGTGGGAAACATACCTGAAAATCCCATTTGATAGAAATCTGCGAGAGCAGCGGCAGGATCTAGACCGTCAATTTTATTTGCAACTAAATACACTTTCCGGTTCTTGCGGCGCAGCTTTTCTGCAATCATATAATCCGCTGAAGTCACACCAGAGCGGCAGTCAACGATAAAAAGTACGATATCAGCTTCGTCCATTGCCAACAAAGATTGATCTGCCATTTCAGCATCAATACCCTCCTCTTCGCCGCTAATTCCACCGGTATCAATAACCATAAAACGACGATCAAACATTTCTCCATCGCCATATTTTCGGTCTCTTGTGAGGCCAGAGTAATTGGCCACCAGCGCATCTCGACTTCTTGTCAGTCGATTAAAGAGTGTAGATTTTCCTACATTTGGACGGCCCACTAGGGCTATTACGGGAATCATAAAACAAAAAATGCCGCAGATTTGTCGTGCGGCATTTTACTTTAAATAAGGAATTTTTGCCCTACTGAATTTTATAAGCTGATAACGAGCCATTATTTGCTTGGATTATCAATTGATCGTTAAGTGAAAGAAGAGGAGAACTTACTCCACTGCCATGCACTTTTACTCGACCAACAAAGTGCCCATCAGAGGAATCAAGTAAATGTAAAAATCCCTCCGAATCGGCAACTGCAATGTTACTTCCAAGAACTGCTGGCCCGGTTAATCGCCGAAGAAATAACTGGTCATTACTCCAGTTCAACTGACCACTGCCGGATGCATAGGCCTCGACGGAGTCTTCAGCACCTGATATATAAATTTGCCCATCGTTATGTGCCGGAGCATTATGCGAAGAGGCATCCTGCGACCACAAATTTCTTCCAGTACCCCGCGAAACTGCACTAATCCTTCCCTGATAACTTGCGGCATACACCACATCTCCTACTAAAATTGGCTCTCCATCAATATCAACCATTCTCTCAAGTTCGGTCTTTCCCTTTGGTAAAGCAAGTCTCGTCTCCCAGTTGATAGACCCATTACCCGCATTGAATGAAATCAACTTTCCCGAATCAAAGCCCGATATAACCATATTTGAAGTAACTATAGACTCGCTAGTTCCTCGAACACTCAGAATCGGCGCATCCCCGTTATGTCGCCAGACCTCCTCTCCATCCTCAGCACTCAACGCTACCATCTGATTATCAATGCTATGAACAACGACAATTTGTCCGTTAGTTTTTGGGCTCGAAAGCACCTCGGAGCTAACTTGCTGAGTCCAAATTGAGGAGCCATCTTCCGAATCCAATGCGTGAACAATGCCATCTATTGTTCCTACCATAACCATACCAAAACCATAGCCCACACCACCGGTCAATGCGGTATCGAGATCTACATCCCAGATCTTACTTCCGTCTTTCACATCTAGCGCAGTTATAACTCCACTGTAATCCGCGGCGAATACAACGTCTCCACCTCCTGCAGGGCGCAATGTAATTAGATAGTTTTTATTACCCGACCCGACACTGGTCGACCAAGTTCTCTTTAGAGTAACCTCAGGAGAAAAATCCACAAGCTCAGCCGGAGTGATGGCAGCGTCGTCCTCATCAGCACCAAACAGACTGCAGCCAGACATTATTAAAACGGCGAACAGAAGACTTAGTTTTTTCATCTAATGTCCTCACTCATAGCATCATCGTCCCCAGCCAATTCATTTACTCCATCAACCTCCGCACTATTCTTCACTGGGCGCACTTGGCCTATTTTAAGCTCAAGAATATTCCTTGATGCAGGAGTTGTTGATTCATTTGACATGACCGCTGCCTCATAAGCCGTAAAGGCAGACTCTGAATCTCCCAACTGCATGTAGAAATCACCCTTGGCCTCCTCGTAAGCGGACTTGTGTGCACCGCTATCAACGCCCTGAATCATCTCCAGAGCAAGCTCTGTATTACCTCTAGCGGACTCGACCCTCGCAAGCCTAAGTCGTATGATAATTTCTGTAGCTTTCTCGGCTCCGTTATCCAAAGACCATTGGAGCTCTTCAGCCGCCAATTCCAAGTCTCCCTTCTCGACGGCTAGTTTAGCTTTCATTGCAGCCGCGAAATGAGCGTATGCTGTTCCACTGAACTCAAGTTTTAACTGATCTGCTTTCTCATTGACTGCAATTTTTTGATCTAACCCTAATGTTCTGCCTGAATCCTCGGTGGCCAAAATATCCATCGTCTCTTGCCATATCTTAGATGCAATTTCAGACTCAGATGCTAATTTTCCCTCCCAAGTCTGCCAGCCAAAATAGGCCCCTAAAAGAAGAATAATCGCTAAGCCGGTTCTAAATCCGTTCTCGTCCCACCAAGCCTTCAGCGCTTCAATTTGTTCTTCATCAGTACGTTCTTCTGCCACAATCAAGCCTCAATCATTAAAAAATTTATCTAGTAGATTACCCAAGTCATCCCGAGTAATAGTTTGCTGGGGATCCTTTTTCCTCAAATACTTTATTCCAACTGTCCCCGATCCAACCTCATCCTCACCCAGAACAAGCGCCAATGTTGCACCACTTTTGTCTGCTTTTTTCATTTGCGACTTAAAACTACCACCACCGCAATGACTTTCAATTCTCATTGACGGATACTCCGTCCTGAGATCATCTGCCAAAATCATAGCTTGAGTGTTAGCGGAATCTACTGCCACTATGTAGATATCTACGAGCCCTATCGCATCATTTGGGACAACCTTTAAATCCTCAAGCAGTAAAACGAGTCTTTCTAAACCCATCGCAAAACCAACGCCTGGACATGGCCGTCCGCCCAACTGCTCAACTAGGCCATCATACCTTCCTCCAGCGCAAATAGTACCCTGAGTTCCTAGGTGAGATGTTATCCACTCAAAAACCGTTTTAGAATAATAATCTAGACCCCTTACCAGCCTCGGATTTAATTCATAGTTAATACCAGCCGAGTCCAATATTGAACATAAACCCTTAAAGTGAATTCTAGAATCCTCATCAATAAAGTCAGCAAGATTGGGAGCTTTATCCAACAAAGCCTGCACATCTGTATTTTTGCTATCTAAAATCCTCATAGGATTTGTGACTAGTCTGCGTCGACTATCATCATCTAATTTATCTTTGTGCTGCTCTAGAAATTCTACCAATGCTAAACGGTAGTTTTTCCGATCATTTGGAGAACCCAAAGAATTTATTTGTAACTTGACCGCATGCTCAATTTTAAGTGTTCTCCATAGCCTCAGGGTAAGAAGCAATAACTCTGCGTCGACATCTGGACCCAAAAGACCAAATGCTTCAACGCCTACCTGATGAAATTGTCTTTGCCTGCCTTTTTGAGGTCGCTCATGCCGAAACATTGGACCCGAGTACCATAGCCTTTGAGTCTGGTTATGCAGCAAACCGTTCTGTGTACTAGCTCGGACACATCCAGCTGTGCCCTCAGGTCGAAGACTAACTCGATCACCATTTCGATCATCAAAGGAGTACATTTCTTTTTCGACAATGTCAGTTGCTTCTCCAACAGACCGTTTAAAAAGTTCTGTTTGCTCCACAATCGGTAATCTTATTTGTCGATAATTATATTGTGCTAGTACATCCGCTATTGTGTTCTCCAGATATTGCCAGGTAGAGGACTGGTCCGGCAAAATGTCATGCATACCTCGCAGAGATTGGATTTTATATTGCCTAGACATTTTCAACCCTTTACTATGATTTGTTCGGCCATAACTGCCATTTCAGCTTCCTTGGCCGCGGCTTTTGCTCGAATTTCACTTTCGAGTTGATCAACCAAATTTTCTTGGCTAATTTTATGGTCAGGCATACCATCTAGATACACAAGATTTGATGGTGTTCCCCCTGTCAAACCGAAATCTGAAATTTTGGCTTCACCTGGACCATTCACAATACAGCCTATAATTGATACATCCATTGGCACATTAATATCTTCCAAACGCGCCTCTAATTCATTCACTGTTGAGATGACATCAAAATTTTGTCGAGAACAGCTTGGACAAGCTATAAAATTTATCCCTTTAGATCGTAGCCTTAAACTTCTGAGCATAGACCAGGCTACCCTAGCCTCCTCGGCAGGATCAGCTGCTAACGAAATTCTTACTGTGTCGCCAATTCCGTCAAGTAGCAGTGCACCGAGACCTATGGCAGACTTTACAGTTCCTGATCGAAGGCCTCCTGCTTCAGTGATACCTAAATGTAGAGGTTGTTCAATACGAGTAGCTAGATCGCGATAGGCTGCTTGAGCCATAAAAATTTCAGAGGCCTTAACACTGACTTTAAAATTTTGAAAATCGTATTTGTCTAGTCTATCAACATTACGCATAGCTGACTCGACCATCGCCTCGGCCGTGGGTTCGGAGTACTTGCGCAAAAGGTCTCTACCCAAAGATCCTGCATTTACCCCTATACGAATGGGGATGTTTAAATCTTTTGCCTTTGTGATAACTTCTTTAAGTCTATCCTCTCGGCTAATATTGCCTGGATTAATTCGAAGGCAGTCGACTCCCAAATCAGCGACTCTGAGCGCAATTTTATGATCGAAATGTATATCGGCCACTAAAGGCACGTCAACTCTCTTGCGAATCTCTCCAAATGCCTCTGCTTCCTCAAGAGACGGTACAGAAACTCTAACAATATCTGCACCCGCCTGTTGAATGCTTTCAATTTGGGCAACAGTGGCTTCTATATCTGAGGTGGGCGTATTCGTCATACTTTGGACTGAAATCGGGGCATCGCCACCCACAGGTACGTTTCCAACCATTATCTGTTTGGACTTTCGCCTCACAATTGGTGACTCACTAAAACTCAAAACGGTCTCACTTAATATGTCTAAAAACGGAACTAAGTTTACAAACATTTATTCCATGATATTTAAAGGCTGGGTTTCGTTTAAACGCCTCTTATAACGTTCTTGTCGCTTAGTACGATCATTAACTTCTCCAGCTAGTTGACCACATGCAGCGGCTATATCATCACCACGAGTCGTCCGCACCGTTACAGTGTAACCCTCCGCTGAAAGAATGTCTCGGAACCTGTTCAGAGCTGTATTAGTTACTCTTTTGTAGCCTGATCCAGGGAAAGGATTAAAAGGAATTAGGTTGATTTTACAAGGCAAGTCTTTGAGTAAGACTCCTAGTTCGCGGGCATGGGCAGATCTATCATTCACCTGATCCATTAAAGTATATTCAACAGTGACCTTGCGCTTACTATCTGGCATTTTTTCAATATAGTTTCTTGCACTCTCTATGAATTTAGCAAGAGGGTATTTCTTGTTGATAGGGACCAACTCGTTGCGAAGAGCATCGTTCGGCGCATGAAGAGAAATGGCTAAAGAGACTTCGCTAACATCTCCTAATTTATCTAACTCTGGTACCACACCTGATGTGCTTAGAGTAACTCTTCGCTTAGACAGCCCGTAGGCGTTGTCCTCTAGCATGAGACTCATGGCATCGACGACATTATCAAAATTCATTAATGGCTCGCCCATGCCCATCATCACTACATTTGAGACACGACGATTTGCTTTTGAGCCAAATTGACCAAATGAATCAGCAGCTATCCAAAGTTGGCCTATAATCTCTGCGGATGTAAGATCTCGATTAAATCCTTGCTTTCCTGTCGCACAAAAACTGCAATCTAACGCACATCCAATCTGAGACGAAACACACAAAGTCCCTCTATCACGCTCAGGAATGAACACCATCTCAATACAGCTTCCGCCATCAACCCGAATTAACCACTTACGCGTCCCGTCTACAGAGTCTTGACAGCTCACAACTTCGGGCAACTTGACTTCAGCCAGCACCTCCAGCTTTGCTCGTAAATCTTTCGACAAATTGTTCATTTCATCAAATCGGCATTCACCCATCTGATGAATCCATTTGATTATTTGCGTTGCTCTGAAACGTTTTTCTCCAATTGCCTCAACCCAATCACCCAATTGAGACACAGAGAGCCCAAGAAGGTTTGCTTTCTCCTTCTCTGATGATTGCTTAAGCTTTTCTTCAGTTGCTGCTTGGGACATTTTACCCCTCACGACTTAATTTTTAACGCGAGCAAATCTCAGCTTCTGTAAAAAAGTAGGAAATTTCACGCTCTGCTGACATTGCAGAGTCTGATCCATGCACTGCATTAGCATCAATAGATTGGGCAAAATCTGCACGAATTGTTCCAGCGGCAGCCTCTTGAGGATTGGTAGCACCCATCAAGTCTCGATTCATAACTATCGCATTTTGTCCTTCCAGTACCTGAACAGACACAGGGCCAGATGTCATGAATTCAACTAAATCATTGAAAAATCCTCTTTCGGAGTGCTCTGCATAGAATCCTTCTGCCTCTTCACGAGATAGCTGTTGCATCTTGCATGCAACAATAGTCAGACCAGCAGACTCGAAGCGACTCAGTATTTGGCCGACGACATTTTTTGCCACCGCATCGGGTTTAATAATAGATAGTGTGCGTTCAGACGCCATAAGAAATCTCCAAAGTCAGTTAAATTATATAGCTCAGGGTGAAAAGTTGGCGAATTTTACCTATCAATACTACTAGCCACAACTGCTTTATAACGGGTTTTTCTTATATACCTTGGGCAATCTCTGGTCTTTTAATCTAACTCTTCAATCCAAGTCATCTGAATTGCTTCTAAGATTTTCTCTCCACAACGATCTGGATCATCTGAAAAATCTTCTATGGCTAACACCCAATCTCGAAGATCAACAAAGTTAACGTACTGCGGATCTGTATCTGGGTGACTTTCAATCAACTCCAAAGCTATATCATAAACATCAGTCCACTTAAGCATTCGCCTCTTCCTCTTTTTGCCATCTAATGTCTTTCTGACACCATATTAATCGTGTACATCGGAATTTCGACAACTAAATCCTCGTTTTCTACTCGGACTTGGCAGCTCAATCTAGAATCAGGATCCACACCCCAGGCCTTGTCAAGATAATCTTCTTCAAGATCATCTGCCTCGGGCAGAGAATCAAAGCCTTCTCGGACGTATACGTGACAGGTGGTACAAGCACAGGACATTTCACATGCATGCTCAATTTCCATCCCATTGCGCAAAGCCGCCTCACAAACAGATTCACCTCTTTCCGCTTCTATTTCTGCACCATCTGGACAAATTTCTTTATGAGGTAGAAAGGTAATTCGAGCCATTATTTATTAATTCCTCTAAAAACTAACTACTGATTATTTTCAATTTGATCTAAGCTCTTCCCTTTAAGCGCTTTCTTTATGGAAGCATTCATGCGCTTTGCCGCGAAATTCTCACTCAGTTTTCCTACGGCTTCAATTTGGCGCGCGAGAAGTCTATGCTCGGTTGACTCTTTACGCAATTTGTTTAACTCTTCAATAGCAGCATGCAAACAACTAATTTCATTCTTATCTAACAACGCCTCAGCATCCTTGTTAAGAGCTGCTAACAAGTCCTCAGTCATTCTGTCTGCCTCAACTTGCTGCTCGCGGAGCGCTCTCGATAACATATCCTCTCGAGCACTGGTCAAAGAATCTTGTAACATCTGAGTAATTTCACCTTCCGCTAATCCATAGGATGGCTTGACTTCAATGTGAGACTCCATATTGCTCGTCAACTCTCTAGCAGAGACATTAAGTAGACCATCGGCATCAACCTGGTAGGTAACACAGATTTTTGCAGCGCCCGCAACCATTGGTGGAATGCCACGCAACTCAAACTTAGCCAGTGAGCGACAGTTATCCACTAACTCTCTTTCTCCCTGCACCACATGTATAGACATAGCAGTTTGTCCATCTTTGAATGTTGTGAATTCTTGAGCCTTCGCAATAGGAATTGTAGTATTTCTATGAATAATTTTTTCAACTAAACCTCCCATTGTTTCGATTCCCAGAGATAGAGGAATGACGTCTAGAAGCAACATATCATCGCCTGTTTTATTTCCTATCAATACGTCAGCCTGCAGTGCAGCTCCCATTGCAACCACTCGATCAGGATCCAAGCGAGTCATAGGTTCAAGACCAAAGAATTGCTCAACTTTTTCTTTAATAATTGGCATTCTGGTCGATCCTCCCACCAGAACTACGTTATTTATTTCGTTTTTGGCAATATCCGCGTCTCTTAACGCACGCCTGCAAGCGCGGATAGTCTTATCAACTAAAGTCTGGACCATTTCATTAAAAATTTCTATCGTCAATGTGCCATGCCAATCGAGTACATCAATATCTACTCGATCAGATTTGGTAAGTTCTTCCTTTGCTGCTTTAGAGGTCTCCAAAAGAAGTCTTTGCTCTTTCGGACTTAATGAGCGATCCAAACCTGTCTGCCCATACAACCATTCGGCGATGGAATGATCAAAATCATCACCACCCAGTGCAGAATCTCCTCCCGTGGCTAGAACTTCAAAAACTCCCCTAGACAGTTTCAGAATACTTACATCAAAGGTACCCCCACCTAAATCAAAAACAACGATAATTCCTTCATTTGAGTTCTCAAGACCATATGCGATAGCAGCAGCCGTTGGCTCATTTAAAAGCCGAAGAACCTTGACTCCAGCAAGTGTTGCACAATCTTTGGTAGCTTGACGTTGAGCTTCGTCAAAATATGCAGGGACGGTGATAACTGCACCATCAATCGAGGAACCTGTATTGGATTCTGCTCGACTAACTAGTGAGCGTAAAATTTCGGCTGAGGCCTCTACGGGACTTACTAGTCCAACTGCAGTTTTTATCTTAGCCATGCCAATACCATCAACCTCGAACTCATAAGGCATTTCATTGCCCAGTGTCTTTAGTTCTCCAGATCCTCGCCCTAAAAGACGCTTTACCGACGATAATGTGTTTAGAGGATCAGAAAGGGTCTTGGCGGCCGCCTCATACCCCACTGTGCGCATCCCTTCTTTACAATAATGAACAACAGAAGGGAGAAGATGTCGGCCTTGCTCATCAGCTAATGTTTTGGCCATGCCACTTCTGACGATAGATACCAGGGAATTGGTAGTACCCAAATCGATCCCAATTGCGTATTTCTTTTGATGGGGTAACGGTGATTGTCCGGGTTCCGAAATTTGTAAAAGGGCCATAGGTTACATATCCTCTAACTCAGCTTCCACATTCTCTACTTCGATCAGAAGCTTAGAGAAGAATTGCATTTTCGCCGTTATATTTAGCGCATCACCAAGGGATCCTTTTTGATAGTTTTCTTGGAAACTATCTTGTAAGTTCAGATAGATATCTTCAATTTCACGTCGCATTCTCTCTAACATTTCCCAAGGCTCTTTGTGATTAAAGATATCTTGCAAACCCTCTCTTAATTCAATTTGCTGCATCAAGAAATTACCATCTGTAGTTATGTGTGTCTCTTGATCAGTATCAATATTGGATAGTTCTAGAAGATATTGCGCTCTCTTAAGCGGACACTTTAGCGTTTCGAAAGCCTGATTTATCAAAGATGTCATCTGAACGGCTAGTCTCTGATCAATCTGCGACTTGGTAGAATATTTGTCGGGATGGAACTCTTGTTGAAGAGCTCGATAGCGGATATTTAGCCCATTTAAATCAACGACCCACGCCTGTGGGATAGCAAATATTTCGAAGAAGTTATCTGAAAATTTCAATTTGCCATCACTCTGCAGTTGAGAGCCATTTGGCAGCTCGTCTATACGTGGAAGCTCTCTCCACAACCACATTCATCCTTAACATTCGGGTTTTTAAATTCAAAACCTTCATTCAAACCTTCTTTAACGTAGTCTAGTTCAGTACCATCAAGATAAAGTAAGCTTTTTGGGTCTATCACCAATTTGATATCATCGAACTCAAAAATTTGATCGCTCGTTTCCATCGAATCAACAAACTCCAAAACGTAAGAGAGCCCTGAACATCCTGTGGTGCGAACACCAAGTCTAACTCCTACTCCAGAGGCGCGATGCTCAAGATGTTTTCGCACATGCTGCTGCGCAGCTGATGTCATAGTGATCGCCATGGTAAGGGCCTAGCTCCCCTGCTTTTCTCTTACATTACGAACAGCAGTTTTAATTGCGTCCTCAGCCAAAACCGAACAATGAATTTTTACGGGAGGAAGAGCCAATTCTTCAGCAATTTGAGTATTTTTTATCTGCTCTGCATCATCAAGATGCTTGCCTTTGACCCACTCAGTCAAGAGTGAGCTAGATGCAATTGCGGAGCCACAACCGTAAGTTTTGAACTTGGCATCTTCAATAACTCCATCATCATTAACCTGTATTTGAAGACGCATAACATCACCGCACGCAGGTGCTCCCACCATTCCCGTACCAACATTCTTTGAATTCTCATCAAGTTGCCCAACGTTCCTTGGGTTCTCATAGTGGTCTATTACTTTTTCGCTATAAGCCATTTTTATGACTCCTATCTGCTATGTTGATTAACAAACTAACTAGTGTGCCGACCATTGTACCGTATTTAGATCAACACCTGCCTTAAACATATCCCAAAGAGGTGACAGAAGACGTAATTTTTCGACTGCCGTTCTAACTTGGGCAATTGCGGCATCAATATCTGCTTCTGAAGTATACCTCCCAATACTGAAACGAATTGAGCTATGAGCCATTTCATCATTCAAGCCTAGCGCCCTAAGAACATAAGATGGCTCCAAGCTTGCAGAGGTACATGCTGATCCAGAAGATACGGCTAAATCCCTCAAAGCCATCATGAGAGACTCTCCCTCAACAAATGCGAAACTTATATTAACAATTCCAGGCACATGTTGATCTGCCGAGCCGTTTAAGTGCACTTCTTCTATGTCTGCTACTCCGTCCCATAATCTTTTTCTGAGGGCAGTTATGCGGTTTGTTTCATCGGCAAGGATTTCATGACCAATTTTAAAGGCATGTCCCATCCCTACAATCTGATGAGTCGGAAGTGTACCCGAACGCATTCCACGTTCGTGACCACCACCATGCATTTGAGCTTCGATCCTTACTCTTGGTTTTCTTCTCACAAAAAGAGCGCCAATCCCCTTAGGCCCATAAATCTTATGAGCGGAGAACGACATCATATCAACAAACATCGCCTCAACATCTATTGGCGTCTTACCCGCACTTTGGGCAGCATCTACATGGAACATTATCTTTCGATCTCGACAAATTTTTCCAATTTTTGCTATGTCATTCACTGTACCTAACTCATTATTGACGTGCATGATGGACACGATAGTCGTATCCTCGCGAATCGCTTCTAGCACCATTTCAGGGTGAACTAACCCATTTGAGTCCGGATCTAAATAGGTCACGTCAAATCCTTCCCTCTCAAGTTGACGACACGTATCTAAAACCGCTTTATGCTCTATTCGAGAGGTAATTATGTGTTTCCCTTTTCGTTGATTGAAATGTGCGCAACCCTTAATCGCCAAATTATTAGCTTCTGTTGCTCCAGACGTCCAAACAATTTCGCGAGCATCCGCTCCTATTAGGGCAGCAACATCCTGACGAGCCTCTTCAACTGCCGCCTCAGCCTGCCAGCCAAACATATGCGAGCGTGAGGCAGGGTTACCGAAATGACCCGCTGGCGTCATGAACTCCATCATCTTTTCGGCAACTGTTGGATCGACTGGTGTCGTCGATGCATAATCTAAATAGATTGGCAAACTCATTTGCTACTCCAAATTATTAAAATTAAATCTGCATTTGTTCGTCAAAAGTAAGCAACTGAGCTACCTGACGCTGGGCTACTTCCTGCACATCTCTTTTGGCCACTAAGTCCGCTAGAGAGATGCCACTTAAAAACTTATGGATCTGTTGACTTAAATCTTCCCAAAGATTGTGAGTGAGGCAAATACTTCCGCCTTGGCAATCTGCTCGACCTTTACAATTAGTTGTATCCAAAGATTCGTTAACTGCATCAACAATTTCCGCCACACTCACACTATCTCCAGAACGAGATAACCTGTAACCCCCGCCCGGCCCTCTTACACTCGTAACTAGATCGGATTGCCTCAGTCTTGAAAATAGCTGCTCCAGGTAAGAAAGTGAAATTGTTTGTCGCTCGGAGATTTCAGCTAGAGAAACTGGCTTTTTTTGCGCATGCAATGCTAAATCTAACATTGCAGTCACAGCATAGCGGCCTCTGGTGGTTAAACGCATAGTCGGAGCCTTTTTGAGAGAGTTATTAATTTTAAAACAAGGCTTGACTATGCAATAGTTGACTAAAATAGTCAAGTAATTGGTCAAGTGCTCTGTGCCTATTTTTCTGTTATACGATCGATTGAGGACAATAGACCACGGAGTATAGAAACCTCCATTTGATCCATTCTGCTCCTATTAAATAGTCTTCGCATACGAGTAAGGAGTTGCTTAGGGTTTTCAGGATCGTAAAACTTAACTTCCTCCATTGTTTTCTCCAAATGTTCATGAAAAAGCTCCACCTCATCAGAGGTTGCCAAAGGCTGATCCCACTCGTCTATGTTTTGCAAAACTCCTTGATCGTCGGAAAGACTAGCCATCCGAATTTCATATGCAAGAACCTGCACTGCAGTTGCCAAATTTAATGAGCTATAGTCGGGATTGGAGGGTATATTTACGTGATAATTACACTTCTGAAGCTCACTATTTGTTAAACCTCGATCTTCACGACCAAATAGCAGCGCAACATCATGAGTCACTGACTCTTTCCAAATTCTCTGCCCACATTGTCTAGGATTAATCATAGGCCAAGGAATTCTCCGCTCTCTGGCACTAGTTCCAATTACTAACCCACAACCCTCAATCGCTTGATCAACAGACTCGACCACTTTCACATTGTCTAGAACATCGCGAGCACCAGCTGCCCGCCAGACGGCTCTGGGTGCCGGGTACTCTTTAGGTTGAACTAAATAAAGTTCAAACAAACCCATATTTTTCATTGCTCTTGCAGCCCCACCAATATTTCCCGGATGCGAGGTATTTACCAGGACCATACGAATGTTTGCTTGGCGCTTATCAATCAACATATAGTTCCCCTAAATAATTCATAATCTCGGACTTGAGAGGTCTGTGAAGACTTGGCCCGAGTGTATCAGAATCAGATATGTCTGGTACAATGCGCGCCGTCAACTTTCAACTTGGAAATTTAATATGCAACCGATGGTCAACATTGCTCTTCGCGCTGCGCGTCAGGCCGGTGAAATGATCGTCAAGGCTGCTGATAATCTGGACTCCGTAAAAGTCGATGAGAAAGGCCGTCATGACTTTGTTACAGAGGTTGATCGGCGGTCCGAAGAGCTAATTATAGAACAAATTAAAAAAGCATATCCTGATCACCGGTTTCTTGGAGAGGAGGGGGGACAAAGCGGAAATGACAATAGTGACTTTGAATGGATTATAGATCCTCTGGATGGGACCACGAACTTTGTGAGGGGAATTCCCCATGTCGCTGTATCAATCGCTTGTAGACTGAAAGGTCGCTTAGAGCATGCAGTAGTTGTGGAGCCCTTCAAACATGAGGAATTTACAGCAAGCAGAGGTGATGGGGCTAAGCTAAATGGTCGCAGGATACGCGTATCTGGGCGGCTAGAGGAGGCAGGAGCACTTTATGCGACCGGCATTCCTTTCAGCAAGCCATCATTTGATGAAATGTCTAACTACTTAGCCTGCATGTATGATTTTGCAGACAACTCATCGGGCATAAGGCGCCTTGGAGTTGCCTCGCTCGATCTTGCCTACTTGGCAGCAGGTCGAACTGATGTTTTCTGGGAGATGCACCTCAAACCTTGGGATATTGCTGCAGGAGCACTCATAGTGAGAGAGGCTGGAGGTTTAGTAAGCGACTTTCAGGGAGGCGAGTCTTTCCTGAGGTCCGGCCACATTATTGCGACCACGCCAAAATTATTTAAACCTACTCTGAGAATTGTCTCCAAATATTTGGGACATCTTAAGTAATTTTTCCCACTTTTAATTATAGAAAGATGGCTGAACTTCTCTCAAAAAGCCAATAGGCGCTGGAAATACCTATCAAATAAACAGCAAACTGAACAAATATTTCTCTTTTTACACTGATCTTCAGTAGGAACTTGGAAACAAAGTAGCCAAGGATCGCCATTCCACTAATAAACATAATCTGCCCGATCTCTACACCAATATTAAAAAATAGAAGCGCATGAATTTTCATTGACTGCGGCAGACCCAGTTCTTGCAAAACAACAGCAAAGCCAAACCCATGCAAAAGACCAAATACTGACGATGCAGTAATGGGGTATCGCCATGTAAAGCTCTCGTAGTTCTTAACTCGATAATGTTTGATAATTTCAACAGCCAGCAAGAGAATACTCAGCGCTATTAGTAACTCAACAAGCTCAGTTCTGACCCTAATAATATTTAGTGATGCTAAGCTTAGCGTGATTGAGTGAGCTACAGTAAAACCCGTCACTGTTAACAGTAATCTTTTAAAACCGCTGGCAATAATCATAAGGCATAAAATGAAAAGTAAGTGATCATAGCCCACCAAAATATGTTCAATACCCGCAATAAGATATTGTTCCGATACGTCAATAGAACTCTGAGATTGACCCAGTGGTATGCTAGTTATCTCTGGTCCAGAAAATATTTGTTGAGGTTCAGTGTAAGGAGACTTAAAGACCACCAAAGAAGTTAGAGCCGGATTTCCTCGAGGATAATCAAGCGTTATATCAAAAGCTACATTCGCTTCGCTGCAGTAATAAAATGACTTTCCCAATAATCCAGTCTTGGAGCTGATAGCTTTAGCCGCGCAACTGTCATTAGAGAGAATGATGCTGGGCTCATCTCCAGCTCTTATCACTGGCGGAATTTTCCATTGCACAGAATACTCTTGCTGTGAAATTTGGTTAACTTCCACATACACGGGCCTTGCTTCATCGGCCAAGCTAAACATGGGGATAACTAAAAGGCTCAACAGGAGACAAAGGTCCTTTATCAATTACTTCTCGCCCTTAGATCTAATCGATATTTTTCACGAAGTTTATCAATAGCCTGGCGTTTTACCTCTGCTTGCTGCTCACGCTGAGCGTCCCCTAGTACTATTCCGCTAATTTCGGAGAGAGCTGGAACACTAGAGTCAGAAAGTTTGGTTAGTAAGACTAGATGCCAACCATAATCCGATCTTAACGGACCTTGCCAAAGTTCATTGGAGTTAGGGTTTACTGCCTCCAGCTCAAACAACTGCTGTTCAAATTTTTTACCGAAGTGGCTGGTGATTTCTTGACTATCTCGGTTGACATAATTTCTGTTATACAGAAATCGATCGCCGTAGCGCCCCGCATTTTCAAAAGGAACATTACTTTTATTCGCCACGTCAAGCAACGCTAAAGCATCCAATCTATTATTCTCAAAGGAGCCAACCTGACTCGAGATGAAGATATGCGTAAATGTAGCACTCGCAGGCTCTCTGTAGTCCTCTTTTCTTCGATTAAAAAAGTCAATTAAATCTGCTTCAGTAATCTTTTCAACTTGATCATAAAACCCTTGAGACAAGTAATCCATTTTTTGGATTAAGCGCCTCCGAATAATTGGATCATCACGATCCAGGCCCAGTTTAACTGCCTCTCGATACAAAACCTCTCCCCGCACATAATCGTCAACTAATTTTTGATACTGATCATCATTCATCCCCGCCAGAGCTCTTTTCGCTTGCTCTGACCTGAAGGTTTTGGCTTGCTGTTGCAAATATTGGGAAAGTACCTTGTCATCTACTAGTATTGAGTAATCGGTGTCAGCATATCTGTCCGCATTGATCCATCGCTCACCGCCTATCAGCAAAGCCGCTATTACAACAAAATGTAACAGCGGCTCCCTGGTTAATTGAATAAATGAAGTGTTGATCAGCATAAGAAGTTTACTTTTTTATCACTACTCTAATTTAGGGTGTGTACCAGATCGGGGAGGTATAGGCGCGCTCCTGAATAGTAGTGGGTCCATTAGCCAAGTCACCTGCTTGAAGAGCGATAGTATCAAATAGGGAGTGTCTAGCAGTAGGTATTTGAAGAACTCGCGCATAATAAAATGCTCTCTGATTAGGATCGAAATCAGGATCCTGCCACATTACAGAGAGTGCGGGGGTTCCAATACTATTGGTATACCGACCAGTATCTAAATCTACCGTATTTCCTACCTTGGGGAGGTTGTTATTATCATCGAGTAGACGTCCCGGAGACCAAGCAATATTGTGTACTTTTTCATGCTGTTGCCCTTTTTCATCTAACCAACCTTTAATAATCTGGACACGATCCAAATTTGCACCGAGAGGATCCTTCACTGCTCGAATTAAAAATTTTGGTGTCGTTGCCTCAGGCGTGCGCAAGAGATCGCCACCCATAGGGACTCCATAAGCGTAGCCAATTTTAGATATGTCTTCAGCCTGATCAGAATTGTCGGGGAACATCCAACTGGCAAACATTTGTAGCCGTAATCTTGGACCTGTTGTCGCATAAACTTCTTTGCGTTTAAATGCCGCATAAATTTCTTCTCTGGTATTTTCTTCTACCCAAACAGCTGCCAATCCTGAAGCTGACATGGACCAACCACTATTATCTGCATCTCCTATTATCGATTGATCTTTCGTCTCCGGCGTTGAGTCATTTGGATATTTACCCCAAAAATTGTATTCCTCTGCTGTGGACAATCCAGTGTGAGAATCCGTCGATCCAATAAAACCAAATTTATACGGATTGACACCAACAGTTTGCGCTATAGCCAGACCTCTTTTTAGAGCCGAGCGAACATAATCCCCCGGATCTGATTCATACTCCGTCCCATAAGCTTGCAGATAAAACTCATAGGTCTCAAAATCTGAAAAATTATCACCCGGACTGTTAGGGAGTGATTCACTATCTCCTTTTACCTGAGTCATCTCTGCAACGGGCTCCAGAGACATTCGAGTCGTCGCATAATCTGCGGTAATTGGACTACCATCTAAAGTGACCGTATCGAACATATAGCCTTTAGATAAATTAGAGTTGTGAGGTATCGAAAGAAAACGGGCACCTGTTCTATTACTAGTCGCTACAAGCCAATCCCATAAATCTTGAGGATATTGACTATCATCCGAGCCATAGGGTAAGAATTGTGCCGCTTTATCAGCTCCATCAGGAGTAAAAATTACCCTGTGCAGATTCGCCCCCGTGGGCGTAGAAGTCCACTCCCAGCCGATCAAGCTTGTAAAGGTACCGGGCCGGTTGTGCCTTTCGGCAGCATTTATAATATCATCCCAGACATGCTCTCTAATCGCAGTCGTATCGCCCAGACCCGCGTCTACCACTACACCATTTTTATCTGCGACCGGGTCATGCCCTGTCCCAACAGCAGGCTTTGGTAGTCCATAGGTAAAAACCAGCTCCCCACGCCCACTGTCGATTAAGTAATCAGTGATCTCAAGGGTGACCCATCGCTTAAAACTGTCCCACCAACCCATATCTGAGAGGAGACTTCGGTCCGAGTGAAGCTCAGTAATCACACCAAGAACTTCCGCATGATCCGAAACAACTAAGAAATCTAGTGGAGTCTCTATTTGCGCCCTAACACGGGTAGTAGGATGAACAACAGGTAATCCCCTCGCCCAGCGATAAGCATCGTCAGGAAAGGCGGAGTGATTATCATTGAGAAACGCATCAAATGAGTAAGCAGAATGAACATGAGTGTCACCAAAAAGGACTTTAGTTTCAGCCCCTGCGTTTCGGGGGTACAAGAAAAGAGCCACTGCAAATAGCAGTGAAATTAACTTAAGCTTAAAAATCAAAAAATACTCCTAAAAAATCTTAGTATCAAATTTATTGTGGTTGATACCATATAGGCGAAGAGTATGCTCTCTCCTGAATAGTCTTTGGTCCTCTGGGCGGGCTATCTAATTGAAGTGCTAAGCTATCAAGCAATCCATTTCTGGGGGTTGGTATCTGCAACACTCTCACATAATAAAAAGCTTGATACTGAGGATTAAAGTCTGGATCAGTCCACTTTAACGAGAACTCTGACTGACCAATCGTGTTGGTAAACTGACCTGAGCTAAGATCTACGGTGTTCCCAACTTTGGGAAGATTTCCCTCTGAGTCAAGTGCACGATTATCTGACCAAGCAACATTGTATACCTTTTCATGCTCCCTACCAGAACCATCTATCCATCCTTTTATCACCTGCAAACGATCTAAATTAGCATCTAGAGGATCTTTTACTGCCCTCAGCAGGAAACTAGGCGGGCTATTTTGCTCTCTCGGTGAAATTAGGTCACCGCCCATCGGAACACCAAAAGAATGTCCTATCCTAGAAAAATCCTCACTAATTTCCGCATTTTTTGGGAAACTCCATCCAGCAAAAACTTGCAATCGAATGCGGGGCCCGGACGTAGCATAAACCTCCTTTCTTTTGAAAGCTTCAAAAATAGCATCCCGAGTATTTTCAGTAGCCCAAACCGCGGCAATACCTGATGCAGACATATTCCAGCCATTGCTACCAAGTCCGCTTCCCAATCTAGTCTTATTCTCAGGGATAGAATCTGTAGCCATCTTCCCCATAAAATTTAATTCTTCAGCACTTGCTAGACCTGAATGTGAATCGGTAGAGCCAATCAATCCAAATTTGTAGGGATTCACGCCAACTTTTCTTTCGATTGACAATCCTTTTTTAAGGGCAGGTCTAACAAAGTCACCCGCCCTTGCTTTGTAAGGAGTTCCACCTACCTGAATATTAAAATCATAGTTCTCAAAATCGGCAAACTCATCATCAGGAGAGAAGTCGCTTCGAGTTTCGCTGTCTCCTTTGATTTGCGTAACCTCCACAACAGGCTCCCATTTCATTCTGCGGCGGGAGTATTCTGCTGTTATTGGTTCTCCTTTGAGAGTAGTGTTATCGAACATGTAGCCTTTAGAAATATTTGAATTGTGGGGGATGGCAAGGAATCTTGCGCCTGTTCGCTGCTGAGTGGTCTCTAACCAGTCCCAAAGGTCCTCTGGATATTGACTCTTATCTGAGCCATAAGGAAGAAATTGCTTGCCCTTATCTGCACCGTCGGGACTTAAAACTATTCTATGGAGATTCACTCCCATTGGAATAGAACTCCACTCCCAACCAAGAAGCGCCGAGAAGTTGCCAGGGTCATTGTGACGGTCGGCTGTTTCAACAATGTCATGCCACGCCAAGGTCGATGTTTTAGATGTATCTCCAAAAATTGCTAAGTCAGATATATTATTACTAGGGTGTTTAACAGGATCAGTGCGGCCCTCCAGAGTGGGATTCTGAGGTAAAAACTGCCTGAAAAATTGCAGCCCTGTGCCAGAGTCAATAGCTTTATTCATCCGCCAAAAAGAATATCGTCGTTTAATATTGCCATACCAGCCGAGATCTTCTTCCACAAAAGAGCCTTCATGAACAGCTCGCATTACACCTAACATTTCGGCGTGATCTGAAACAACCAAAAAATCTAGGGGAGTTTTAATCTGAACTCTTGTGCGATTATATGGATGTATAACCGGCTGTCCTTTCGCCCAACGATATGCAGTATCTGGATCCGCAGTATGATTATTATTCAAAAATGCATCAAATGAGTAGGATGTGTGAAGATGCGTATCGCCGAAGTAAACGTTTTTATGCTCTGACGCAGAAGCTGAAATACTGATTGTTAATAACACCAATACAAAAAGCAATTTCATAACTAGCGATCCTGTAAATATTTAAAATTCATTCGCTTTGCATAGTATGCAAACCACAGCGAATGCGCAATTTTTAATAGTTGTTAATGCGTCATATATTTAGCTAAGCTAAAGTATTGTGTGTCTTCACAAAAAACTAATTTTTAATGGAAAAATTTTCAAAATCGACAGGAATTGCGATTATTGTCGCAAATATGGTTGGCACGGGAGTTTTCACTAGTCTGGGGTTCCAACTTCTGGGGATTCAATCATATTTTGTACTAATGATGCTTTGGTTTATCGGTGGCCTGACCGCCCTTTGCGGGGCTCTGACATATGCGGAGCTAGGAGCCAATTTACCCCGATCAGGCGGCGAATATAATTTTCTTGGGCGCCTATACCACCCCTGCGCTGGATTTATTTCAGGATGGGTCTCGGCAACGGTTGGGTTTGCTGCTCCTGTAGCTCTTGCTTCTATGACCTTTGCAGCATACCTCTCAGCCGTCTTTCCTGAAATACCAAGAACTTTATCAGCGTGCTCACTACTCGCAATATTAACAGTCATTCACTGTGCCTCTAGGCAAACTAGCGGGAAATTTCAACAAACCTTTACAGCTTTGAAGGTAGCTTTGATATTAATATTTTGTTTTATTATCTTTTTCTGGGGCAGTAGTCCCCAAAATATTTCTCTTGTACCTAAATTAGGCGATGAGAATATTTTATTCAGTGGAGTATTCGCCATATCGCTGATTTACGTGAATTATGCTTACACTGGTTGGAACGCAGTTACCTATGTAATTAGTGAATTAGACGAACCTCAACGCAATTTACCTATTGTTTTATTCGTTGGGACACTGCTCGTAATGTTAATTTATTTATTGCTCAACTTTACCTTTCTAAATGCCGTGCCAATTAAAATTATTGAGGGAGAGTTAGAGATAGGCGTTATTGTGGCAAATTATGCCCTTGGCAATCACGCAGGAAAAGCAATGGGCGCTATCTTGGCCGTGCTGCTAGTCTCGACGGTTAGCGCCATGACAATGGCTGGACCACGCGTACTTCAGGTAATCGGAGAGGACTTTAAGCCATTTAGATCTCTGAGCAGAGTAAATAGTCATGGTATTCCAACAATCGCAATTATGTTTCAAAGTTCTTTGGCATTTCTTTTTATCATCAGCTCTACATTTGAATCTGTGTTAGTGTTTTCTAGCTTTGTACTCGGCATAAATACTTTATTTTCAGTTGCCGGAATTTTCATTTTACGGCAGAAGAAACTATCTATTGAGGGCGCGTATAGAACGTTTGCGTATCCCCTTGCACCAATCATCTACCTAATAGTGACCGTTTGGACCCTTGGATATGTATTGGTCTCAAGACCAGATGAAGCGTGGGCAGGGTTAGGAATTATTTTTCTAGGCGGAATCATTTACGGATTTTCCAAGAATCGCGATTCCGAAATTATTTAAAATTTGAGGTAATCGCTAGCGCGTAATTCCTTTGATTTCCAGAAAGTCGTCGAACCCAAACTCACCCCATTCACGGCCATTACCCGACTGTTTGTATCCGCCAAACGGCGCAGTATAATTCTGGGAAGCACTGTTTACACTTATCATTCCAGCTCTCAACTGACTGGCAACCCGCGCCGCTCTCTCTTCGCTTGCTGTGCTAAAATAAGCGGCTAATCCATAGGGAGTGTCATTTGCAATTTCTATGGCCTGCTCCTCAGTATCGAAAGAGATCATGGTAAGAACTGGACCAAATATCTCCTCCTGAGCAATCGTCATATCGTTACTCACACCTGAGAATACAGTTGGTTTTACGAAATATCCAATATCTAAACCATCAGGTTTACCTGGGCCACCTGCAACAACATTAGCACCTTCCTCGATGCCTTTTTTAATTAAGCCTTGAACCTTATCAAACTGAACTCGACTAGAGAGAGGCCCCAAGTGTTCTCCCTCTTTGGTAGGCTGATCAACAGCTATGTCTTCGGCTGCTGTTTTCGCAATCTTAATAGCCTGATCATAAACTGAAGATTGGACCAGCATCCGCGAGGGAGCATTACAAGATTGTCCTGTATTATTCATCATTCTTCTGACACCAGCGGTAACGTCCTTCTCTAAATTGGCATCTTCAAAAATAATATTTGGGGATTTACCACCTAATTCCTGAGTAACTCGCTTTACGGTATCAGCAGCAGCTTTAGCTACCAAAACTCCCGCACGAGTTGACCCCGTAAACGAGACCATATCGATATCAGGGTGAGCCGCTATTTCGGCTCCAACATCTGGTCCATTTCCATTGATCATATTGTAAACACCATCGGGGAAACCTGCCTGATGCATCATTTCAGTAAACAAATACCCTGAGATAGGAGCAATTTCGCTTGGCTTCAAGACCATCGTGCAGCCGGTAGCAAGAGCAGGTGCCACCTTGCAACTAATTTGATTAATCGGCCAATTCCAAGGAGTTATGAAACCACAAACACCAATGGCTTCCTTAACAACCCTGGTGGAGCCAATTTGACGTTCAAATTCGAACTTTTTAAGCGCCTCGAGAGCAGCCTTTATATGTCCTCTGCCACAATCGGCTTGAGCCGCAGTTGAAAAAGATATTGGCGCTCCCATTTCTATGGAAATCGCTACAGCCATCTCATCATATCGATCCGAATATATACTTAAGAGGTTTTCCAAAAGGGCGATACGCTCATCCACTGAAGTTCGAGAGTACGAGGGGAATGCATGTTTAGCAGCTGCAACCGCCCTGTTCACGTCCGCCATGGCGCCCATTGAAATGGTCGCTACCAATTCCTCAGTAGCAGGATTTTCTACAGCTAAGTCATTGGCAAAAATTGGATCTACCCATTCCCCATCGACATAAAACTTTCGTAAATCTTTCATTTCTTCCTCTCATTTCATCTAAAGTTGAAAATAGCCAGATATCATTTATTCAAAGACAGTCTAAACAACTTGTTCCTAAAGTAGAGCCTCAATTGAGGACAGCGTTTGGGGGCCAATCAGACGATGCTGTAATTTCCCATCTGGGCCGATAATTAGCGTTTCAGGTAATACTGATACAGGCTCTAGGCCCCAAACATTTCGAGGGTCATCTAAAAGGCTGGAGAACTCTATACCTAATTTTTGAATTTCATTTTCCAATAATTCACCTTGTGATCCATCAAAATTGACTCCCACAACCATTAGTTTCTTCTTGTGATGAGAGGCCAATTCATTTAGCTCGGGTATTTCTTTTCTACATGGTGCGCACCAGATAGCCCAATAATTAATTATCAATACCTTTCTTGGCGCTTTGACATCAATGGTCCCACCATCGAGAAGAGGATATGTTGTATTTCCCGAACAAGCCACCAAGAAAAGAGTTAACAAAAGAATTCTTTTCAATACCTTTACCTCATATGATTTAACAAAAAAACCTTCCCAATTCTCTGAATTATTGGGTTAACATCCTAACATAGGGCTTTTCCCTGATGCAGATTTATCCGAAATCGCTAATTAACTGAACTAGATCCTTAACTATGCTAGCTACAATTTATCATAATCCACGATGCTCGAAATCAAGAGAAACACTGAAACTTCTGGAGACCGCAAAAGTTAGTACGACAATAGTCTTATATTTGACTGATAGGCTTCAAAAATCAGATTTAGTGGCTTTACTAAACAAATTAAATATGACACCAATTCAGCTCACTCGTCGTAGTGAAAGAGGGTTCGGAAAGCTAAAAATGAATCAAGAGGACCCTGCAGATGATATCCTGATTGATGCTATGATCAACGACCCCTCTTTGATAGAGCGTCCAATAGTGGTGGTTGGTGATAAAGCGGTTATCGGAAGACCACCTGAAAACGTGTTGAGATTAATACAATGACGAAGCAAATAACGAGTCCCTATATCCTAGTTTTGTATTACAGCCGTAATGGCCATGTCAAAATGCTTGCTGAGCAACTCGCTTTAGGCGTTGAGTCAGCGGGAATAGAAGCAAGGCTTCGAACTGTTCCAGCCATCTCCGCAGTATGTGAAGCGTCAGAGAGTGATATCCCTGAGACTGGCGATATTTATTGCAGTCAAGATGATCTTGCAAGTTGTTCTGGACTACTTCTTGGCAGCCCCACTAGGTTTGGCAATGTTGCAGCTCCACTAAAGTATTTCATCGATAGCACGGGCAGCTTGTGGTTGAGTGGCGCATTAACAAACAAGCCAGCAGGGGTTTTCACATCCTCATCCAGTCTTCATGGCGGTCAGGAATCTACATTGCTATCGATGATGCTTCCACTTCTTCATCACGGTATGTTGATTTCTGGGGTTCCCTACTCTGAGCCAGCGCTGTCTCAGACTAAATCGGGCGGAACCCCATACGGTGCCTCTCATATTGAGAGTGGTTGCTTGAGTCCAGAAGAAATTCAAATTGCTCGATCCCAAGGTGCTCAAGTTGCTAGTTTAGCTCAGAAACTCCTTTTTTAATTGGCAATTTACTGCCACCAAGACCCTCAGGTAATAATTTTGACTCTAGAACACAAGATAAACATCACACACATTATCACCAGAATAAGTTTCTTCCTGTTGTTAGCAACACTCGCTTTAAATCTCTGGTTTAAAGAAGCTCCAATTTCTATCTATGTTATTGCCCTAACACCCCTATTGGTTTTTATTCCAGGAATTCTTAACGGCAATATTCGAACTTTAATATGGGTATGCTTCGTCTTGCTGATGTATTTTGCCACAGCCACTTATAAGCTCAGCGGCCCGCAACCTGAGAATCTTGATATTATGGAGACCATATTGATAGTCTTGCTATTTATCGCCGCAACAATAAACTCTCGTCTGAGACAGAAAAACAACATCGCACTTTACTAACCTCAACAACAGGACTCCTTAGATGACTGACACATCAGCCGGACCGATTCGGCGCTTAACAAAAGCTATTATTAAAGTATTAACAGGACTTAGAAATATCCTCGGAGTCATGCTAATGAGTGTTATCTTCATCGTTGCGATTTTCACTTTAAATGATAATAGTGTTCAGCCTGTCCCTGCAGAGGGGGCTCTTTATCTTGCTCCCCAAGGTTATTTAGTAGACCAAAGAACTTACATTGATCCACTCAACCAAATATTTACCCCACCCGGTCAAGGGGATAGTGAAACTTTAGTTAGAGATGTTATCGAAGCTATCGATACTGCCGCAGATGACAACAGAATTACTCACCTTCTAATCGATACGGATTATCTGCTTGGCGGAGGTATGAGTAAACTAGAGGAGATTGGACTAGCCCTGAAGCGTTTCAAAGATCAAAAGCCAATTATTGCGGTGGGCGATAGCTTTTCGGCTTCCCAATATTATTTGGCCGCACATGCAAACGAAATCATGCTTAATCCGATGGGTGAAGTGATGATTAACGGACTCAGTAGCTATCGTAGCTATTTCAAAGAGGGACTTGATAAATTAAAGATCACCATGAACATCTTCCGGGCTGGGCAATATAAAAGCGCCGTGGAGCCCCTTATGGGGAGTAATATGTCACAAGAAGTGAAGGAAGAGACACAACTTCTACTCGGTGATCTGTGGCGATTCTATACTTCAGAGATAGAGCTCTTGCGTTCACTCGACCAAGGTAGAATTGATGATTATGCAAATACTTTGCATCTTGCTATGAAAGAGCATAATGGCGACGCAGCTCGCGTCGCTAAAGTTTTTGGGTTAATAGATGTCATTGCTTCTCGAACAGAAATCTATGATCATTTGAATGACCTAATCCCCGGATCTGACGGTGAATTCAATAGCATAGACATGGATAGCTACCTAACCAATACCCGAATTTCCAAAGAGAAAATTTCTGATAATAATAATCAGATTGCTGTCGTTGTTGCTAGTGGAACAATAATGGACGGGCAACAACCAGAGGGTACTATTGGAGGAGATACTCTCGCGGGAATTTTTGGGAATTTAGAAGATAACAAAAATATAAAAGCGGTCGTTTTACGAATTGATAGTGGTGGAGGTAGTGCCTTTGCGTCTGAAATCATCAGAGACTCTATTAGTTCAATCCAAAAAAAGGGAATGCCAATTATTGTCTCGATGGGAAGCATTGCTGCGTCCGGAGGATATTGGATTGCCGCAGAAGCTGATCATGTCTTAGCTATGTCTACCTCAGTTACTGGATCTATTGGCGTATGGGGAGTAATCCCTGATTTAAGTAACTCTCTCGCGAATTTAGGTATTTATTATGATGGCGTCACCACCTCCAAGACCGCTTTTAGAGCTCAGATACAGCAACCACTTTCTCAGTCCTCAAAAGAAATTATTCAAGCCAGCGTAGATGGCACTTACTCACGATTCCTCGATCTAGTCGCGTCAGGAAGAAACTCAACTCAAGACAAGATTCATAAAATAGC
>NTJY01000001.1 GCA_002457245.1 SAR92 bacterium MED-G29 | reverse complement strand
ATCCTGTATAGACTCAAATTTTTTACTTTTCACAGAAAACATATCGAGCGATTTGGCCGTTCGATTCGCCAGATCTTCTAGTGAATCTAACTTAACCGAATTATCCTTTAACTGAGCCTTTATCTGAAACATAAACCACGATCCTGCAGTTAAAATCAGGAGGAAGAGAAACATTAAAATCAAGGTGATGAAATTTGTCTTTGCTGACTTAGCTGAATTGTGAAGAGATTTGGACTCAGTATTTTTTTTCCCAGAGCCATGGGCTAGTTCCGACTCAATAGTGAGCGAGCTAGAAGCCTTTTTAGCTTTTTTTCCTAAATCTGACACGATTTTTCCCCGAAGTTTTTCTCCATCTGGAATTAATTTTTCCCCGAATGTTAAGTAGAAGAAAAAATCTTATCTAATGCAGCCAACATTACTTCTGGTAGAGCACTTTTAGCAACTACAACAGAACTGTAACCTAGTTTAACGGCAATTTCTGCTACCCTCTCACTAGGAACTAGCACTGAAAACTTATTTCCTTCAGCGAATTTTTCCACATCATCCCAAACCCCAAGAGATTCCAACATCTCCCCGCTATGCGCAATCATGCAATCAATGGTTGGTAGTTCTTTCAAAATTGACTCTTTCTGCCCATTATTAAGTACACGTTGATACAAATTACAGTACTCAACCTCAGCGCCTCTTAATGTCAATTCATGTTTTAAGGTATCCTGACCTGTGCTTCCTCGAAAGATAATTACCTTTTTACTTTTTACATCTTGCAGCTCCTGCATAGACAATAGTCCATCCGAAGTTACATTAACAGACGGACACAAAACAGATAGCCCAAATTTTTTTATGGCACTTGCCGTTTGGCGTCCAATAGCGAAGTAGTCAACCCCTAACGGCAACATTGGCCAATATCTATCCAGCCAACCTATAGCGAAGTTAGCCGCATGCATACTGACAAAAATAGCGATATCAAATTCATCAAAATTAGAAATTTGTTTCTTTATTTTTTCTGAGTTTTCAAGCGACTTGATATCGAGGATAGGTCTATGAAGGACTTCAGAACTCGTATCCTTGAGAAGCTCTAAAAAATCATCTTGTTTTCGGTGGGAGCGCATCACCAACAACCGTTTTCCCTCCAAAGCAGAGCTACCCATAGATATCAGCCAAAATTTCTGCCGCTCCCTGAGCCAGAAGGTCTTCAGCCAGTCTTATGCCTACGTCCTCTGGTTTGGAAGCTGGACCAGATGATCGCGCACGAATTATGGTATTTCCATCAATACTTCCAACCAAACCTATCATCTCAATATATTTCTCCTCATCAACCAGTTTCGCAAAACAAGCAATAGGCACTTGACATCCCCCTTGGAGATGCCGATTAGTCGCACGCTCAGCGCGGACACAAAGAGATGACTGAATATCATTTAACGGACTGAGTAACTTAATAGTATTTTCATCATTAGCACGACATTCAATCCCCACAGCTCCTTGACCTGCAGCTGGGAGACAAACATCAAGCTGGAGTTTTTGTTTTATTCTGCTAGCCATTCCAAGGCGGATCAAACCTGCACTAGCGAGGATAATTGCGTCATACTTTTCATCATCTAATTTTGATAACCGAGTATTTACATTACCCCTTAAGTCCGTGACCTGAAGATTGGGATAAATCGATCTTAACTGACACTGACGGCGCAGACTCGACGTCCCGATAATGCTATTTATGGGTAACTGATCTAAATCACCATAATTATTCGACACGAAGGCATCGGAGGGATCTTCACGTCTACAGATGACCTCCAAACTTAATCCCTCTGGGAGGGTCATTGGCACATCTTTCATAGAATGAACTGCGATATCAGCATCTCCGTTAAGCATAGCTAATTCTAATTCCTTAACAAATAACCCCTTTCCTCCCACCTTTGCCAATGGAGTATCTATTACTTTATCGCCCTGAGTTGTCATAGTTACCATTTCCACCTGAAGATGAGAGTGATATTGCAACAATTGTGTTTTAACAAACTCAGCCTGCCATAGAGCCAAAGGACTTTTTCTAGTAGCGATTCGTAGGATATCTGACACAAGGTTATTCCACTATTTTAGATAGTTTATATTATCAATGATTTGAAAAATTTTGTCAGAGTTCAGTAAAAATAAGATGGACATTCAATTATTGGTAACAATTTGGGCCTGAATTCCTGCTGAAATCTCAAGTTTTAACTCATTCTTTGGAGGATTAGCTATAATCAACATTTTTGACTTAGGCACGGTTGGCTATGACAGAGCAAAAGAGCATAAAATCCACACATTCTAAATTTAAGAATACGAATCAATCATGGGGCGGCAGATTTAATGAGCCTGTTGACGCTTTTGTAGCTCGATTTACGGCTTCTGTAAATTTCGATAAACGCCTTTACGAACACGACATCCTGGGCTCCATAGCTCATGCCTCGATGCTATCTGATTCGGGTGTAATCTCAGAAAGCGAAGCCAAACAGATCATAGAAGAACTTCAAAATATTGCCAAAGATATTGATACTGGTGCATTTACTTGGACTGAAGATCTAGAAGATGTGCACATGAATATTGAAGCTGCTCTAATCGATCGGATCGGAAAGGTGGGAAAAAAACTTCATACTGGTCGATCAAGAAATGACCAGGTTGCTACCGATATTCGCCTTTGGTTGAGGGATGAAATCGATGAAATCTCTACACTTTTGACTTCACTACAAGAGAAGATGATTAATTTAGCAGATTCGGAGCATCAAACTATAATGCCCGGTTTTACTCATCTTCAAACCGCTCAACCAGTAACTTTTGGGCACCATATCTTAGCCTGGAATGAAATGTTAGAGCGAGACTATGGACGACTAAAAGATTGTCGAGTACGTATGAATCAATGCCCACTGGGTTCAGCTGCTTTGGCTGGAACAAGCTATCCAATTGACCGACATCATACAGCGATAAATTTAGGCTTCGATAAAGCCACTGAGAACTCCTTAGACTCCGTGAGTGACAGAGATTTTGCTATCGAATTTTGTAGTTTTGCCAGCATACTACTGACTCATCTTTCAAGAATGTCAGAGGAACTGATCTTATGGACTTCTGCGCAATTCCAATTTGTCAGTCTCCCAGATCGATTTTGCACGGGGTCATCCATCATGCCCCAGAAAAAAAATCCAGATGTACCTGAACTTGTGCGAGGAAAAACTGGTCGAGTGCATGGAAATCTTGTATCACTCTTAACACTTATGAAGTCCCAACCATTAGCCTACAACAAGGATAATCAAGAGGACAAAGAGCCAATTTTTGATACGGTCGATACTGTAAAAGACTGCCTTCGAGCTTTCGCTGATATGACTCCCGCAATACAAATCAATAAAAAAGAAATGTTTGAAGCAGCTAAGTCTGGCTTTTCTACGGCTACTGACCTGGCTGATTACCTTGTTATTAAAGGCCTTCCATTTAGAGATGCACACGATGTGGTGGGTAAAGCAGTTGCTTTTGGTATTTCGGAGAATAGAGATCTATCGGAAATGACCTTGGATGAATTAACATCTTTTTCTAGTAATATCAGTGAAGATGTTTTTGATATTTTAACTCTAGAAGGGTCGGTGAAATCTCGCGATCATGTTGGCGGAACATCTCCAGATCAGGTCAAATCTGCTGCCGAAAGAGCACTTTTAAAAATTCAAAATCGGTAATCAGAAACTAAAGCTAATATCCTCTGATGATTGCTCTTGGCAGGCATCTGTCAACATCTTCGTCAAAAGCTCTCCAGTCACCGTGTTCTTCCATTGCTTCAAGGGTTCGCCCTGCAACGTAAAATGAAAGCCACCAGACACTGCCGCCATCCATACCTCTCTCATAGCAGGCTGTCTGGAAAGGATAATCTGTGAGCCGTTCAATTCGCACGTAAGCGTGAGCATTCCTCCATTATTCTCATAATCTATATCAGCACCACTATCATCGATTGTCTCCTCGATAATAAACATGACATCATCCACAATTTGATTAAATTCAGCTTCGTTCATTTTAAATTTTCCATGGCCACTGAGTTCTGATTAAGAGCTCTCAGTATAATTGTTTGGTCGCATTCTTCCACAATCGTTATAATAAGGTTTTTATCTAAGAGATTCCTCGATGAAAATCAGATCCATTGGATTAATAATTCTTTTTTTGCTGGCTCCATTAAGCGGCTGCGGAAACACCGGAAATCTTTATTTGCCTGAAGATTCGACGATGACCTACATATCAAATCTTGATTCTATCGAGGAATAAGCTGCAGTGCCAAGTATGATTAGACGAGTCAAAGGAGAACTTTATGTTGAAGGGATTTCTCTGGCAAATATCGCAAAAGAATTTTCGACGCCCTGTTATGTATATAGTAAGAAGGCAATCGAGGAAAACTATCTAAGTTATGTTGAAGCCTTAGAGAGCCAATCACATCTGGTTTGCTACGCTGTAAAATCCAACTCAAATATAGCAGTACTGCAATTGCTCTCATCTTTGGGTGCTGGATTTGATGTTGTCTCCATAGGAGAGTTAGAGCGAGTTCTTCTTGCTGGAGGAGATCCTAAAAAAGTAGTTTTTTCAGGTCTAGCTAAGACTGAGGAGGAAATGAGTCGAGCACTGGCGGTTGGAATCCATTGCTTTAATGTGGAATCACAGTCCGAATTATTCTTGCTTAATAAAACTGCAAAAATGATGTCTCTATCTGCGCCTGTTTCAATTCGAGTGAATCCAGATGTAGATGCTAAAACTCATCCTTATATATCTACTGGATTAAAAGAAGACAAGTTCGGAATTGAAATAGATAAAGCGATCGAAGTGTATCTTAGGGCGGCACAGATGCCCAATATCAATATTATTGGTGTAGATTGTCACATAGGTTCTCAAATAACTGAGATTGAACCATTTAGAGACGCACTGAAAAGGTTGATAAGCTTGGTAGATAAACTATCTGAATCAGGAATTAAAATAAATCATCTAGATATCGGTGGAGGAGTCGGGGTTCGTTATCAAAACGAAACAGTATTGTCTGTAAGTGACTATATCAACGAACTACTCCCCCTATTAAAGGGCAGAAGCGAAACACTTCTGCTAGAACCGGGGCGCTCGATCACTGCCAATGCAGGAGTGTTATTAACAAAAGTTCAGTATCTAAAACACAGCGAGACAAAGGACTTTGCCGTTGTCGATGCTGCAATGAATGATATGTTGAGGCCGTCTCTATATGGAGCTTGGATGGACATACAGCCCATTTTATCCAGAGACGAACTAATCGAAAGCGCTTATGATGTAGTTGGCCCAGTTTGTGAGAGTGGTGACTTTTTAGGAAAAGATCGAGATCTTAAAATTAAAGAAGGTGATTATCTTTGTTTGTTCTCTGCCGGATCATACGGTTTTGTTATGAGTTCAAATTATAATAGTCGACCACGAAGTGCAGAGATAATGGTCAGCGAGGAAAAGGCATATATCATTCGCAAAAGAGAAACTCTCAGTGACTTGGTGCGGGGAGAGAAACTCATCGGTAATGATCATGACTTCAAAAACTGAAAAATAATATGCTAGTGGATTTCACCAAAATGCATGGCCTAGGCAACGATTTCGTTGTGATCGATGCTGTAACCCATAATATCCGAGTCCATCGAAAAATGATTCAGCAGATAGCGGATCGCCACGAAGGAATTGGATGCGATCAAATTTTGATCATTCAACCTCCATCCAAGCCAGACATTGATTTTGACTATAGGATCTTTAATAGCAACGGTGCTGAGGTTCAGCAATGTGGTAACGGAGCAAGATGCATTGCCCGTTTCATAAGAGATAGAAAATTATCTGGTAAAAAGACTTTTCGCCTCAAAACAATAAACCGTATTATTAGTGTGTCGGCTAATAAAGATGGATCTCTATCTGTGGATATGGGTCATCCATCCTTTGATGCTCAATCTATTCCATTCGAGACAAATCATGAGAGAGATAGCCACATCATCGAATCCACCCATGGCGAAGTAGAGATTTCCCTAGTATCAATGGGCAATCCTCATGCGGTAATATTTACAGATAATGTACTTGAAGCTCCAGTCTTGTCTCTTGGAGAAGAATTAGAGCGACACGCTCGGTTTCCTGAGAAAGTAAATGTTGGCTTTGTGGAAGTCATAGATCGACATAATATAAAGCTCCGAGTTTTTGAGCGTGATGTGGGCGAAACAAATGCATGCGGCTCGGGCGCGTGTGCCGCTGCCGCTGCCGCTATAAGGAAATCATTAATTAATCAGGACGTCGCCGTTCACTTGCAAGGTGGTAAACTTCATGTAAGCTGGAAAGGAGAAGGGTATCCTCTTATTATGAGCGGACCCGCTGTCACAAGCTTTCACGGGCGTATTATAGTATGAAAACAAATGATTCAGATGAAATTACGGTCAGACAAATTCGCGCTTATTTGCGAGATCACCCTACGTTTTTAGATGAAAATCCAGACATTCTTGAGACTATGATCGTTCATCACGAAACAGATGGAGCTATATCCCTTGTAGATAGACAATTATCTGTATTACGTGATCGAAATAATGAAATAAGCTTACAGTTGGAAAGTCTTGTAGAGGTCGCCCAAGAAAATGAATTTATGTTCGACAAGACTCGTCAGCTAATTTTGAATTTACTTGAAGCAAAAGATTTAGCTGCCCTTATTGATTCGTTGTATAAGAGCTTTTCATCTGATTTTGGAATAGAATTCTACAATCTTTTACTATTTGGTGATGATTCTCTGAAAGACCTGTGTCAGGCTAAAGTGAGCTCTATCGAAGATGTAAATATGTCCCTTAAATCAATAATGAACGCGGAGTATTCTGTTTGTGGTAGCTTCTCTAAAGAGGAATTAGATGCGCTATTTATGGAGAATTCACAACCAATAAAATCGGCAGCGACTGCAGTCATCAGGAACCCACAACATATTGGAATTCTATCTCTTGGGAACAGTGACGCTAGGTTCTATCAGAGTGACATGGGAACCTTATTTTTGGACTATATCGCTGAAGTTCTTGGACGACTGCTCTCGCATCATCTTCCATCATAAGTCTTCTTAGGTAGCCTAAAGCTTACGACGCTTTTTTTTAGAGCTAGCTACCTTTCCCTTTGATGACTTTGCTCTTCTTTTCTTAGAAGATTTTCCGCGACCTCTTTTATTCTTCTCATATTCTTCAGCAAGCTCTTTTGCCTTTACCGTAACTTTTAGTTTATTTGACTTTTTCGTATCCCCTTCTGATTTCCCTTGATTTGAATCATTATCAACCAGCTCAAAATCAATCTTACGTTCCTCTAAATTTACCTTAGATATCTTAACAATCAATTTTTGGCCAAGCCGAAATATTCGCCCCGTACGCTCTCCAACCATACGATGCTGTGATGCCTCATGATAGTAATAATCTTTTGGTAGCCCTGTTACATGTATCAAGCCTTCCACATAGAGATCATCCAACATCACAAATAGCCCAAAGCCAGTTACCGCACTGACCACACCATGATATTTTGAGCCAACTTGATCCATTAAATATTCGCATTTCAACCAATTTACTACATCTCTTGTAGCATCATCTGCTCGTCGTTCTGTTACTGACAAATGCTCCCCTGTAGCATCTAAATAATCCATTTCATATGGATAAATTAGTTTTTTAGCGATTGGCTTTGCAGTATCAATACGATAAGTGTTGGGAGTGATCTTTTTACCACGAATTAAACTACGAATTGCTCGATGAACAAGCAAGTCAGAATACCGTCTAATGGGTGAAGTAAAATGTGTATATGCATCAAAAGCCAATCCAAAGTGCCCTAAATTCTCAGGTTGATACACAGCCTGACTCATGGAACGCAACATAATAGACTGAATTATAGCTGCATCATCTCGATCCTTAACAGAACGTAAAACTCGCTGATAGTGCTCTGGATCAGGATCTTCTCCTCCGCCTAGCCCTATTCCTAATTCCGCGAGAAACTCTCTCACAGAAGATAATCGATCTTCGCTAGGACCCTCATGAACTCTGTATAATGCCGGTATTTCAGCCTTCTCAAGGAACAATGCAGAACATAGGTTTGCGCAGAGCATACACTCCTCTATTAATCGATGTGCATCTGTGCGATCGACTGGAATAATCTGACTAATTTTTCTTTGTTTATCAAAAAGTATCCTTGTCTCTTGAGAATCGAAATCAATAGCTCCTCTCTTAACTCTCTGTTTATGTAAAACTTTATATAAGTTGCAAAGATCATCTACATGCGGTGCGATGGAGGAAAATTGTTTGCGAACTTCAGATGAAGAGCTATCATCTTGATGTGCAATTAGTTGTGCGACCTGAGTGTAGGTCATTCTTGCATGAGAATGCATAATGCCCTCAGCAAATTGATACTTCTGAATCTCTCCTTCAGCGCTAATATGAATCTCACAAACTAAGCAAAAGCGATCTTCCAGAGGGTTAAGTGAACACAATCCGTTAGACAATTTTTCTGGAAGCATTGGTACAACATGATTGGGGAAGTAGACGGAGTTGCCACGCAAGTATGCTTCAGTATCAAGTTGAGAGCCAACTCCCACATAATGTGAAACATCAGCGATAGCAACAATTAAAGTCCAACCACCATCACCATTTTCCTTGCAAAAAACCGCATCATCAAAATCGCGGGCATCCTCACCATCAATGGTAATAAGTGGCACTTTTCTTAGATCTAATCGATCATCGGACTCAGAGACCTTTTCAGGGATCAGCGCAGTCTCAGCTAAAAGTTGATCGTTCCATTTGTGTGGAATTCCGTAATTCCGAATTGATACTTTGACTTCCATACCAGGATCAAGATGATCACCAAGAACTTCGCAGACAGATCCAACAGGAAGACTATTTCTGGATGGAGGTTCGATCAATTCAACAACAACAATCTGTCCGGGACTAGCTTTCCCAACTAAATGATTTGGAATGAGAATATCTTGTGAGATTCTTGGGTTATCTGCTCTGACGAAGTTAACGCCACTCTCGTGGAAATATCTGCCGACCAACTGAGTCGTATTTCGCTCGACAATATCAACAATACTTCCATCTGGTCGACCTTTGCGATCCCAACCCGCAATCCGAACAAGAATCACGTCCCCATCAAATACCCTTCTCATCTGAGAACTGGACAGGTGAATATCCTCTCCAGTATGACTCTCTGGCCTTAAGAAACCATATCCCTCGGGATGTCCTATCACCCTTCCCTTAATAAGATTAAGCTTATCGAGAGTTCCATAGCCATCACGCCGATTTCTAGCTAACTGACCATCTCTCTCCATTGCTCTAAGTCTTCTTCGCATAGCCTCTATTTGCCGATGATCATTAATATTCAGAGCAATGCAGATTTCTTTATGAGTGAGAGGACCAAGACTCTCATTGAGATAATCTAGTAAAAATTCTCTACTTGGTATGGGTCGATCATATTTTTCAGCCTCTCTCAACTGAAAAGGATCCTTAGGTGATTTATCTTTCTTCATGATGCCAAAAAGTATCCATTAAAGGTGGAACAAACAAGTACAAGTCTATGGCGAAATACTAGTAGGTAAAAGAGATTTATAAATTAGCTTTTCTTTTCAATTCTCACTTAGAAATAAACACGTCAAAAAATATTTATTAAATTGAATAAAAAAGGCGGCTAAACGCCGCCTTTTTAAACATTACAAAATTAACTAAGTTTTTCTTTAATTCTAGCTGATCTACCTGAACGCTCGCGCAAGTAGTAGAGCTTCGCACGACGAACAGCACCTCTTCTTTTTACCTCAATACTATCAACAAGAGGAGAATACGTTTGGAACGTTCGTTCCACACCTATTCCACTTGAAATTTTTCTGACGGTGAATGCGGAGTTCAACTGGCGATTGCGCTTAGCTAAGACAACTCCTTCGAATGCCTGGAGTCGTTCTCGAGATCCTTCCTTCACTTTCACCTGAACAACCACAGTATCTCCAGGACTAAAATCAGGTATGTCTTTATTCATCTGCTCTTTTTCAATAGCAGCTATGATTGGTGTTTTGTTTGTCATTTCTTGCTCCTCAATTTTCATTGGTTGGTGGTATCAACCACCTGATTTAGAGCTCTGCACAGAGAGGATGCACATCATCCATTGCCATCATCTGCCAGCGCGTTTCTCATTTCCTTGAGTATGTTTTGTTGCTCATCATTGAGCTCCAAACGATCCATTAAATCTGGTCTTCGTTGTTGAGTCCGCATCAGTGACTGCTGCAAACGCCAACGTCTAATTTTTCCATGGTTTCCCGATAACAAAACTTTCGGAACATCTTGCCCGTCAAAACACTCCGGTCTCGTGTAGTGAGGGCAATCCAGCAATCCCTCTGAAAACGAGTCCTGCGAAGCTGACAGATCATGTCCTAATACCCCAGGAATTTGTCGAACAAGCGCATCTATCAGTACCATGGCAGGCAATTCTCCGCCACTCAAAACATAGTCTCCAATGGACCACTCTTGATCAACTTCGAGACCTATCAGCCTCTCGTCAATGCCCTCATAACGTCCAGCAACAAGTACTAAACTGTCTAAATTCGAGAAGCTGTTAACGGCATTTTGATCTAACAGTGCACCCTGTGGAGACAAATAAACTACTAACGTCTCCCCTCCGATCCACTCCCTAGCTGCCCCAATAGCAAGTCTTAGCGGCTCGATCTGCATAACCATTCCTGGCCCTCCGCCATATGGACGATCATCGACCGTTTTATGCAAATCCTCAGCAAACTCTCTAGGATTGAAGCACTTTATTTCAATCACTTCATTTTTAACTGCTCTTCCACTAACACCAAAACGCGTAACTGCTTCTAACATTTCTGGGAACAGGGTAATCAATGCGATTTTCATTCAATTCACCTAATCCCACAGTTCCCGTCTATCAAAAATCTGGATCCCAGTTTACGAAGATCTCACGCTTGGAAAGATCAATACGTTTAACAAACTCATCTGAGTAAGGAATCAATCGCTCCTCCAAGTCCATGCTATCTAGATTACCTTTAACTATTAATACGTCATTGGCACCAGTTTCAATAAGACCATCCACTACTCCAAGTACTTGATGCTCCAAAGAGTCATTAATGACGGTCAGTCCCTCCAGTTCATGCCAGTAAAAATCTTCAGAAGGCAGTTTAGGAAGCAAATCTTTCTCTATTAAAATGTCACAATGACACCACTGTCTTGCTTCATCACGATCATCAGTGCCAATAATATGTACTACCAATCCTTCACCATGATTTTTTGAACTATCAATTTGGACCTTTTGCAACCCGTCAGGCGTCCGGACCCACCAAGGTTGATAATCAGTTATAGACGTACTCTGGTCCGTATAAGAAACAACCTTGACCCAACCTGATACCCCAAAAACCGCAGTAATTTTGCCAGAGACCAGCATTTTTGGATTTTCTAAATTACTTGAGGTAGACCTTTTCAATCGGACTATGCCGCTTTTTTGGCGGCCTCTTTAATCAAAGCTGAAACTCTATCACTAACCTGAGCGCCCTGACCCTGCCAATATGTAGCTCGATCTAAATCAATGCGCAGCTTCTCTTCTGCTCCCCGAGCAACCGGATTAAAAAAGCCAATACGCTCAATGTAACGAGCGTCTCGCGCCTTGCGAGAATCAGAAACTGTGATGTGGTAAAAGGGGCGCTTTTTTGCACCGCCGCGAGCCAATCTAATTGTAACCATTTACTAAATTCCTGTTTTCGAGGGAGGTTTTTCCTCACTCAGCATTTGTTTTATGGACCTTGTCACTAGTACACGACAGTCCCAGAAGGCGCGGTATGGTACGCCAAAAGTGCTTGAAATGGAACTATTTTACAAGTATTTGGAAAGAATTTAGTTGTCACTAAATAAGAACATTAATGGAGTTTTTCCAATGCTCTAAAACTTTGGAAACCCTCCTGGAGGTAATCCATCTCCAGACATCATACCTCCCATGCCACGCATCATATTCTGCATGCCCTTTCCCTTCATCTTTTTCATCATCTTACCCATCTGCTTGTGCTGCTTGAGAAGTCTGTTCAGATCTTGAATACTGGTTCCTGAGCCATTAGTTATTCGGCGCTTTCGCGAGCCATTTAAGAGATCTGGATTTTTTCGTTCTTTAGGCGTCATTGAGTCAATAATACATTCCATCTTATCAAATTGACTCGTCGCTTGGTTTTGTTGTGCGAGCTCCTTCATATTACCCATGCCCGGCAATTTATCCATCATACTCGCCATGCCACCCATATTTTTCATTTGCTTTAGTTGCTCTCGAAGGTCTTCCAAATCAAAACGCTTTCCCTTTACGATTTTCTGAGCGAACTTTTCAGCTTTCTTTTTATCTACTTTTCTTTCGACATCCTCAATGAGTGAGAGGACATCTCCCATACCCAAGATACGAGAGGCAATCCTCTCTGGATAAAAAGGCTCTAGTGCATCAGTTTTTTCACCAACGCCCATGAACTTAATAGGCTTCCCAGTAACATGTCGCACTGACAGCGCGGCGCCACCTCGCGCGTCACCATCTACTTTAGTCAAAATAACTCCAGTCAACGGCAAAGATTCATTAAAAGCTTGCGCGGTATTTACAGCATCCTGACCAATCATTGCATCGATAACAAAAAGAGTCTCAACAGGATTAGCTGCGGCATGTACCTGCTTAATTTCTGTCATCATTTCGTTATCTACATGCAGACGACCCGCTGTATCAATAATTAACACATCAATGAATTGTTTTTTTGCGGCCGCCATGGCGGTATTTACTATGTCCACAGGTTTTTGACTTGTGTCACTTTGGAAAAATTCAGCGTTAACTTCAGTAGCTAACGTTTTTAGTTGTTCTATGGCCGCTGGCCGATAAACGTCTGCCGATACCACCATCACTTTTTTCTTCTCTCGATCAATGAGATACCTTGACAATTTTGCGGCTGATGTTGTTTTACCCGCTCCCTGGAGGCCTGCCATCAAAACAACAGCCGGGGGCTGAGAAGCCAAACTTAAGGACTCATTTTTTTCACCCATGACTTTTTCGAGTTCAGCCTGAACAATTTTAAGAAATTGCTGACCAGGATTGAGACTTCTGCTTACTTCATGGCCAATGGATCTATTTTTAACCTGCTCAATAAATGATTTAACAGCAGGAAGGGCGACATCGGCCTCTAGCAAAGCCATTCTGACCTCACGCAAAGTCTCCTGAATATTTTTCTCACTGAGACTCGCTTTGCCTGAAATTTTCTTCAGACTTTGCGAAAGACGATCACTTAAACTTTCAAACATTGCCATTACAAACTCCTAAATCTTAATTCAACTTCATTATAACAATAATCTTTGCAAGCCCTTCACCCTAGGAGCTGAATATGCCAAACTCTACGCTTAATGGGCGGCAAAAAAAATCATGATTTTCTCGGTATTTAGCTACTTATCAATATTCATCTATTTGATAGGCCTCGCCTATCTACTTGTTAATATAACTCGGAATCCAAATTTTAATACGTCGTTTCTACAAAGACTGGCAGCGTTAGCCATAGTTTCACATGGAATCGCTGCTGCAAACATGTTGTTTGTCGAGGAAGGCCTAGATCTCAGTTTATTTGTGGTTTTTGTCTTAATCGCCTTCTTTACAAATACTGTAGTCTTTTTAAGTGGAACAAAAAAGCCTCTTCACAGTATGTATTTGGCGCTTTTCCCAATTTCTGCGGCGAGTCTTTTTTTAGCTCTAATTTATCCTTCCACAAAATCGGTAAGTGCGGTTTCCGCATATCTACAAACTCATATCCTGATTTCAATTTTAGCCTATAGCTTACTTGCAATCGCCGCGCTTCACGCTATTTTGACCGGCTATCAAAACTGGCAGCTGAAGTCTAAAAAACAAAACTTTATGATGAGAGCGTTCCCACCTCTGCAGACAATGGAGGATTTTCTCTTTGAACTTATATGGGCTGGAGAAATTTTACTCACCCTCTCGCTGATAACTGGATTTCTGTTTTATGATGACATGTTTGACCAGAAGTTACTTCATAAAGCAACTCTTAGTATTGTCGCTTGGGCTGTATACGCCATTCTTTTGTGGGGACGATATAGCCGTGGCTGGCGAGGTGTTAAAGCAATCGGATGGAGTTGGGTCGGCTTTACGGCCATCCTAATGGGCTATGTTGGGAGTAAAATCGTTTTAGAGTTTATTATTATTTAGCTTTTAAATATGTAAAAGACAGTTGCCAAATCCAAAGAAGTAATTCAACATATTCGTCCTTGAAGTTAATGGAATTTTTTCTTGCAAAGTTCAGACCCGTTAATGCTGTGGGCAGTCCTTGTAATCTTGTTGTTGCTCTCTGCATTTTTTTCCGGCTCAGAAACCGGAATGATGGCACTAAACCGATATCGACTTCGTCATCAGCGCAAAAAAAGTGCTGGCGCTCGCAGGGCTGCGAAACTTTTAGCTAAGCCAGATAGGCTAATTGGCTTAATCCTAGTAGGTAACAATGCAGTTAATATTTTGGCTGCCATCATTGCTAACATGCTAGCGATAACATACGTGGGAGAAGCTGCCGCTCCCTGGGTAGCCACAGCATCACTAACTATCACAGTGTTGGTTTTTTCTGAGGTAACACCTAAAACAATTGCTGCTCAGAATCCAGAGTGGTTCGCCTTCAAGGCCAGTCATATTTTAAAGCCCCTCTTACAACTTTTTTATCCCCTGGTCTGGATGATTAACAAGCTAACTAACACTATGATTTCTATTCTGGGCTTTGATCCTAATAAGGATCCAGATGACGGCCTAGACTCTGAAGAATTGAAATCTTTGGTTGATTTATCCGGACATAAACTTTCTGACAGCAATCAAGGCATGTTGAAAGGCATTCTTGATCTTGAAAGTGTCACAGTTGAAGATATTATGATCCCAAGGAATGAAGTTAGAGGCCTGGACCTTGACGATGATATCGCAGTCATAACTTCTTCCATCTCTGAATCGGAGTACTCACGACAACCAATATACCAGGGCGATATCAATAATATCGTGGGCGTTTTCCATGGACGAAAGGCTCACCTCTTATTGCGAGAGGAAAAAATTACTCATGAGACGATTAAAAGATTTGCTGAAGAGGCTTACTTTATACCAGAGAGCACAACTCTAACGACACAGTTGCTTAATTTCAAAACCACTAAAAAAAGATTTGCAGTGGTGGTCGATGAATATGGGGAAGTTCAAGGTCTTGTAACTTTGGAAGATATACTAGAAGAGATCGTCGGGGATTTCACAACAAATACAGCTGACAGCGATGATGAGGTTATATACCTGAGTGACAACAAATATCTGATTGATGGCACAGCTACTATGCGTGAAATCAATAAGGCAACGGGATGGGACTTATCAACAGACGGACCTAAAACTCTTAATGGCTTGGTACAAGAGGAAATCGAAAGCATTCCTAGTGGAAACGTGAGCTTTATGCTTGATGGATATCGTTTTGAAACGGAAACAATTGACGGCACTATGGTTAAGCGAGTTATTGTCACGAGAATGAAGAACAAAACCAAGGATGAAGAATAAAGTGTCCTATCAGTCTCCCAGCGCGTCGCTTCGGGACTTACACTTAACGAGAACACTTTTTTTTTGATCAACCTCCATGAATTGCCAGTCAAGTATTTCATCCATACTTCTAAAGCACCCTAGGCAAATACTGTCTTCATTGAGCTTGCAAATAGAGATACATGGAGATAAGGTTTTTGAATCTGGAGTCAAACCTATATCTCTCTTAAATCAGTCTTCATTTTAGATGCCTTTTGGACATACATAGCGGCACCAGCAAGCAAGAAGGCCTGCATATTCTCATCTGTCTGACGAATAACTTTACCCGGCGATCCAACCACCATTGAACCATCTGGGATAACTGATCCTGCTTTAACCAGAGCATTTGCACCTATTAGACAATCACGGCCGATTACCGCGCCGTCCAATATAACCGCCTGAATGCCGATTAAAGTTCGATCTCCTATCTCCCTGCAATGGACCATAGCCTGATGACCTATAGTCACGTCCTCTCCAATTTTCAAAGGTTGCCCAGGGTCTGCATGTAACACAGCTCCATCTTGAACGTTAGAGCGCTTACCAACTTCGATGACGTCACAATCACCTCTGATAACCGCATTGAACCAAACGCTCGAGGATTCCTTTAAAATGACTTTTCCCATTACATCAGCGCTTTCAGCAACAAAAGCTGTCTCATCTATGTCAGGAATATCTTCACCAATTCGGTAAATCATTGCGCTTCCTCTCTGTTTATTTTGAATGGAACGGATAATCTAAATCTATCTCGGCATCAATAGTGTCGTTTAGCATATCGGTCAAGACTTTAAGCGTAAAACCCCAAATTTTGAATTTCTTAAACGTAATATAGGGAAATCGTATCTCTCTAATCCCTTCCTCGGAAGGTATTTCCATCTCGAAGTATTTATATTCATCATGTCGAAGAAAAAAAGTTAACGGCACATTAAAAATCGTACTAATCTCATCAGATTCCGAGTTTAAATGTAAAGGACCCGAAGCTAAAGCGACATAGGGCGTAACACTGATCTCACGCCGACGAGGCGATGCAGTAGGTAGCGTTGCTATTGGCTTAACAGCCTCTGCTTGGAGACCTACCTCCTCATTGGCCTCTCTTAAGGCCGTTTGAAGCAAGTCAGTATCGATTGAGTCCCACATACCTCCGGGGAACGCGACTTCTCCTGCATGAGTTTTTAAATGCATTGCCCTCTGGGTTAGGAGAACTTTTGGATTTTTATTATCTCCGTGCAGCAGCACTAAAACAGCAGCAGTATTTTTAGCATCGCCTGAAGTTGGTTCCCATTTTTTTAGAGGGAATCTAGATAACCGATTTGCAATAGTCGATAGCATACGGGCATTATACGCAGCCAAAATAGTTTTCTGAGTATTTAATGAAATTTTGTTCCAGCTGCGGTGCTTTGGTCACACATAAAATCCCTGATGGAGACAATAGGCTGCGCTATGTATGTGAATCATGTGGTGAGATTCACTATCAAAATCCAAAAGTTATAGCGGGAATTCTCCCCACCTATAAGTCTAAAGTTCTTTTATGCAAAAGATCAATTCAGCCACGAGTCGGCTATTGGACATTGCCAGCAGGGTTCTTAGAAAACGGAGAGTCATCCCTTGAGGGAGCTATCAGGGAATGTTCAGAGGAGGCTAATACTCAAGTTAGAGGCCCCTCTCTATATGCGATTTTTGATATTCCTCAGATTAATCAAATCTATATCTTCTACCGCGCTGAGATGCCTGAAGCTATTTTTAGTCCAAGTACGGAATCCTCGGACGTAGCATTATTTTCTGAAGAGGATATCCCTTGGAGTGAACTGGCCTTTCCAATGGTAGAGGCGCTTTTGGATCATTATTTTGAGGATAGAAAGAGCGGAATTTTTGATATTATTCGGGAGGATATTAGACGCCCCTGGAAAAGCAAACACTCAAATTCTTAAGACGTCGATGGCGGATGAGGATTTAGAATATTAACGATATCAATATCTTCTTTCTCTTTAGGCTTCGGCTCGGGACTAAGCCCAAACTCTAGTGTCCGCCGCTCACCCGCATACATCCGCGTACCTATGATACCATCCCATATCGAGAAAATACTCCCTAGATTAGCATTGCTATTACCGACGCTATGGTGGATTTGATGTTGTGCTGGGCTAATAAATATTTTTTCTAAACGTCCAAAAGAGATCCAGATATGTGAGTGCCTTAAATTCGCCGCAGCGAAATTAAATAGAACTCCAAACATGTCAACGCCTAAGATCTGCAGTCCCGAAAGTCGATGCGAAAATAGCCAAATAAAGATACCTGTGACGAAACCAAACACAACCAGTCTACGAGAAAAATACAAGACATGCTCCACTGGATGTACACGGAAAATAGTCAGGGGAGTTAGAACGGTAGCACTGTGGTGAGTCTTATGGAAATACCACAGGAAATCAAACCGATGCATGCAGAAATGAAGCAGAAATCGGCTTAAGTCATCAAGCACTAAAAAGCATACGCTGAATATGGCGGCAATCCAAAACCAACCAATATTCAGATCTGGTGCGTCACCCACGTGCTCTTGTAAAAACCCGCCCACAAGAACAGTGACAACGACATGACTACCAAAAAAAGGAATTAGTAGGGTTAATCTCATAAACGTATTAAAGATCATAAGAAATACATCGTAGAGGCTAGATCGAGACAGCCAATACTTAGGATTAAACAATCTTTGCATCTGCTCTATAGGCCTGAATCGCTTCTCCTGATACGAAACGACAATCGATGCGATCACCAGGGCACTCAGCATATAGCCCCAGAAGACCCTCTCAGAGGGATCCAAAAACTTCTCAGCGGGAGCAACTAGTAAATCGAGCAATGGGATCCCCTAAACATTAGAAACGGTACTTCATTTGAGCCATCAAAGTGCGCGGGAAATTAGGTCGAGCTCCATACGGACGATGCGATACGATAGCTGTTTCATCAGTCAGATTCCTAGTCAAAACTCTCAAATCCATTTGCTCATTCACAAACCAGGTGAGGGATGCATCTAAAGTGGTTAGACTATCAGTATGAAGATCGTCAGCTATCTGGCCAGAACCCGGTACTTCCCTCATTCCATGCTGATACTTTAATGCTACATCTATAGCCCAAATATCTGTCTCTAAACCAACCTGCCATCTTCCCGCATGTCTTGGTATATAAGGAAGCTCATCACCCTTCTCAACAAGTCCCCACTGAGAGAATTGAGAGAAGAATGCACCTTTAAATTTTGACTCCGAAAATGTGTAGTTAAGTTGCGAGGCCAATATAACTCCGCCACTTAAGCTACGCTGAAATTGGCCAAAAACTTCTACCCCAGAAACTTCAACATTTCCGCCACTGAATTCTTGACCAACCTGACAATCAGAATCTGAAGCTCTGCAGCGACCTAGGAGATTGTCATAATCACTTTCAAACGCAATTATCTCCCCAGAGAATTGGCCATCATCATACCGAACACCATACTCAATATTGATACTTTCCTCTGATTCAGCACCTGATTTTCCTGGACCTGATGGAGAAAATCCCACATATACGCCTGCCAACAGACTCATTTTTTCAGTAAGCTGCCGATGTAAACCTAGACCTGGGGCAGTGATAGACTGGCTATTCTCTGTTATCACATCTAATAACTTATTATTCACGCTGCCCTCAATATCTTCATGCCTTACACCGAGATTTAAGGTCCAATCTGACCAAGTTATATCATCGGAAATGGATAGAGCATAGGCCTTAGTGTGCGCATAGTTGTTTGTCTTAAATGGCCTAGCAAGGCCGTCCGATAGCATAGCGCCTGAGCGCATTAGATAACTGCGAGTTTGGTGCCGACGTCTTACATCATCCTCATGGTATCGAATACCAACCTTTAAAGTATGATCAAGACCAACAAGGGCAAACCGCTTGTTTATATTAAATTGAATGCCGTGTGAAGTGTACTCACGATCATTATCAGTAACATCTATCGTTAAATCTGTAAAATCCCCAACATTGGAATCTTGGAGACCCTGAAGCACTCTGTATGCGCTAGTGTAGGCTGTGGGCTCAGCCAGCACATCCTGTGCTTTTGGACCATCCATAAAGCCATCAAACTTATTCCAAGATCGATGGTATTCGTTGTAGTAAATCTTAGTTTTTAAATCCATATCGCTACTTAAAGCAACTGAATGATGCATATGTAACTGCTTATGTTCAGACTGAAACCGGTCAAGTTGAGACGCCGGATATCGGCGATGAGGATTCTCAGAAAAATCTGAATCAGTCAAACCAAGATAGGTCTCATCGGCATCTTCATCAGCGAATCCTGCCTTGATCATTAAAGTTTGCGGTAATTCTGATTGTGGTACCCATCTTAATTTAACATTGATGTCGTTGCGGACAAAACCAGTATCTTCTCCACTGTCTAGTTCCTTAAAGCCATCACTGCCATATCTAAATCCCTCTAAAAGAATTCCAACAGAATCGAAATTATATCCAACCGTACCTGCTATTTTTTTATATCCATCAGATCCAGCAATGAGATCCAGCTCTGCAACATCTTCCTTGGGCACAGGTCTTGTGACTAAATTGATGGTGCCACCCACCGTGTGGGGGCCTGATTGAATTGCTGAGGGGCCCTTTAGAACCTCCAAAGCATACAGACGTGACGGGTTGGTTATATAATAGGCAGCTGGAGCAGAGTATGGCGCAGGTGCGATAAGCACACCATCCTCCATTATCGTGATCTTCTGACTTCTGTCAGAAGTGGCCCCTCTAATGCCAATATTGGGTCTGAGTCCAAATCCATCCTCTTCTCGGACATATACGCCAGGAACCGAACTAACAATTTGATTAAGATCGGTATAGCCGTGCTTGCCCAAATCAGCATTACTAATCTGAAACCCAGAACCAGATAAATTTTGCTTCTCTTCTTTTGTGCCAATTATTAAGACCTCCTTAATCTGAGCATCAGATAGATCGGCAGCGATTATCAGAGACGAGGCGGCTAGGCTAAGGCATCCTAAAGCATTCTTTAATTGTTTAATCGGTATCTCCCCCAGCACCCTCGGGCAAATCAACACCAAGGTAGGTGATAAATTCAATCTTTAAATCGTCGGTAACATTTTTAACAAGGCCCCCTAGGCTACATATTGTTAGGTCAGCATCAACTTCGGGGCTATCAAAAGCGCTCTGGCAGGCCGCAGAGTCATTAGCGGAGCTAATGCGGGCAACCTGCTGAACTAGAGAATCATTGGGCGCTGCGGATTGCATCATAGCGATCTTGTTGATAACAGCAGAGATCAGGCCTTTGAAGGATGAGGACCAGTCATCTGGTGCACTTTCATTTGCTAAGTCATCCAGACCTTTATCAAATATTTCTAAGAGTTGCTCAGCATTAGCTTTGATATTTTGGAGCGAGGTCTCACTGAATGGAGATTCAATAAACTCTGGACAGGTCAGTTGCTCATCTGGACATAAGACATCAATCCCTATGGGGCCGTTGAGCTTAGCTGACTTTGTATGCTTCTCAAAATAGAACAGGCCATCGGTCATCAACTCAAATCGAGTACCAACCTCATTAGGGTCTAAAAAATTATCTCTCGACCCAAGCCAAGTTGCATGAATCTGTTCTGCATTCATAGCAACATCATTTGCGATCTGAAGACTGAGCCCACAGCGCCGAACCTTACGATCTGTATCAGAAAGCGCATTCCAGTCAGACACCGCAGACACATTTGCCGCACACGTATGATCCAAATTATCGTTAAACAGCAGATATTCCAGCGCTGACATACTGCGTTGATTTGCAGATGATGCTGAAACAAGGTACTGATTGTCAGCCCATGCATTAACGACTGCAACGTCTGTCGCACAAGTAGAAACTGTCTCCACTAATCTATCTTTCTCTTGGTAAAAGTAAACACGATTTCTCAAAGACAGGTTATTTAGCGCCGCCTGACCAAAGATGTGCATCTCTGTCTTCTGTACTGTTTTCATAATCGACTTCCAGTCCTCTCTGGCTGCCTCTAGTTTTGACGCCTCGTCATCTGTGCCGATTGAAGAGCAGTAAGCTGCGATAGGACTGTTAGAGCCGGCTAGAGGGGCAGTTTGTGTCGCAAGCTGTTTGTAGTTGGGAATAACAATTTCATCCACGACCGCTGTCAAGACAGATAGCTTGGTGGCACTAGCTGATGGGTCAACGACGTTGACGACTCTTACTACGGGTGTCGCTGTGTTACCCGCATCATCCACCGCAGAGTATATAACCTCAAAGGAACTGACTATTGAAGTATCTACAGCCGAACTATCAATGGATACTGATTCCCCCGTATCAGTCGTCGCCCCGGCTTCGGTATAAGTATCATTCAACTCCACGGTCTGAGGATTATCTCCATTGAGCGTTATGACTGGAGCAACTGTATCTCCAGGCCCACTATCGACAACATTGACGATCCGTGTCGCAGTTCCCGTGTTCCCTGCCGCATCTGTTGCCGAATAAGTAATCGTATACTCTCCGACAGTTCCGGTATCTACCTCCCCTGAGGAAGAAACCGTTTCACCACCATCAGATGTTGCTTCAGCATCGGTATAAGTGCTGTTGATCTCAACTGTAGCTGGGTTATCACCGGTCACGGTAATAACGGGCGCAGTGGTATCTGCCGGTGGCTGGTAAGGATCAATTGATGCAGAGGCGCCACCTCCACCACCTCCGCATGCAGTTAGGACAGCAACCATTAGAACAGGGAGTAACGGATAAAAACGATTCATTGCCGAATACCTCTAAAAGATAAGGGCTGGCATAGGCCAGCCCAATATGGGCCAACGAAAAAATTGGTCCATGATGTTACTTATGGAGTAGGCTCTCAGATCACCGCCCAAGAGCCCAAACCAGACTTTTAACTACCATGAAAGCGTATTCGCATCAGAGAACCCATATGCGTCCTGCAACTTGGCTCTCGCCTGATTAAGCTTTCCTATGTATGCATAAACTGCATCCTCAGCAGTTCCTGTGGCTGCCACACCATTCTGACTACCATCAGCCAAGACTGGCGCATCACCTATAAGATCAAGAATCATCTTCAGATCATCAAGATTAACTGCGGTCATTGTCTCGTCTCTGAAGGGGGATGCAGGGCTAAATTGTAGACTCATAGCAAACCCTTTGAGCTCTGACCAGTGCTTCGCAACTGTCTCAAAATTGCTCAAACTCGCTGGGGCGCCAGCACTGTATTCGCTGACATCGGCTATAACATCATTCACATAGTGAACGGCCGTCGCAGCGATACACTTCTCCCAGGCAACAGAAGCCATCTTAATATGCTCCTGAAGCTTTGTATTTTCAGCCTCAGTCAATTCAGGATTGGCCTTGTTTGCTGCATTGCTAATGATCTGTCGCGATGCGAGCACAGCAGTCATAACCTCAGTAGTGAAGTCAGTGGGATTAGGGCCCGATGCAGATCCGGCATCTCGCTTGGCACAGTTTTGAGCATGTCCAAAGTGATACTCACTTCTAACATCAATCATGCCATCAGCGTCGGTGTCGTGGTAGCCTTTGTTCCATCCCTCACGTCCACTCTTTGCTCGCGCCTCGAGGTCTGTGTAGTCCAGAGCATTTCTAGCGGCGCCATAGTAACCAAAGCCCTCATCAAATTTGTGCTCGGCATAAGTATAGTTCTTGGTACCATCTTGAGCGGCCACATAATTAACTCCATCAGAATTAACTCCCATGAAGTTAGTCTTGAAGTAGTCATTAGTTCCCTGAGAGAAGCTAACAGCGCCCATTAAGAACTTCTGCATGAGCTGCCTGTAGTTTCGCCCATGAGCATCAGTGTTAACATTTGCTGAGGAGGTTGCGCCTGTCGCATCAGTCACCTGAACAGCAACCCCATCGGAGGCCAAAGTAGCCTGCTCGCTTATCCAGTGATCAACCAACGCTAGAGGAGTCGCAGGAGTAATCCCATAACTCCATCCAAAGAATTCCCCACCAATGAGCTTGGAAACTTCTCCACAACCATCACCACAGCCACCTGCAATCTTCTTATGCAGATTCTTACCGCTTGAAATAGCGCCATAAGTGGCAGCATCTTTCAGAACTACATTTTCAGCATCTTTAATCCAAGTTGCCATCAGCGTGTCTGTTACATCGGCATCAGTTCCGTAAACAAAGAACTTCATCGCTGTCTCTTTCTCAGCAGACGTGGTTGCTGCAGTATCCTCGAGCACACTTGCCATGTAATAAGCCATGTCGGCAATGAGAACCTGACGAGCAGTTTGACCTGTATAGCTAACCGAGGAATCCGACCCTGTAAACACAGCGTTGTCATACGCGTACATCGTTGGCATCGCATCACAAGCATCACCTTTGTCATTTACATCCGCGTCAGCTTGATCCGTGTTTGCAACCATTGGACAGTTGTCCGCATCATTGAGCACAGAGTCAGCATCCATGTCATCATCACATGCATCGCCCACACCATCTCCGTCAATATCACTCTGATCAGTATTTTCTAGTGCAGGGCAGTTATCTCCGTTATCTCCAACGGTATCACCATCAGTATCAATAGTTTCAGAAGGGTCATTTGGGAAAACATCAGCATTATCACCAACACCATCGCCATCTGAGTCTGATGTCTCGGATGCGTCAGAGGGGAATGCATCAGCATTATCACCAACACCGTCACCATCAGTATCTTCAGACTCATTAGGATCATTGGGGAATGCATCAAGCGAATCCTCTACACCGTCTCCATCGATATCTGGGGGAGTGTTGTCTCCACTGCCACAGCCGACAAGAACTAACAGTAAAACGCCAACAAGCGCCTTAGAAAAAATTGAATCAGAAATCATGACTATTCCTTTAAATTGTATAACTTCAGTAAATTGATGTTCGTTAAGAATGCGTTCTCGATAGCAGGCACAGACGCACAAAAATGTGCCATTGCTTCTCTAGTTACTAACGCTTCAATAAATTCCGATGCGAATGATAATGAGTCTTATTAACCATGTCAATAATAATAAGAATTATTATCATTCGCAATATTTGTGAGGAGTTTTAGTCTTACAAAAAATCAGTAAGTGGGTGACTAGAGTGGGATCTTGTCGGAGGGCCGTTAGGATCAAAAACATCTACGGTCTCGTGCAGCTAGGTCTTAACTATCAGGAGCTGGTGTCGGCAAGTGAATCGTCAATGAGTTGCTTAAGTTCACCTTTTTCGTGCATCTCAGTAACAATATCACAACCACCTATTAGCTCTCCCGAGACCCAAAGCTGAGGAAAGGTAGGCCAATTTGCAAATGCGGGGAGGTTGGCCCTTATCTCTGGATTAGACAAAATGTCTACATAAGCAAAGCGATGGCCGCACTCCATTAAGGACTGCACTGTCCTTGCAGAAAAGCCACATTGAGGCTGATTTGGGGATCCCTTCATATATAGAAGCACCGCATTGTTTTCAACCTGATCACGAATGGTTTCCATAATTTCCATCTGACTATCTACCTGTAATGTGGAGTACGCTGTTCATTTTAAACTCTTTACGCCATGAGTAAACCTCTCTGTAACAATTATTAGTGATATCTTTTGCAACAAAAATTACTGATATGTAATGTAGGTAAGGGTTATCAACATGTGGAGCAACCTTGCCAGCAATATAAATCCAATATAGTATTATCGTTCGTTTAGTAGAGGCAGCACCGCTGCCTTTTTTTATTCCGGAACCGGAATATGCAGAGAGGATTTGTCTAGTTATGACAACTAAAGCCCTTATGAATACCTATGGTGATCGTGCTGCCAAGCTAGTCAAGGGTGAAGGTGTGTGGCTCTGGGATGATGAAGGAAATAAGTATTTAGATGCTCTATCAGGTATTGCCGTTTGTGGCCTTGGTCATTCTCATCAGGCTATTGGTGAGGCTATAACTTCTCAGTCTGACACTTTAGTGCACTGTTCAAATTTTTTCTCAGTGCCCAATCAAGAGCTTTTAGCTGAAAAACTCTGCGATATCTCTGGGATGGAAACAGTATTTTTTGGTAATTCTGGCGCTGAAGCCAATGAGGCAGCTATTAAAATAGCGCGCCTATTCGGACAGAAGAAAGGCTTGAAACTCCCGACTGTATTGGTGATGGATAATGCATTCCACGGAAGAACTTTGGCGACTATTAGTGCTTCTGGAGGTCGCCGAGTGCAAGCGGGATTCGAACCTCTAGTTAGCGGATTTGCTCGAGGGCCTTTCGATGATATAGCAGCCCTGCAAAAAATAGCCGATAACAACGCTAACATATGTGCCGTTTTTGTTGAGCCAATTCAAGGTGAGGGAGGCATCAGAGTCCCATCAGCAAACTATCTCAAAGAACTCAGGGAGTTTTGTGATTCTAGAGATTGGTTACTCATGCTTGATGAAGTGCAAACAGGTAATGGGCGAACTGGTCGTTACTTTTGCTATCAACACTCAGACATTATTCCAGATGTAGTTACCACATCAAAAGGACTTGGAAACGGAGTACCAATTGGAGCATGTCTAGCCTCAGGCCAGGCAGCGCATTTAATGCAGCCTGGCAACCATGGATCTACCTTTGGGGGAAACCCTTTGGCCTGCGCTGCAGCTCTAGCCACTATTGAGAGCATTGAACATGAAAACTTATTAGCCAAAGCAACAAGCATAGGTGAACGTGTAATAAGTGGCTTTAAAAGGGAACTCTGTGATGTTTCTCATGTTAGGGAGATACGAGGCTTAGGTTGTATGATAGGAATTGAGTTAGACAGGCCCTGTAAAGAATTATTCTCTGCCGCGATGGAGCAGGGTTTGATAATTAATGTTACTGCTGATTCAGTTATAAGGCTTTTACCTCCAATGATTTTTAGTGATGATGATGTCGATATGCTTATAAGTACTCTGGTTCCATTGATTAAAAATATCGAACTCAACAAATAGCAGAGAAGCCTCATGATAAGACATTTTTTGACACTGAGAGACCTAAGCAAAGACGAGTTAAATCAGATCATTGATCTAGCAATCGAAATGAAGGCAACTCATAAAGCGAATATTCAAGAGCCCATCTTTAATGGGAAAGTACTTGCCATGATTTTTGACAAGTCCTCCACCCGCACTAGAGTATCATTTGAGGCGGGGATGACTCAGTTAGGGGGAGCTGCACTCTTTCTCTCTCCTAGTGACACACAATTAGGACGAGGTGAACCTATTGAGGATTCGGCAAGAGTTATCTCCAGAATGGTTGATCTTATAATGATCAGAACATTTGATCATAGCAGTGTGGAGCGCTTTGCAAAATTTTCAAGTGTGCCAGTGATCAATGCATTGACTGATGACTATCATCCCTGTCAGTTGTTAGCCGATATTCAAACCTATGCTGAGCATCGCGGTTCTATTGAGGGGAAAACAGTTGCATGGATTGGTGACGGAAACAATATGTGTAATTCTTGGATCAATGCAGCTTCGATTCTAAATTTTAAACTGAATATAGCCTGCCCAGTTGGATATGCGCCAAAATCCACCTTGATCTCGAGAAAAAATAACTTAATAAGGATTATGCATGACCCTAACTTAGCAGTTAAGAACGCTGATTTAGTCACTACTGATGTATTTGCTTCAATGGGACAAGAGGACCAACAACAAGCAAGGCTTAAAGATTTCTCTGGATTTCTTGTCGATCATGCCTTAATGAAATCTGCAAAATCTGATGCCTTGTTTATGCATTGCTTACCCGCGCACAGAGGAGAGGAAGTATCAGAGGAATTATTAGAGGATCAAACTATCTCGGTTGTGTGGGATGAGGCGGAAAACCGACTGCATGCTCAAAAGGCTCTAATGGCTTTCTTATTAAACCCAACCTAGCTATAAACCACGTCATCTATTTCATATTCGACGTCTCCACCTGGGGCCTTCACGACCACAACATCGCCGATTTCCTTACTAATTAAAGCCCGAGCTATCGGAGATTGGTAAGAGACTTTACCAGCCTTTACATCGGCCTCATCATCACCAACAATTCTATAAGTGGTCGATTGCTCGGTGTCCATATTAATAATAGTCACCAATGATCCAAAAATAACACGGTCACCTTGTGGCATACTAGAAATATCAATGACCTGCGCATTGGATAGTTTACCTTCAATATCTTGAATTCGTCCTTCAGCAAAACTTTGCTGCTCTCTTGCAGCGTGATACTCAGCGTTCTCTTTAAGATCACCGTGCTCCCTGGCTGTTGCAATGGCATCAACAATACTTGGACGTACAACTTTAATTAAATGCTCTAACTCTTCTCTGAGCGCCAATTCACCATTTATGGTCATCGCAGTTTTCTGCATCAATTAATATCTCCATGCAACTCTTGCAAACTTCTCACCTGAATGTCTCCACCAAACTCCAGAGCCTCACAGACCGCATTACCGCCAGCCATAGTCGTCGTATAGTACACCCGATGCTGTTCGGCACTAGAGCGAATCGTTGATGAGTCAGAAATAGCTTGCCGACCTTCAGTGGTGTTAACAATAAGATTGATCTTATCACTTTTGATCATATCAACAATATGAGGCCGTCCCTCTTTAACCTTATTAACTAACTCAACCTCTAATCCCGCTTGCTGGATGATCGCAGCTGTACCCTTTGTCGCAACCAATCTAAAATCTAAATCAAGTAATTTCTTTGCAAGTTCTGCAACAGAGTGCTTATCTCTCTCCCTAACACTCAAAAACGCACTCCCGCTGACTGGAATTTCATCACTAGCTCCCAACTCCGCCTTACCATAAGCCTCTGCAAATGTTTGCCCGACGCCCATTACTTCTCCTGTTGACTTCATTTCAGGCCCAAGGATCGGATCAATACCTGGGAATTTATTAAACGGGAAAACCGCTTCTTTCACACTGAAGTATGATGGGATGATCTCTTTTGTAAAGCCTTGATCAGCTAGCGACTGCCCAACCATGCAGCGAGCTGCTATTTTCGCCAGCGAGGTGCCGATGCATTTAGAAACGAAGGGAATTGTTCGCGATGCGCGTGGATTAACCTCGATCACGTATATTTTGTCATCCTGCAAAGCAAGCTGGACATTCATTAGTCCGCGAACACCTAACTCTTGAGCCATTTTTTTGCAAATATCTCTCATCTGATTCTGAACACTCTCGCTAAGACTGTAGGGAGGTAGTGAACACGCCGAATCACCAGAGTGAATGCCGGCCTGTTCGATATGTTGCATGATTGCTCCGATAACTACATGATCGCCATCGCTTATTGCATCAACATCCATCTCGATAGCGTTAGGCAAAAAGAAATCCAATAGCACAGGGGAATCATCCGAAACTTGGACAGCTGTCTTCATGTACTGGCGGAGCTCTTCCTGTTTATAGACAATTTCCATAGCACGCCCACCCAACACATAAGATGGCCGCACTACCAATGGATAGCCTATCTTTTTAGCAAGAATTTCCGCCTCATCAGCGCTCCTTGCAGTGGCATTCATTGGTTGAAGTAACCCCAATTTATCGATCATCTGCTGGAAACGTTCTCTATCTTCCGCTCGATCAATCGCATCTGGTGTAGTTCCAATGATTGGAACACCCTCTGCCTCCAAGGCTCGAGCAAGTTTCAGTGGAGTCTGACCGCCAAACTGAACAATGACACCTACCGGCTTCTCAAGTCGAACAATTTCTAAAACATCTTCCAACGTCACTGGCTCAAAAAATAGACGATCTGAGGTATCATAATCAGTAGACACAGTCTCAGGATTGCAATTGACCATAATCGTTTCGTAGCCATCCTCACGCATAGCGAGAGCCGCGTGAACACAACAATAATCAAACTCAATACCCTGCCCAATTCGATTGGGGCCTCCACCAAGCACGAGGATTTTATCTCTATCACTAGGCTCAGCCTCGCATTCCTCTTCATATGTTGAATACATATAGGCCGTCTCAGTTGAGAACTCAGCTGCACAGGTATCTACTCGCTTATAAACAGGATGGAGATTAAACTGATGTCGACGCTCACGAACCTCAGTTTCTGAACATTTTAGGATATCTGCCAATCTCTTATCTGAAAAACCCTTCCTCTTCAGTCGATATAATAATTTTTCGTCAACATTTGATAAGGATGTGTTCTTTAGAGCTAACTCCTCAGCCACAAGATCTTGAATCTGAGCCAAAAACCACGGATCGATCTTTGTAATGTTAAATATCTCATCAAGAGACATGCTCTGACGAAATGCATCCGCTAGGTACCAAATTCGATCGGGACCTGCCTCAGCTAGCTGATTATAGAGAACCTTGGAATGATCCTCATCGCTCACATCCAAGAATGGATCGAATCCTGACACACCCACCTCTAACCCTCTCAAAGCTTTTTGCATAGATTCTTGGAATGTTCTACCAATTGCCATCACTTCACCAACTGATTTCATTTGTGTGGTCAATGTTTGGTCAGCCTGATTAAATTTCTCAAAGGCGAATCGAGGGATCTTAGTAACCACATAATCAATACTCGGCTCAAAAGACGCTGGTGTTGCGCCCCCAGTAATTTCATTTTGTAGCTCATTAAGGGTATACCCAACAGCAAGCTTTGCTGCCACTCGGGCTATAGGAAATCCGGTAGCCTTTGAAGCCAAAGCAGAAGATCGAGACACACGAGGGTTCATTTCAATGACAATTAAACGACCATCCTCAGGATTCACCGCAAATTGCACATTTGACCCGCCAGTTTCTACACCAATCTCACGCAGTACCTTAATCGATGCATTGCGCATAATTTGATATTCTTTATCAGTAAGAGTTTGGGCTGGCGCAACTGTAATGGAATCACCTGTGTGAATTCCCATTGGATCCAGATTCTCGATAGCACAAACAATTATGCAGTTGTCCTTCCGATCTCTCACCACCTCCATTTCGAACTCTTTCCAGCCAATTAGCGACTCATCAATTAAAAGTTCACTAGTGGGAGAGAGATCTAAACCCCTTAAGCATATGGTTTCAAACTCTTCTCGGTTGTAAGCAATACCACCACCAGATCCACCCATAGTAAAAGAGGGTCTTATGATACAAGGGAATCCAAAACGATCTGAAATCTGCGATGCCTCCTCCATACTATGGGCAATTCCAGAGTTAGGAGTACTCAAACCAATTGCTTTCATCGCCTTATCAAAGCGTTCTCGATCCTCGGCTTTGTCAATAGCATCCGCATTGGCGCCAATCATCTCAACAGAGTACTGATCTAAAACACCATGTTTGGCAAGATCAAGTGCGCAATTGAGTGCAGTTTGACCTCCCATAGTCGGAAGCAACGCATCAGGACGCTCTTTTTCAATAATTTTGGATACTGTCTTCCACTCCACCGGTTCAATATAGGTGGCATCGGCCATAGAGGGATCTGTCATTATCGTAGCCGGATTAGAGTTCACTAATATTACTTTGAACCCCTCCTCTCTCAGCGCCTTACAAGCTTGTGCACCGGAATAATCAAATTCACAAGCCTGACCAATAATTATTGGTCCAGCGCCCAAGATAAGTATACTTTTTATATCGGTCCTTTTAGGCATAGCTACTCCACAGACGCTCCACAGCTTCCCTCCATTAAATCGATGAAATGATCAAAAAGAGGGGCTGCGTCATGAGGACCAGGGCTAGCCTCTGGATGCCCCTGAAAACTGAAGGCTGGTTTGTCTGTACGATGGATCCCTTGCAAAGATCCATCAAATAGAGACCGATGAGTGGCAGTGAGATTCTCAGGAAGACTTTCCTCATCTACCGCGAATCCGTGGTTCTGACTAGTAATCATCACAATATTATTTTGGATATCATCTACCGGATGGTTAGCTCCGTGATGACCAAATTTCATTTTTATTGTCTTTGCTCCAGATGCAAGAGCCAATAATTGATGACCCAAACAAATTCCGAATATGGGGATTCCTGCCTCCAATAACTCTTGGATAGCCTCTATTGCATAATCACATGGTTCAGGATCACCCGGTCCATTGGATAGAAAAACTCCATCAGGCTGCATTGCTAAAACATCTTCACCACTAGTCCGCGCTGGCACAACCTGAAGCTCACAATTTCTATCAACCAGCATCCTGAGTATATTTTTTTTAACGCCAAAATCATAAGCGACAACCTTATATTTATTATCGCTTGGGATCTGAGACTGGTGACCCTCATTGAGATCCCAACTATGCTCAGACCAAGAATAGATCGCACTAGTTGTGACCTCCTTTGCCAGATCTAAGCCCTTTAACCCACAAAATTCTCTCGCGGCATTAATTGCTTTATCAATATCAATATCTCCTGCCATGATACATCCGCTTTGAGCACCAGTTCGTCTGAGAAGCCGTGTTAGCTTGCGAGTATCTACATCTGCGATACCCAAAATATTATGTCGTTTTAAGTAGTCATCTAGCCTGCATTCACTGCGAAAATTTGAAGCCAATAGCGGCAAATCTCTGATAACAAGCCCTGCTGACCAGATGGAATCTGATTCCTCATCATTAATATTCGTTCCAACATTTCCAATGTGTGGGTAGGTTAGAGTAACGATTTGGCGGGCATAGGAAGGGTCAGTTAAAATTTCTTGATAACCTGTCAGGGCGGTATTAAAAACCACTTCACCAACGGAGAGTCCTGATGCTCCAATTGCAACCCCCCTGAAAATTGTTCCGTCCGCTAGCGCAAGCACGGCTTCCCGATTAGTCTGGGAATTCACACAACCTCCTAAATAATTGACGTTGGCTTTTTAGATAGCAACCACCTAAATGATTGATCTAAAATTTATTATCTCTGAATTGGCTGGTAGACTTATTTGCAAAAAAGCGAGATGAAACATCACGTCTCACCTCGCTTAAATAATATTCTCCAATGTCCTAACCTCTCAGAACGAGACCGCTTTTTACTGTCGCGGTGTTAGGACCTCAGTATAAGGAATGGCTGATATTTTGTCTATTAGAGTTGGATGAAATTGCAGTCCAAAAACAGAGATTTATTTCAACCCTAAGACATCCTGCATATCAAATAGTCCTGAGTCTTGAACTGAGAGCCACTTTGCCGCCCTTATAGCTCCTTTAGCAAACGCCATTCTACTAGAGGCCTTATGAGTGATCTCAACCCTCTCTCCATCGCCAGAAAACATTACCGTGTGATCTCCTACAATGTCTCCAGCCCTGACCGATGAAAAACCGATAGCTTTAGAATCTCTCTCACCAATATCCCCTTGCCTACGATAGACCGCCACTTGATCTAAGTCTCTATCAAGAGTCCTAGCCACCACATGACCCAAAGTTAGCGCTGTTCCCGACGGCGCATCTAGCTTGTGTTTGTGGTGTGCCTCACTGATTTCAATATCGACATCATCTCCCAAAGCTGACGCCGCCATCTCGGCTAACTTAAAGCAAAGATTAACGCCCGTTGCAAAATTTGATGACATACATATAGCGGTGGATTTACTTGCCGACTTAATACACTGAACTTGCTCAGAAGTAAGACCAGTTGTTCCTATAACAATATTTTTTCCAAACCGACCGCAAATTTCCGCGTTCCCAACCGCAGCTAGCGGTGAGCTAAAATCGATTACCACATCGATGCTATCAATTACATCGAGCAAGGATGAGACAACGGCTATATGATTATTATTTATATCACGGCCTATCATTGAACTATCTTGCCTATCGATGGCCCCAGCAAGAGTAGCGCTATTGTCCATGGATATCGCCTCGACTAAGGTCCTTCCCATGCGACCACTGACTCCCACAATCGCTATCTTAGTCAAAATAAACCTCTAATTTTCTCAATTACTTGTCGTCTTTTAAGTTTAACCAGTCAAATTATCGAAGAATTTTTTGACTCCATCAAACCAGTTATTACTTCGAGGAGAATGTTTACTCTTACCACTGAGACTCTCATCGAAGGTCTTTAATAACTCTCTCTGCTCATTGCTCAAATTTATCGGCGTTTCAACAACAACACGGCACAAAAGGTCTCCCTGAGGACCGCCCCTTACCGGAGAAACTCCCTTCCCACGCAAGCGGAAGAGTTTACCACTCTGAGTTTCTGAAGGAATTTTTAGCTTAACTTTACCAGATAAAGTAGGAACTTCTAATTCTCCACCTAATGCTGAATGAGCAAAACTAATGGGCACTTCGCAATGTAAATTACTACCGTCACGAGCAAAAATATCATGTTCCCTAACATGCATCTGGACATACAAGTCACCTGTCGGTCCACCTTGAGGACCTGCCTCTCCCTTGCCTGAGAGTCGAATTCTGTCTCCTGTATCAACTCCAGGGGGAATTTTTACTGAGAGAGTCTTGCGTTCCTCTCTTACACCTTGTCCATGACAAACACCACAGGGGTCAGTAATGATTTTGCCGCGCCCATGACACTTTGGGCAAGTCTGCTGCACGGAAAAGAATCCTTGGGACATCCTTACTTGACCAGCCCCGTTACACGTATCACAGGTTACTGGCATCGTACCCTTTCTGGCGCCAGAGCCATTACAGGCATCACAAGAAACAGTGGTAGGAACCTCGATTTGGACTGTTTTTCCTTTAACAGCATCTTCCAGGTTCAGTTGTAAATCGTAACGCAGGTCAGATCCACGAGCTGGACCTCCACGACCTCGGCCCCCTCCAAAAATATCACCAAACACATCACCGAACACATCACCAAATCCGCCAGCAGAGTGACCCGCACCATTTTGATCTACACCAGCATGGCCAAATCTATCATAGGCTGATTTTTTTTCAGCATCCCCAAGAATTTCATATGCTTCCTGAGCTTCCTTGAATTTTTCCTCGGCTTTCTGGTCATCCGGATTTCTATCGGGATGATACTTCATAGCAATGCGGCGAAATGCCTTCTTTACTTCTTGGTCAGAGGCACTGTTGTCAACTCCTAAAACTTCGTAATAATCTCGCTTAGACATACTTAACTTTTTCCCAACCCGATATTTTTATCGATATAGCTATTACGTATCCCCTTAAATGAAGAAGCGCGACACTCACTTTAGAAGATTTCCCAAAGCTAACTTCGCGCTCCAACATCATCGAGTAGGACTTCGTCTAGCGTCTTACTTGCTATCTTCTTTGGCGTCGTCGTCCTTTACTTCTTCAAACTCTGCGTCCATTGCATCATCACCCGCAGGTTGTTCTCCTTCTGCCTGCTCTCCAGATGCACTCTGCTCAGCATACATCTTCTGAGCAAGTCCGGAGGAGGCTTCAGAAAGAGCCTTCGCGGCAGCATCAATAGCTTCTTTATCATCACCCTGAACAGCTTCTTCTACCTGCTTTATACCATCTTCAATAGCTGACTTTTCTTCTTCAGTAGCTTTATCACCCGCCTCTTCTAAAGTTTTCTTAGCAGCATGAGCTAAACCATCAGCCGTATTTCTGGCTTGGACTAAATCTTCAAACTTTTGGTCATCCGCAGCATTTTCCTCCGCGTCCTTGACCATAGCATCTATCTCTTCATCAGATAAACCAGATGATGCCTTAATAATAATCGACTGTTCTTTGCCCGTTGCCTTATCTTTAGCCCCAACATTCAAAATACCATTGGCATCTATATCAAAGGTTACTTCAATCTGAGGCATCCCTCTCGGTGAAGGAGGAATATCTGCCAAATCAAATCTCCCTAAGGACTTGTTCGAAGTTGCCTGCTTACGCTCACCTTGCACAACATGGATAGTTACAGCCGTCTGATTATCCTCTGCCGTAGAAAAAATTTGAGATTTTTTGGTAGGGATAGTTGTATTTTTTTCAATCACTGGAGTGGCGACACCGCCCATCGTCTCTATACCAAGACTCAGTGGTGTCACATCCAACAGCAACACATCAGTAACGTCTCCAGCTAGAACAGCACCCTGAAGAGCTGCACCAACGGCAACTGCTTCATCTGGATTTACGTCTTTGCGAGGCTCTTTTCCAAAGAAATTAGTAACTTTATCTTGAACCATCGGCATACGCGTTTGGCCACCCACTAGAATAATTTCATCAATTTCTGATGTTGATTTACCAGCATCTTTCAAAGCGATTTTCAGAGGCTCCAATGAGCGATCTACTAAATCTTCGACAAGTGACTCTAATTTGGCTCTAGTCAATTTGACCACTAAATGTTTTGGTCCAGTCGCATCCGCAGTTATATAGGGGAGATTGACCTCTGTTTGTTGACTAGAGGACAGTTCAATCTTTGATTTCTCAGCTGCCTCTTTAAGCCGCTGCATCGCCAATGGATCACTATGCAAATCAATACCGCTCTCCTGCTTAAATTCCGCAGAAAGATATTCAATCAAACGCATATCAAAATCTTCTCCGCCGAGGAAAGTGTCGCCGTTGGTAGCCAGCACTTCAAATTGTTTTTCACCATCGACATCAGCGATCTCAATTACTGAAATATCAAAGGTACCTCCGCCTAAATCATAAACAGCGACAACTCTGTCTCCTGCGGCCTTGTCGATCCCATAGGCCAGCGCGGCGGCTGTTGGCTCATTTATAATTCGTTTAACGTCTAATCCCGCAATTCGTCCTGCATCTTTTGTGGCTTGACGCTGAGAGTCATTAAAATAAGCTGGAACGGTAATAACCGCCTCTGTAACCTTTTCCCCAAGATAATCCTCGGCAGTTTTCTTCATCTTTTTAAGAATTTCTGCTGAAATCTGAGGCGCAGCCTTACTATCACCCTTGATCTCTACCCAGGCATCACCATTGTCTGCCTTCACAATTTTGTATGGCACCATTTCAATATCTTTTTTGACGACTTTGTCATCAAACCGACGTCCAATGAGCCTCTTCACTGCATACACAGTATTCTCTGGATTTGTTACGGCCTGCCTCTTGGCAGACTGACCAGCTAAAATCTCTCCATCTTCAGCATATGCAACTACTGAGGGAGTCGTTCTGGCACCTTCCGAATTTTCGATGACTTTAGGCTTGTCGCCTTCCAGGACAGACACGCAGGAATTAGTGGTTCCCAAGTCAATACCGATAATCTTTCCCATTACTTATTTCTCCGTTACTTGTAATCAGGCCTTTCACCGACCCTAATTTAAAATTATTTCCTAGAGGTTATATGGGCGCTTATTCACAAATTTCAAGGTTAAGCACCTTATATCCAGCGATTTAATTAGCTGCCTTGCGAGACAACAACCATTGCCGGGCGGACTAAACGACCGTTCAAGGTATACCCTTTTTGGAAAACATCCATCACTGTATTTGGCTCTAAATCTGGATTAGGTACCATACTTACAGCTTGATGAAGCTCAGCATCAAATGGTTGCCCGCTGGGATCAATTGCCTCAATTTTGAACTTTTCCAAAACTTCTATAAAAGACTTTAGAGTGAGCTCTAACCCAGTTGAAACTGCTTTTTGAGTCTCATCCTCAGCACTAATGGTTCCTAATGCCCGCTCCAAATTGTCTACCACTGGCAGTAAATCACCTGCAAATTTTTCCAAAGCAAATTTGTGCGCATTACCCACATCTCGCTCGGCACGCCTGCGAACATTTTGCATCTCGGCCTGGACCCTTAGTACTTGTTCATTGGCCTTGCTCACCTGCTCTTGCAGTTCTTCAGTTTCAGTCAATTCATTTTCGGCTAAGAGTTCCGCTGCAATCTCTTCATCAGTTTGAGCTTTATCATCAACCTTACCAAGGTCATTTGCATCACTGTCAGATTTTTTCTCATCTCCACCTACTTCATCTTGCATGCTTCATACCTCTAGTTCATTCTGTCGATCCGCATGGACTCTTAAGTTTATTGATTCAACGGTTACTTACCTTTACCCTATCGCTACATATGGGGACATTCTTACGAGTTTCAAGCATTGCCTTAAGTAAATTATTTACTAATAAGATTTTTTATAAATGATTGGTATTACAAATTGCTTCTTTCGATAAATATCAGTAACTACACCCTTGTAGAGGCTCTCGAAATAGACTTCGATTCTGGGACAACTGCAATTACTGGTGAGACCGGTGCAGGTAAGTCGTTAGTGCTTGACGCTTTAGCGATGGCACTTGGTGATAGAGCTGATATAGAAACCATACGTCATGGTAAAGATCGAGCAGAAATTAGCGCTACATTTGACGTTTCAATGAATAACAATGCGAAAAATTGGCTTATGGCGAACAGTATTGACTCTGATATTAACTGCATAATCAGACGAATATATACAAAAGAGGGAAGATCCCGAGGCTATATCAATGGCCAGCCAAGCACGATGACACAACTGAAAGAATTAGGAGAAATGCTGACTGATATACATAGCCAACACGAACATCAGTCTCTACTGAGGAGAAGCACTCACCGACGTCTTCTCGATGAGTATGGGGAGGCGGAAAAATTAGCAGGAAACGTAAAAAGTGACTTCACACATTGGAAACAAACTAATGATGCACTAAACGAGTTAACCAAGCGTGCAGATGAACTAGAGGAAAGAAAAGAATTACTAACATTTCAAGTTAATGAGCTTGATCTAGCGAACGTTTCTCCAGATCACATAAAAACATTAGAGGAGGAGCAACAAACATTGGCCAATGCGGATCAGATCGTCAAGGACAGTCATTCATTGCTCCGAATTTGTGACCAATCAGAGAGTTCTAACTTGAGGGATAGTCTAAATCAAGCGCTTTCAATCCTAGGCGATATGAAATATAAACCTGAAGCTCTGAACATAACACAAGAACTTCTTCAAAATGGGTTAATTCAGGTGGAGGAAGCTATTAATGAAATTCAGCATCATATTGATCGATTTGAAGCTGATCCTCAAAGACTTCATATCGTTGAGGAGGAGCTATCTGATATTTTTCAACTAGCGCGTAAACATCGTATTAATCCAGACCAATTGCTTTTAAAAAAACAGACCCTCCGAAAGGAACTAAAAACTTTGGTTGATGGCAATGAAAATATTAATACTCTTACTCAGGAGCTTAGCCGCCACAGCCAAAATTACAAATTATCAGCAAAAAAGTTGTCGGTGCAGCGGGAAAAATCTGCAAAATCTATGTCAAAAGAAATCAATGAGCAGCTGGCACGCCTGTCCATGGAGGGAGCAGAAATATCTATAGAACTAAGTCCTCTCTTGGAGGATGATTTTAGAGAGCATGGTCTTGAAAATATTGAATTTCTTCTAACAACTACACCGGGGCAATCACATAAATCTATCGCAAAAGTTGCGTCCGGAGGTGAGCTTTCTAGGGTAAGCTTAGCAATCAATGTTGTCGCGGCAGGCCACTCGAAAATACCAACCCTTGTTTTTGATGAAGTCGATGTTGGCATTGGTGGGCGAACAGCTGATGTGGTTGGCCAGCTTCTTAAGAAGTTAGGAGAGAATGGCGGCCAAGTAATCAGCGTCACGCATCAGCCCCAAGTAGCCGCTCATGCCGACCACCACTACTTATCAAGTAAGACCATTGAGAAAGATAATTCTTTATCTCTGATGATGCCACTCAATAAAAAGCAAAGGATCAAGGAACTCGCAAGGATGCTAGGTGGTGCAAAAATTACCCAACAAACACTATCCAGCGCATCAGAGCTCCTAGACCTAGCTTCAGCATAAAAGATCTTAGCATTAGACCGGACTGTCTCCCATAGATTAAGCCTTCGGCTATACCGAAGACATAATCTAGACAGTCTTATTCCTATAACTCTTTATCGGTCGACTCAGAATCAGCTGGGGTAGCTTCAGGAACCGTGCCTTCTTCTATCTGCGCTTCCTTAATAGACAGCTTAACTCTACCGCGGTTATCAATCTCAGTGACTTTGACCCTCACATCCTGCCCCTCAGTAAGATAATCAGTGACCTTAGCGACACGCTCTTGAGCTATTTGAGAGATGTGAACCAAACCGTCTGTCCCTGGCATGAAGTTAACAAAAGCTCCGAAATCTACAATTCGTACAACCTTTCCATCGTAAATAGTACCTGGCTCAGGATCAGCAACAATAGCCTTAATTGCATCCATTGCAGAGTTTAGACTATCAGTATCTTCTGAGTAGATTTTTACCGCTCCATCATCAGTAATATCAATGGTCGAGTTATGATCCTCACAAAGGCCCCTTATAGTTGCCCCACCCTTGCCAATCACATCACGAATTTTATCAGAGTCGATCTGCATGACTCCCATCCGAGGAGCGGTTTCTGCTACTTCATCCCTACCTTTTTCGAGAACTTTATTCATTTCCTCAAGAATATGCAGCCGAGCATCCATAGCTTGCTCCAAGGCAATCTCCATTATCTCTTCAGTAATACCCTCTATTTTGATATCCATTTGCAGGGCTGTAATACCAGTAGCAGTTCCAGCCACCTTAAAGTCCATATCACCAAGATGATCTTCGTCACCTAAAATATCAGTCAGGACAGCAAACCCTTCATCCTCTTTAACAAGACCCATCGCGATACCAGCTACTGGCGCTTTCAAAGGAACTCCAGCGTCCATAAGCGCTAAACTTGACCCACAAACTGATGCCATAGAGCTTGAACCATTTGACTCTGTAATTTCTGACACTACACGCATCGCATAAGGGAAGTCTTCTGGGCTTGGCAAGACTGCGTTGATGCCTCGACGAGCAAGACGCCCATGACCCACTTCACGCCGACTTGTGAAACCTATCCGACCACACTCACCTACCGAGTAAGGCGGGAAATTGTAGTGCAGCATAAATGGATCATCTTTGCGGCCCTCTAATGCATCAATCATCTGAGCATCGCGGGTTGAGCCCAATGTTGCTGCAACAACGGCTTGTGTTTCGCCTCGAGTAAATAATGAAGATCCGTGAACCTTTGGCAGAATACCTACCTCAACATTAATACCACGCACCGTCTTTGTATCTCGTCCATCAATTCGTGGTTCTCCACGAATAATCCTACCTCTGACAACCTTCTTTTCAAGTTTCTTAAACGCATCTTTGACATCTTCTTCAGTTACGCCGTCATCTGAAACGAGAGCATCGAAAGCTCGATCACGTAAATCGTTAACACTAGCGACTCGGTCTTGTTTTTCAACGACCTGATAAGCTGCATCAACGTCAGCTCCAACCAGATTTTCCAAAGCATTTTTAAGCTCAGTATTTTCTGTTTCACCCTGCCAATCCCATTGAGGCTTGCCAGCTTCATCTGCCAGTTGCTCAATAACATTAATCACTGACTGCATTTCCTGATGCGCGAACAAAACTCCACCTAACATAATATCTTCAGATAACTCATTTGCTTCTGATTCAACCATAAGGACAGCATCTTTAGTTCCAGCTACGACCATATCTAGAGCTGAATCCACTAGCTCACTGTAGGTGGGGTTCAATAAATATCCAGAATCTTCCGAATAACCAACTCGCGCGCCGCCGATTGGACCGTTGAATGGAATGCCTGATATAGAAAGTGCTGCTGATGTGCCAATCATAGCTGCAATGTCTGGATCTATATTTTTTTCAGCAGATACAACGGTGCACACAACTTGAACCTCATTTTTAAATCCATTAGGAAATAATGGCCTAATTGGACGATCAATCAAACGTGAGGTTAGGGTTTCTTTTTCGTTAGGTCGACCTTCACGCTTGAAGAATCCACCAGGTATTTTTCCAGCAGCGTAAGCCTTCTCAATGTAGTGGACTCCTAGAGGGAAAAAATCCATTCCCGCTTTCGCTTCCCTAGCTCCAACTACGGTACATAAAACCGCCGTATCGTCAATAGAGCACAAAACTGCACCGGTTGCCTGCCGAGCAATTCGACCAGTTTCCAACGTGACGGTATGATTACCATATTTAAACTTTTTTATTAAAGGATTCATAATTTTACCTTTTTAATTTTACCTTATAGCGTCCCTAAAAATTTCTGAAGGTTGGCTGCTCGGGTTACTTATAACGACCTAGTCAGATCGTTATAAGTAACTCGATCAGCATTAACTCAGATAATCAAAGTGGACCATTTGTGTTATGTATTCATAATAAATTCAGCCCCTAAGAGGGGCCTCAGTACAAATACCTATCGGCGTAAACCAAGCTTTTTAATCAACTGACCATATCGTTCGATATTCTTGCTCTTTAAATAGTCAAGTAATTTACGACGCTGATTAACCATTCTAATAAGGCCCCTTCGAGAATGGTGGTCTTTCTTATGATCGCCAAAATGGCTTTGAAGCTTATTTATGTTTACGGTTAGCAAAGCTACCTGTACTTCAGGGGAACCTGTATCATTTTCGCAGGTAGCATGCTCTGCCACGATTGCGGCTTTTTCTTCTGCACTTAGTGCCATGATTTAATACTCCAATATGCGTGTTAAAAAAATCAGGTTTGCCCGCGCATATTTACAGACATCCTAAAACTGAATTCTAAATCCTAAACAACTTTTCAAAAGTTTATTTACGAAGTGCTAAATATTATTTTCGCTAGTGGATGAACAAGTCACGTGACCCCTACTACAAGTCTTTTTGGAGCTACTTGACCGTCTCTAGTCACCTCACCAATTCCCAAAAAACTGCCATCTTGTCGAAAGACGCGCACTATATCTCCTTCTTGACCATTACGAAAGGCTTGATTTGACATTACTGCTTGCCCTAACTGAAAATATTCAGAGACATTAGATGATAATTCTACTGCCATAAAGTCTGCGACCGCGATATCCATGGGCTTTAATAAACCATCAAGATTTGAAGGGTCATTCTCCCGCAGTCTGCTCAGATCCTCTAAAGTGACGCACTGGCTATCATTAAAAGGGCCGGCTAGATGACGACGTAATGAGCCTACATGAGCACCACAGCCGATAATGGCTCCCAGATCCTCAGCCAAGCTTCTAACGTAAGTTCCTTTACTAACATGGACCTCAACATCTAACTCAGCTTTGGAACCAGATCTAAAATCTAAGACCTGATATTGAAAAACTGTAATATCTCTGGGCTCTCTATCGATAGTAATGCCTTTTCTAGCCAATCTATGGAGCGGTTGTCCATTATGCTTTAGGGCAGAATACATAGATGGTACTTGTTTAATGTCTCCCTTGAAGCCTTCAATTGCAAGTTCAACTTGCCCCTCAGTTATATTGGAGGCATCCTTTACATCAAGCACCTCGCCATCACTGTCGCCAGTATCAGTAGCAACTCCCAGAATAAAAGTACTTACATAGCGTTTATCTGAATCTAGTAAGAATTGGCTAAATTTTGTTGCCTCTCCCAAACATATTGGGAGTACACCTGTTGCGAGGGGATCAAGGCTACCTGTGTGTCCAGCTTTGCTTGCATGGTATAAAGATTTGACTCGCTGAAGAGCATGATTTGATGATATTCCGGCGGGCTTATCTAATAAAAGAATACCATTTACGTTTCGACCACTGTTCCTTCTCCGACCCAAATTTAGTTTCCTTTGGAGTCTACTGAATCATCATTTGCAATGTTACCCCGATTTTTCTCAGATGATACTGCATAATCTATTAGAGCAGAGAGTTGCTGCCCCCTACGACCACTCTCATCAAACAAAAAAGTCAACTGGGGTGTTTTTCGCATCTTAATACTCGAAGCCAATAATTTCCGTAGATAGCCCGCTGCTCCATTAAGAGCCCTGATAGCCCCTTTAATTTCTTCCTCGGATTTTTCTCCAACAAAAGTTACATGAACCTTCGCGTATGCCAAATCCCGACTGACTTCCACGTCAGTCACACTAACCATCCCTACTCGAGGATCTCGAATAGAGTCGCAGATTAGGACAGATACCTCCTGTTGAATAGCATCTGAAACCCGTTCTGCACGTGTAAATTCTCTAGGCATATATGTATTCTTGAGCGATCATGGTGTTATTGGAGAACGGCTAAAGCTCATTAAAGAGAACGTTTCACTTCTGTGATATCGTATACTTCAATTAAATCTCCCGTTTTGACATCATTGTAGTCTTTAACGCCAATGCCGCACTCCATACCATTTCGGACATCACTTGCTTCATCTTTGAAGCGGCGTAAAGACTCAAGTTCTCCCTCATAGATAACTACATCATCTCTTAAAACACGGATAGGTTTGTTTCTGAAAACTGAACCTTCAATGACCATGCATCCTGCTATTGCTCCAAATTTCGGAGATCTGAAAACATCCCTTACCTCAGCGATGCCCACTATGTCTTCTCGAGTTTCTGGAGCGAGCATACCTGTAAGTGCTAACTTAACTTCATCTAAGAGGTTATAGATGATGCTGTAATAACGTAGTTCGATGTTTTCCTTCTCCGCCAAGGCCTTTGCAGTTCCTCCTGCTCGAACATTAAACCCTAGGACGATTGCTCCTGTTGTGATAGCCAAATTAATATCAGACTCCGTTATACCACCAACTCCTGACGACACAATATCTACCGCTACTTCATCATTACCAAAGTCATGTAAAGCACTAATAATTGCCTCTAGTGAGCCTCGTACATCAGTTTTAACAATCAGGTTAAGTTTATTGACCTGAGAGCTACCCATATCTGTGAACATATTTTCAAGCTTCGCAGCTTGCTGACGAGACATGCGCTCTTGTCGAGTATTTGCCCCACGTAATTCTGCGATCTCTTTTGCTTTGCGCTCATCATCAACAACAAAGAATTCATCTCCAGCATTTGGCGCCTCATCAAGACCTAGGATCTCAACGGGAATAGATGGACCAGCCTCTCCGATAGGTTTCTTCATTTCGTCGGTCATCGCTCTTATCTTACCAACGCTTTCTCCAGCCAACATAAAATCGCCTTTATACAAAGTTCCTTGCTGGATCAATGCTGTAGCAACTACTCCGCGCCCTTTATCTACCCGAGCCTCGACAATAACACCTCTCGCAGGAACATCTACCGGAGCCTTGAGCTCCAAAAGCTCAGCCTGCAGAACTACGGCTTCTAATAACTCGGCAATTCCTTCACCGGTCTCAGCAGAGACTTTAACAAATTGAGTATCTCCTCCCCATTCTTCGGGAATAACATCTTTCGCGCCCAACTCGCTGGTAACTTTTTCTGGGTCAGCTCCCTCTTTATCCATTTTATTTATTGCAACAACAAGCGGCACACCAGCGGCGCGGGCATGTTGAACAGCTTCCTCAGTTTGAGGCATCACTCCATCATCCGCTGCAACTACTAAAATAACGACATCCGTAGCTTTGGCACCCCTTGCACGCATCGCAGTAAACGCAGCATGTCCAGGAGTATCCAAAAAAGTGACCATGCCATTGGGGGTGTCTACATGATAAGCTCCAATATGCTGGGTGATACCTCCCGCTTCTCCGGACGCGACATGAGTCTTTTTGATTCTATCCAGTAATGAAGTTTTACCATGATCAACATGACCCATCACAGTTACAATTGGCGCCCTTACCTCACCCTCTATATTATTTTCAAGATCCTCAAATGACCTAGTTAGCTCATCCTCAACTGATTCATTGACTGCACTGACAGGATTATGCCCAAGCTCTTCAACAACCAAAAACGCTGTCTCTTGGTCAATGATCTCATTAACATTAGCCATGACACCTAGTTTCATCAATTCTTTTATTACTACGCCAGATTTGAGTAACATTTTACTGGCAAGATCACCTATAGTTAACTCGGCAGGAATAGCGACTTCCAAAACTTTTTTCTCGACTGGCTTCTTAAAAGTGTGCTTATTATCTATCTTTAGGATTACACCTGAGGATTTCAGACGAGTTTTAGTTGAATTTTCTTCTCTATCGTCAAGTTGAAGGATAGGCTTCTTTTTGCCCGATTTACTTAGAGTCTTTTTAGCTCGTTTTGCTTGTTTCTCTTCATCATCTACTACCGGCTTGCCATGCTTTCGACCTTTCTCTTGCACAGGATCATTCTGAGGCGCAGCGACATACTTTGTGGTTTTACCTGCCTTTTTGGCCTCTTCACTTTCGAGAGCCGATACTGCCTCGGCTGCTTTACGCGCCTCTTCTTGTAGCTTTTCTTGGGCCTCTTTCCTTTCAGCTTCCTGAGCCTCCTCCACAGCTTTCCTACGTCCGGCTACAGCCGCCACACGTTTATCTTCAATATCATCTGTACCTGAACTTTTTAGAGGCTCTTGATTCAGTAATTTAGCCGCCCGAGTTGCGGCCTCTGCCTCCTCTCTGGCCTTGGCTTCAGTCTCAAGTTCCGCTTGAGCCTGCAATTCTTCGTCACTTCTTTTTACATAGGTTCTTTTTTTACGAACTTCAATATTAACCGTCTTTCGATTACTAGATCTCAGTGTGCTGAGCGTTTTTCTTCGTAAAGTTATTTTCTTTGGCTCTCCCGAACTCTCTCCATGCAGCCCTTTCAGATAGGTTAGAAGAATCTGCTTCTCTTCATCTGAAACACTTGCATCCACTGATTCGTGGGAAAGACCTGCGTCCTTCATTTGCATGAGCAAACGATCAACAGACGCTCCAACAGTTTTTGCTAATTCAGTTACAGTAACTTCAGCCATCGATTATCCTCTGTGTACGACCCGATTAATTATTCGCTCTCTTCAGCGAACCAAGGCGCGCGGGCAGTCATAATTAGAGCTGCCGCTCTTTCTTCATTTATCTCATCGATATCCAATAGATCATCCACTGCTTGTTCAGCAAGGTCTTCCATCGTTATTATGTTTTTTGCAGCAAGCTTATACGCTAATGCCTTATCCATACCGTCCATCTCGAGCAAATCGTCCGCTGGCTCAGTATTAGAAAGTTCCTCTTCGCTCGCTAGAGCTCGTGTCAAAAGGGCGTCCTTTGCACGAGCGCGGAGTTCCTCTGCGATATCTTCGTCAAATCCTTCAATCGCACTCATCTCTTCTAGTGGCACATAAGCGACTTCTTCAATACTAGTGAAGCCCTCCTCCACAAGAACTAAAGCTACATCCTCATCAACATCGAGAGCTTCCATCAAGCTTTCGACAAAGTTGGAAGATTCAGCTTCTTGCTTCTCTCTTGCATCTTCTACAGTCATCACATTAATAACCCAGCCTGTAAGCTCAGAGGCGAGTCGCACGTTTTGCCCTCCCTTACCAATCGCCTGAGCAAGGTTGTCAGCATTCACAGCAACATCCATTGAATGGGTATCTTCATCCACGATAAGAGATTCAACCTCAGCAGGTGCCATTGCATTAATCACAAGCTGAGCCGGATTATCATCCCATAGAATAATATCGACTCGTTCATCATCTAAATCATTTGAAACTGCCTGCACACGCGCACCACGCATTCCTACGCAAGCTCCAACAGGATCAATTCTGGCATCTTTACTTTTAACAGCAATTTTAGCTCTCTGTCCTGGATCTCTGGCAGCACCTTTAATTTCGATTATACCCTCGGAAATTTCTGGCACTTCTATTTGGAATAATTGCACCAGCATATCGGAAGTCGCGCGAGAAACTAGAAGTTGAGGACCTCTTGTCTCCTCTCTTATTCCAAGTAAAATAACTCGAGTACGATCATTTATGCGGAAAATTTCTCTTCCAACGAGCTCCTCTCGCGGTAATAAACCCTCGGCATTGTCACCAAAATCAACAACAATATGATCCCTAGTAACCTTCTTAACAGTTCCATTAAGTAATTCTCCTACCCGATGCTTAAATCGGTTAACAATGATTTCTCTCTCAGCATCCTTTACCCTTTGAACAATTACTTGCTTAGCGGTTTGAGCTGCGATTCTTCCAAAAGCAATATTCTCAACTGTTTCTTCAAAAACATCTCCTACTGTTAAAGTAGCATCCTTTTCAATTGCCTCTTCAGTAGTAAATTGCGTTCCTAGCTCCGCTAATACATCATCCGCAACCACATCCCACCAGCGAAAAGATTCATAGTCTCCTGTCTCTCTATCGATCACTACTCGAATATTTGCTCCTTCGTCATAGCGCTTCTTGGTCGCCGTTGCCAATGCTTGCTCAATAGCCTCGAAAATTATTTCTTGATCGACGCCTTTTTCATTAGAAACGGCCTCGGCCACCATTAAAATTTCTTTACTCATTTATTAACTCCACATGCCTCAAAACTGAGGAATCACGTTAGCCCTCTCTATACCCTCAACAGGAAACAAATACTCATGATCTGCAACCACCAAAATTATTTCATCACCGTCAATCCCTGCTAGCCGGCCCTTAAAATTACGTTGCCCCTGATAGGGAAAACGAAGTTTAAGCGAAATATCTTCTCCAATATACTTTTCATATTGGCCAAGCCCATAAAGTGGGCGATCCATTCCTGGTGATGAAACCTCTAAAACATACTCACCATTTATGGCTTCCTCTACGTCTAAAATACTGCTTGCTTGACGACTTACACGCTCACAGTCATCAATACCTACCAGATCTTCGCTTCTATCGATGTAGATCCTCAAAAGCTTAACTCTAGATCCCATCTGGAGATCAATTCCCCAGAGCTCATATCCTAATGCCTCGATTGCTGGTTCAAGTAATTGACTAATCTTACTGTCAAGCACAGCCATTTAAATCTCCCAACAAAAAATGGGCCTGGGCCCATTTACGCTATTCTAAAGAAAAGCCCCATAGTGGGGCTCCTCGATTCTGCATCAGACCAGATGCAATGTTCTCGTAGAAAGTGTCCAACTTATCAACGGACTTCCCTTTTTCTACGTCCTTATACGCTCAATACAAAATGTAAGCGGCGCACATAATTTTAGTGCCTAATATCTAAATTGGTAGCGGGAGCTGGATTTGAACCAACGACCTTCGGGTTATGAGCCCGACGAGCTACCAGACTGCTCCATCCCGCACCGACACCGTGGTCGAACAACTTTAACCACCCTCCACCGGAGGACGTGCATTATAGGTAGGCGTTAGCATCAGGTCAACAAGCCATTAAACATCCTAATGAATAAAGCACTGTTAGCTTCAAGTGTAATTTACGAATATTTACTGCCCCTATGAATTCCGATGTGCGGCTATTAATTCGTATGCTGCCTGTATCTCTTGAGTCTTTTCGGTTGCCAAATTGACCATTTCTTTGGGCATCCCTTGTCCAATCAATTTATCAGGATGATTTTGACTTATTAATTTACGGTAAGCTCTTTTGATTTGACTATCTGAATCATCAGCACTTACCCCTAAGGCGCGGTAAGCATCCGTTATTTCATATTTTGATGGCTTAGCTTGCCTCGAACCTGACGATGAACCCCCAAATTGTGATTGGGCTTTGATCATCTCAATAAATTGTTTGAACTGCCTCGCATTGAATCCCAAATGATGGGCAACTCTCTCCAATACATTCTGTTCGGAGAAATGCAAATTTCCATCAGCCATTGCCAAAGAAATAAGGTAGTTGAGTAACTGCTGCTTCAGGTTATTGTATCTTCCACACGCTTCCATGAAGTCCTGCATGGTCTGATCTATCGAGAAGCCACTCTTTGCACCATCTTTGAATAAATCTATTGCCCTCTTCCTGCTGCTAGCATCAAGACCCATTTTATTCATCAGAGTCTCAGATTGTGCTATTTCATCACTTGAAATACGCCCATCTGCTTTAGCAATATGGCCTAACAGGCTAAATACGGTTATAAAGAAAGAATTACTTACACGCTGTTGTTGACCTCCAGTAATAGGTTTCGACCGAGCTACATCAATTTGATGCCCTAAGTAGACTCCTAAAATTAAACCAAAAAAACCTCCGGAAACAATAAAGCCAATGTAGCCACCGATAATTTTACCTAGCATTGTTTAGCCCTTAAACAATCAAATTATTTTTTTTGTTAACTGTATCAAAAGCATTTGCAATAAGCACTTGGGTTTAAACCAGAGGCTAATTGTGAAAATTCTAAGTAGGTTATACTGTATAGCCCGATGCCTCTTTTATGCAGGCACCGAACTTATTAACTATTTCTAGAGTACCAGTCTATTGGCAGTAAAAAATTTCTACAAAGATTATGTTTTTATAAGTCTAGTTTTAATTCCTATACCCTTTTGGCTATTGCTATATATTTATAACGGATTTCAACAGATAGAGGACCTAAAGTTATTTTTCACTTTAATTTTACTTTACCCAATTTTGGAAGAGATTTTATTTAGAGGATTAATCCAACCAACTATAGCCAAACAGTTTTCTAAGAACTGGTTAATTATTTCTCAAGCTAATCTAATTACTAGTGCATTGTTTGTTTCCTTGCACTTTATTAGCCATCCACCACTTTGGGCACTCGCAGTTGTCATACCATCAATCACGTTCGGCTATATTCAGGAGCGTGTAAACCATATTCTGGCACCAATTACTTTACACACTACCTACAATGCTGGATATTTTTTAATGTTAGGATAAAACTAGGGTTTTGAGAAGGATGATGATTAATAATTACGATGTATTTTTTAATTCGTAAAATTTAAAGTTTAAGTGGTGCGGATGGGGGGACTTGAACCCCCACAACCTAAGTTACTACCCCCTCAAGATAGCGCGTCTACCAATTCCGCCACATCCGCAACTTAACTTCAATGAACCTCTGAATTCTAAATTTTACTGGGGGATATCAGACTGATCAGAGTAGGACACTCCATCATCAGTAGATAGGGAGGGTAAATCTGACTCCAAAGGCAATTCAGATTGTAAACTCTCAATTTGGGGAACCGCAAAATCATCTATAACAGTTTTATTTTTCGCGGTAATAGCTAAACTTAAACTCGTAGCAAAGAAAATAGTTGCCAAAACGGTAGTTGCTTTGCTGAAGAAATTCCATCCGCCCGCACTTCCAAACACAGTTTGTGACGCTCCAGCACCGAAGGATGCCCCAGCCTCTGCACCCTTACCTTGTTGAATCAGTACGAGACCGATCAGTGCCACTGCCACTAAAAAATGAAAGATTAAAATAAACTTTTCCATGATTTTTAAATACCTTCTATGCTAATAAACGTGCAATTTTTATAAATTCTTCTCCATCGAGAGAAGCACCACCGACCAACCCACCATCTATATCTGGTTCTGCGAAAAGTCCAGCTGCATTTTTTGAGGTTAAACTACCACCGTATAACAATCTTGTTCCTGAGCCTTCTCCACCTAACTTAGCCCTAATCTCAGCATGAACCTTCTGAGCCTGCATTGGGCTTGCAACTTTACCCGTGCCTATCGCCCAAAGTGGTTCATAAGCGATTACGCCTCTACATAGATCAGAAGGCCCGACTAAATTCAGCACTGCATCGATTTGCTCGTCTATAACCTTTGAGGTCATACCTTGTTGTCGCTGCTCCAATGACTCTCCCACACAAAGGATTGGAGTCATTCGGCTACTCTGAGCTGATCTAAATTTTTCTGCAACCAAATCCGACGATTCAGAAAACAATGAACGTCTCTCCGAGTGACCTACCAGTACATAGTCACAGCCCACTTCACGCAACATCTCGCCAGAAATCTCACCAGTGAAGGCACCCGATGCATGTTCAGACATGTTTTGCGCGCCTAATCCAAGATCACTCTTAGCAATCTCATCGAAGACAATACGCGCATGCACATTCGGGGGAAACACCACTACATCAATGTCCATAGAGGTGAGATCTAATTCCGCCAAGCGACGTGCCAATACTTTCGCACTGCCGGACAACCCGTGCATTTTCCAATTTCCAGCGAGGAGAGGTTTCATTATCTCTCAAACTCCAAATGGAAGTACTTTGCAAAAGGTCGCAGATCCTACCCGACAAGAACGCTTTTTACAACTGGGAAACCACTTTACATTCACTAAATTTCTTTAACCTACCTGCTCTTCGACAACACCAGCAATAATCTTAACCTGCTGCTCAACTAACTCTTGATTATCACCTTCTACCATTACTCTTATTATCGGTTCTGTACCTGACGGCCTAAGGAGCACTCTTCCTCGGCCAGAGAGTACCTCCTCCGCGGCATACACTGATTTATTAATCGCCTCATTATCACTAATATCTACCTTTTTTGATAAACGAACATTTATCATAACTTGTGGGAATTTTCGCATTTGCTTTTTTAATTTACAAAGGGTGATACCGCTATGGGATATTGCTTTTACTACTTGCAATGCGGCAACAATACCGTCTCCCGTGGTATTTAAGTCACTACAGAGCACATGGCCAGATCCTTCACCTCCGAGACTCCAACCATTGTTTTTTAAAGCCTCAACAACGTAACGATCTCCGACACTAGTTCTTTCAAAAGGAATTCCTAGATCTTTGAGGGCCAACTCCAACCCCAAATTACTCATCAACGTGCCAGCAACCCCATTACATCCTTGCTCTGATTCATGACGATGCCGTGCAATAATAAAGATTAACTCATCGCCATCAACAATCTCACCTTGAGCATCAGCAAACAACACCCTGTCCCCATCACCATCAAAGGCGATGCCAAAGTCTGCCTCTTCCTCAATGACTCTCGCACAAAGCTTACCCATGTGGGTAGATCCGCATTCATCATTTATGTTAAAACCATTTGGTTCGACAGCTAGAGAAATAACATCAGCACCTAACTCTTTAAAAACTTTAGGCGCTGCGTTATAGACGGCTCCATTGGCACAATCGATAACAATTTTTAATCCCGCTAAGCTGAATTTAGATGGCAAAGATCCTTTGCAAAATTCAACGTAACGACCTGTAGCATCACTAATCCTTCTGGCCTTTCCTAGGTTAAATGAATCATTAGTAATTAAGGGCTTATCAATTAGAGATTCGATCTCTAATTCAGTCGCATCCTCTAGCTTGTAACCATTGGATGAGAAAAATTTAATGCCGTTATCTCCAACAGGGTTATGAGATGCACTAATAACGATGCCTGCCGAGGCCCTGAATGCACGAGTCAAATAGGCGATGGCAGGCGTCGGCATAGGACCAAGCATATCAACGTTAACACCAGCAGCAATTAATCCAGCCTCCAGCGCCGACTCGAACATGTAACCCGAAACACGAGTATCTTTTCCGATTAAAACACGCCTCTTAACTTTAGTGTTTTTAGTTAAAACTTTACCCGCCGCATACCCAAGCTTCAGCATAAAGTCTGCAGTAATAGGATGCTCTCCCACCGTGCCGCGAATTCCATCAGTTCCAAAATATTTTCTTTTCATTGCTTAATATTCATCCTTAAAAATGTGTCGATTGCCACATATCAATTGCTTGCCGCGTTTCCAGCACATCATGCACTCTCAGAATCTTCGCTCCCCTCTGAGCTGCCATCAGAGCCAAGGCGACACTTCCTATGACGCGATTCTCAGTATTTTCCAAACCAAGAATCTGTCCAATCATGGATTTTCTTGAAACTCCAACAAGAATTGGATGCCCTGTGTCAGTGAATTTTTCTATGGCATTGAACAAGGTAAGATTATGAGCCAAGGTCTTGCCAAAGCCAAATCCAGGGTCGAGAATAATTTTTGAGGATTCGATACCAGCTTCTAGGCAGCGTTGCTTTCTCAGCATCAAAAATTCAAAAACTTCGTTTACCACATCAAAATAAGTGGGAGCACTCTGCATAATTTTTGGCTGATTCTGCATATGCATTAAGCAAACCGGTAATTGCGAATCGACAGCAGCTTTAAGTGCCCCATCACGACTAAGAGCGCGAACATCATTAATCAAACTCGCACCACGGTCAGCAGCCTCCTTAATTACTGTCGAAGTGCTAGTATCTATGGAAACAATGGTATCAAAGCGAGCAATGACGGCATCCAGAACTGGTATTACGCGATCTAATTCTTGCTGATTAGTAACTTCGGCGGCACCCGGACGAGTGGACTCTCCACCAATATCAATAATATCAGCTCCCTCTAACAACATATTTTCTACTGTTCGCAGAGTTTTGCTTATATCTACTTGAGAGTTTGTGTACAGCCTTCCACCGTCAGAAAATGAATCGGGCGTGACGTTTACAATTCCCATGATCGCTGGCTTGGAAAGATCGAGAGTTTTTTGTCCACAGCTTAACGAAAACACAGTCAAATTAACTCTCTCTTAAACCAAAAAACCCTGAGGCCGCGAGGATACTCAGGGTTTGTAACACAGATATAATGTCTAGACACCTTCTACTGGATCACCTAAGGGTGTGCCATCAGCACCAGATGTATCTTTTGAGGACTTGCCACCGTCAGAGGGGCTGTCATAATCATTTGAATCCCAATCTTTCGGGGGCCTAACTTTCTTCCTACTCATCAGATCATCAACCTGATCCGCATCGATAGTTTCATATTCCATTAACGCATCTTTCATCGATTCTAAAATATCTCGGTTGGCTTGCAGCAACTCCATAGCTCTGGCATAAGCTTCGTTAAGGATCAATTTTACCTCTTGATCAATCTCCCTTGAAGTATCTTCCGAATAATGAGTGTTCCCTCCCCCTGGTGCTTGGGAATCATCTTCGCCATAAAGGATTGGCCCCATTTTTTCGTTTAATCCCCACTTGGTTACCATGTTACGAGCCATCTGAGTAGCTCGCTCAATGTCGTTGGAAGCGCCTGTTGTTACACCATCAAAACCACCAATAAGCTCCTCTGCTATACGCCCTCCAAAGAGACTGCAAAGCTGGCTAAAGAGCTGCGTCCTGTTCATGCTGTACCGATCTTCCTCTGGGAGATATTGCGTTACACCTAGCGCCCTTCCCCGAGGAATTATAGTAACTTTGTGAACGGGATCATGTTCAGGCACTAACCTTCCTATAATTGCGTGCCCGGCCTCATGGTATGCCGTATTGGTTTTTTCTTTGTCTGACATAACCATCGAGCGTCTCTCCGCGCCCATCATAATTTTGTCTCGAGCCTTTTCGAACTCCTCCATCGTGACAACCCTACGATTTGCTCTAGCAGAAAACAGTGCGGCCTCATTGACTAAATTAGCTAAGTCTGCACCGGAAAACCCTGGCGTACCCCTCGCTAGTATGCCAAGGTTAATCGCATCGTCTAATGGAACTTTTCGGGAGTGAACTTTCAAAATTTGTTCGCGCCCGCGTATGTCTGGTAGGCTGACGTAAACCTGCCTATCAAATCTGCCTGGCCTTAGGAGGGCTTTATCAAGGACGTCTGGACGATTCGTTGCAGCGATCACGATTACACCTTCATTACCTTCAAAGCCGTCCATCTCAACCAGAAGCTGATTTAAGGTTTGCTCTCGCTCATCATTCCCTCCGCCATAACCACCTCCTCTGTGACGTCCAACTGCATCAATCTCATCAATAAAGATAATACAAGGGGCTTGTTTCTTTGCCTGCTCAAACATATCTCTGACTCGGGATGCTCCCACACCGACGAACATCTCAACAAAATCGGAACCAGATATTGAGAAAAACGGCACCTTAGCCTCACCCGCTATAGCTTTCGCTAGAAGAGTTTTGCCTGTTCCTGGGGGCCCAACCATCAAAACTCCTTTTGGAATTCGACCTCCTAATCTTTGAAACTTGCTTGGATCGCTCAAGAATTCCACAAGTTCTGCCACATCTTCCTTAGCCTCATCTACCCCTGCTACATCTGCAAACGTCGTATTGATCTGATCACCTGATAGTAACTTAGCTTTGCTCTTACCAAAGCTCATCGGTCCACCTTTGCCGCCACCACCCTGCATTTGACGCATAAAAAACACAAAAATCGCCAAAATGAGGAGAATAGGGAATGCTGCGACAAGCAGTTGTGAGAAAAGGCTTGGCTCCTCTCGCTCTTTACCAATAATTTTGACATTGTGATTCATCAAATCATCAATCAGCTTAGGATCTTGAACATTTGGGCGCACTGACTTGAACGTCGACCCGTCATTACGTTCACCAAAAATTAAGAGGTCAGCGATAGTGACTTCATTGACTCTATCGTTTTGTACCTCATTCAAAAAAGTGGAGTAGTCGATCGTATTTTGCTCGGGCTCTGGTGAGAAACTATTAAATACAGACATCAGCACGGCCGCCAGAATAACCCATACTATGAGATTTTTTGCCAGATCGTTCACTTACTCATCCTCTTTAGTTAGCTTTGGGCCCGAGGCCACAATGTACACTTCCTTTGACTTAGGCCTAGAAGCCCTCGGTTTTACAATCGAAACCTTATTAAACAGCTTTCTTACTTCAAGCACAAACCGATCAAATCCCTGGCCGTGAAACAGCTTCGATATGAAGACACCTTTGGCGTCTAAGGATTTTAAGGCTAGATCAAGGGACATCTCAGCCAAATGCATCATCGCCGGTTGATCAATTTCTTGACTACCACTTAAATTGGGGGCCATATCCGAAATTACAAGGTCAACCGAATTGTTTTTGACTAGCTGCTGTAATCGTCCCCATGTTGGATCTTCTGTAAAATCTCCTTGGATAAATTCTACGCCACTCACGGGATCCATGGGTAAAATGTCCAAAGCAACAACGCTTCCAGAGGGTCCCACCAGACTGGAGGCTACCTGGGACCAGCCGCCAGGAGCACTTCCTAAGTCTACGACCGTCATTCCTGATCGGATTAATCGATCCTTCTCTACTATTTCTAGCAATTTATAACTGGCTCGTGATCTAAAGCCATCGACTTGAGATTGCTTTACATAAGGATCTTTAACATGTCTCTGGATCCAACTGCGATTTTTAGATTTCGTCATGGGTTACTTTTCGTTAGACTAAGTGTTCTCGAGTAAGGCTATTATTATGACATCTACCACAGATAAAAAACATTTGAGACGAATAGGGCACAAACTCAAACCAGTCGTGATCATTGCCTCTAAGGGGTTAACAAATGCAGTTAATGCGGAAATAGATCGGGCCCTCAGCGACCACGAACTAATCAAGGTTAAGTTCTCAGCCGGAGATCGCGCAGCAAAAAAAATACTGGGTGAGCAAATTTGTAGGTCTCAAAATGCGGAGTCAATTCAGGCTGTGGGGAATATTTTGCTGATTTTCCGTCGAGCTAACAAACCGAATCCCAGATTGTCGAATTTACTTCGGCAATAAGATGATGTAAAAAATAATCGGTGAAAGGAAATTTTGTGAAAATTCTTAAAACATTTTTTGTATTTGTGTTCCAGCCGGCAGTACTAGGTTTATTTGTCGCGATAATACTACTTTGGCTCGTCCCAGAGATTCGCACAGCAAAAAATTCTTTATCAACCGAAATAGTTTCTCTTGATCAAAGCAATTTCGATCAGGTCTGGGGGCAACCAGCTTCATACTCATCTGCTGTTGCTAGAGCTGCTCCATCAGTGGTTAATATTTATACTAAAAAAATAGAACGCTCAAATTATGATACATCAGTCAGAGACTCGCTGGGTTCGGGCGTAATAATGTCAGCGGATGGTTTAGTAATGACCAATTTTCATGTTATCTCAAATGCCGTCGAGATATTGGTGTTACTTAATGACGGAAGAGAAGTGATGGCAAAACGTATCGGAGTAGATATTGAAATGGATTTGGCTCTTTTGAAAATTAATATTGGAGATCTCAAGCCGATTTCACTAGGTAATCCTACGGAAGCTAATATTGGTGATGTCGTGCTTGCAATAGGCAATCCTCAAGGAATAGGTCAGTCGGTGACTCAGGGAATAATAAGCGCCAAACGCCGGAGTGGTCTCGGTACAAGCGACCTAGAGAACTTCCTTCAAACGGATGCCGATATTAGCGATGGTAGCTCTGGTGGAGCTTTAGTGGACGCTTATGGCAGATTGTTAGGGATAAATACAGCTACACTGCATAGCAAAGGTGCTCCTGGTATTAGTTTTGCAATTCCTGCAGATATCGCTCAAGAAGTTCTACAAGACTTGGTGACTCATGGCCGTGTAGTTCGAGGATGGTTGGGTATTGAGGCTAATTTACGCCCACTTCCTCTAGAATTTAGCCAAAAATTTAATTTCAATAGAGCCTTTGAAGTTACAGACACTGCGACCGCAGGCCCTGCCGCCAAGTCCGGTCTAAGGAATGGCGATTATATAATAACGATAGATGGATTACCTATTACCGATCCACCCACGAGCGTCAAACAAATTACTGATGTTTCACCAGGCCAACCCGTCAAGCTCAAAGTGATCAGAAGAAATAAAGTGATCGAATTCATTGTCATCGCAGGTGATAGAGGCTTGGATAAATAAGATCTAGCTGCGTAAAATAGTTGCTAACGCTGTAACCAGTTGATCATTTTGTTCAGTGGTGCCGACTGTAATTCGAAGAAAATTATCCAGCCGCTGTTTGTTGAAATGCCTAACAAGAATTCCATTATTTTTTAACTGGCCATAAATTTTGAGCGCGGATGCCCTAAAATGTCTGACAAGTACAAAATTACCAGCGGAAGGAACCACCGAAAAGCCCAGCTCTTCGAGGTCAATAGTTAACTTTGCTCGGTTATGGATGACTCTCTGGCATGTATCTTTAAAATGATCACTGTCCTCAATTGCAGAAATACCCGCAGCGATTTGAAGATGCCCTAAAGGATAGGAGTTAAAGCTATTTTTGACCCTCTCTAACCCCTCTATCAAGTCCGCTGAGCCTAGCGCAAAACCAATTCGCATACCTGCCATCGATCGAGACTTAGACATAGTTTGCGTAACTATTAAATTAGGATTATCAGTCAGTAAGCCAATTGAGGATTGCCCACCAAAATCAATATAAGCTTCATCAATAACTACAACTGAGTGTCGATTAGCTTTTAATAGATATTCTATTTCGCCAATCGCCAACAATCTGCCTGTGGGCGCATTGGGATTTGGAAAAATAATACCGCCATTTGGTACCTCATAATCGGTTAAATCAATAGACAGATCGTCTTTGAGTGGGATCTCTTCAAAGTCTATATCGTAAAGCTGGCAAAAAACTGGGTAAAAACTGTAAGTAATATCTGGGAAGAGAAGAGGTAGCGCCTTTTTTAAAAGTCCATTAAACACATGAGCCAAAATCTCATCTGACCCGTTACCCAAAAAGATTTGTGAGTCTTTTAAGCCATAATAATCGGCGATGGCTTGCTTTAGCAAATCAGCATTAGGTGGCGGGTATAGTCTTAACTGATTTCCCAATTGACCTTCAATAGCGGATAGTACTTTGGGTGATGGCCCAAATGGGTTTTCGTTAGTATTCAACTTAAGAACTCCATCCATCCATGGCTGTTCACCTGGCTCATAGGGTCTTAGTTGCTTAACAAGATCACTCCAATATTTTTCCATTTATTTTATTATCCGATACTCTGCGGACCGAGCATGCGCAGTCAGAGATTCTTGTCGACCTATTACTGATGCAATTTTTCCCAAGGCACTGGCACTTTGCTCAGAGCACTGAATCAACGAACTACGTTTTTGAAAATCATAAACTCCTAGGGGTGACGAAAATCTTGCAGTGGCAGATGTTGGCAACACATGGTTCGGGCCTGCACAGTAATCTCCGATAGCCTCGGCAGTGTGGCGACCCATAAATATAGCTCCAGCGTTCTTGATGCTAGGTAGTAATAAGTCGGGGTTTTCTACAGATAATTCAAGATGCTCAGGTGCTAACTGATTTGATAGTTCAACTGCTGACAGCATATCGGGTACCTTGATAAGAGCACCCTTCCTAGCCAATGATTTCCTTATAATCTCCTCTCTTTCCATTTCAGGTAACAGCCTGCTCATACTTTGATGCACAACATCAATAAAATCATGATCCCAACTAATAAGAATAGACTGAGCATCCTCATCGTGCTCAGCTTGAGAAAAAAGATCCATGGCAATCCAGTCAGGGTCAGTCATTCCATCGCAAATAACTAAAATTTCACTTGGCCCCGCAATCATATCTAGACCGACCAAACCAAAAACCTGCCGCTTTGCTGTTGCAACATAAATATTTCCAGGTCCAACTATTTTGTCGACCTTTTTAATTGCATCAGTTCCATAAGCAAGCGCGGCAATGGCCTGAGCACCGCCAACTGTAAAAACTTTATCAACATCGGCGATTGCCGCTGCAGCCAAAACTATGGGACTTAGAAAACCATCTGGCGCAGGCACTACCATAATGACTTCACGGACACCCGCTACTCTTGCTGGAATGGCATTCATTAATACCGAGGAGGGGTAGCAGGCTTTTCCTCCAGGAACATATATTCCAACCCTATCTAGAGGAGTTATTTTCTGTCCTAGCATGGTTCCATCAATATCAGTGAATCGCCAGGACTCTTGTTTTTGATGAATATGATAATCGCGAATCCTTTTCGCCGCTGACTCTAGCGCGTTGCGAACAGCAGGATCAATGGTACTTAAAGCCTCAGTTAACCGAGACTTGCAGATATTTAGCTCATCAATATTTTCACAAGCACGGCGATCAAAGCGGTTAGTGTAGTCTACAAGTACTCCATCCCCTCCCTCACGCACCCCTGTCATAATCTCGGCTACTTTTCTCTCCACATCAGGGTTAGAAGTTGATGTCCATTTAGACAAAGCCTCTAAATTATCCGAAAAATCATCTTCTCCAGAATCAATTACTGAAATATCACAAAGTTTAATGCTGTCAACATCACTCATACTGACACTACCTGACTGAGCGAATCAACAATGGCCTGAACATCAGAATATTTAGTTTTCATTGTTGCTTTGTTGACTATAAGTCTTGCACTTATATCGGCAATTTTGTGTCTGGATTGCAGTCCATTAGCCTTTAATGTATTGCCTGTATCGACAATATCCACTATCTCATCTGCAAGGTCTAAAATCGGGGCTAACTCCATAGCTCCATAAAGCTTGATTAAATCAGCTTGAGTACCTTTTTGGGCATAGAATTGACGCGCAATATTCACATACTTCGTAGCCACTCGAAGGCGTCCTTGGGAAGAACTCAGCCCCACTGGAACAGCGGTCATTAATCTACACCTAGCTATTCCAAGATCAAGGGGTTCATAATAGCCGCCACCTTGATGTTCCAACAACAAATCTTTTCCAGTGACTCCAATATCAGCTGCACCATACTGCACATATGTGGGCACATCTGACCCGCGCAATAAAAGTAAACGCACATTCTTTTCATTAGTTGAAAAAACTAATTTTCGACTAGAGAATATGTCTTCAGCAGGCACTATGCCCGCTAACTCCAAAAGCGGCAGCGTCTCCTTAAGAATACGCCCTTTTGTTAATGCCAAAGTAATTTGCGCCATCGTTATTAACTACACTCACTATTAAGATTTAAGAGGTCACCATTCAGTCAGATATTCGCCTTATCTGGGCACCCAACTGTCTAAGTTTTTCTTCAATACACTCATAACCACGATCAATATGATAAATCCGATCAATCACAGTCTTCCCATTAGCCGCCATACCAGCAATAACAAGTGCAGCGGACGCTCTAAGGTCTGAGGCCATAACTTGCGCTGATTTTAAAGTCTCTACGCCGGTGACAATAGCCGAATTACCTTCAATAAGGATCTTCGCTCCCATACGATTCAATTCTTGGACTTGCATTAATCGATTTTCAAAAATTGTCTCAGTAATAACACCTGAACCCTCTGCCACTGAATTTACTACGGTTAATTGAGCCTGCATATCGGTAGGAAAACCAGGGTAGGGGGCAGTCTTTAAACTAACAGCTTTAGGCCTTTTACCTTCCATATCCAGTTCAATCCAGTCATCACCAAGACTAATTCTAGCGCCTGCATCTTGCAGTTTTCTTAAAACAGTCTCCAAAAGTAGAGGATCAGTTTTTTTAACTTTGATCTTTCCTCTAGTGGCTGCAGCTGCCGCCAAAAAGGTTCCAGTCTCAATCCTGTCCGGCATTACATTATATGCACCTCCAAGGAGCGCAGTTACGCCATGGATAACAACAGTGCTCGTTCCTGCGCCTGAAATATCAGCACCCCAACTTTTCAAACAATTTGCTAAATCTACAATTTCAGGTTCTCTGGCAGCATTTTCGATAATGGTTGTGCCTTCAGCTAACGTAGCCGCCATCATTAAATTTTCGGTCGCGCCAACCGAGACTAACTCCAAAAGAATTCTAGCTCCTCTTAATCGACCCTTACAACATGCTTTGATATAGCCACCATCAATATCAATTTTTGCACCCATTGCCTCTAAACCTCGGAGATGCAAATCGACTGGACGACTTCCAATCGCACAACCACCCGGAAAAGAGACACTCGCCTCACCATAACGGGAGAGCAATGGCCCCAAAACCAAAATAGAGGCTCGCATCGTTTTAACTAAATCATATGGTGCCGTCACGCTTTTGACCGTCGAGCTATTAATTTCTACCCCCATATTTTCATTAATACTCAAGTCCACACCTAGCGTACCCAATAACTCGATAGTTGTAGTAACATCCTGCAAATGAGGGACATTGTTAATAGTAGCAAGGTTTTCGCATAGCAATGACGCAGCTAAAATAGGCAAGGCTGCATTTTTGGATCCAGATATCCAAACCTCCCCTAGAAGCGCTTCGCCACCTATAATCTCGAGTTTATCCATCAGATAGTCTCAGTAATAATCATCAAAAACTTAAATTCAGAAGGGAATTTCTAAATTAATAAAGATATTAGCCTTGGAGCCGCCATTCTTCCTCAGAAAATAGATTCATATTAATGGCATGAATAACTCCCGAGGAAATAAATTCCTCCAGCACTGCATATATCATCTGTTGTCGCTGAATAGCCCTTTTGCCATAAAACAGGCCGCTCACGACTAGGATATTATAATGACTGCCTTTAATCTCTACCTGACTGTAGCACCCAGGCAATTCTTTCTCTAGAAGGACTTTTAACTCTTCAGACACCATAGGAATATTTCCTTTAACTCAACTATCAACAACGTCTCTATCCCCCAGACAACCAATTATCTATAACAAGGTCGATGTTTCCTGATGATTTCCGTGAGGCATTTGCAAACTGGCTGGCAAAAGTCTTGCTTAAATTAATTCCATTTAGGGTGACGTTTACGATATTCCACTCACCAGTAGATTTCTTTCGATACATAAGATAGTGCAATGGATAGACTGCCGCTTCCCCACGAATTTCCTGCTTCACCAAAAGTCGCCGCTCACCTTCCAATAATTGTTGCCGGTTCACTATTAAAATTTGCTCATCTCCATAACTCATTAGCCCACGGCCATAAGTCTCTACAAGACCTCTTCTAAAGGCCGCTACAAATCGTGTTCTTTGGTTAAAATCCGCCGCTCTTGCATATCTCCCCATAACTTTCTTAGCGACAAAACTAAAATCTACAAAACCGGTCATAAGATTGTTTAAATCAGAAAAATACTCCATTTCACTGTCAGGATATTTATCTTTATGGCGATCAATAATAACCAACAGTTCTCTTGTCATTTCATCAATATTATCGAAGGGATTTTGGTTAGCTCCAGACTCGTAATTTATATCTTGAGCAACTGCACTCATTGAAAGAATTAAACATAGAACTGCCCAAATTACTCGGGAGTTAAGAAATGTTAAAACTCTTTTCATGCTTGCATCCTTCCAGTTATTAATTAACCTTCATATCTCGGCCACTTTTTAGTTGACCTAAAGTTTATCGCTAATGACTACTGACTTTTAAAGCTCCCCACTATACCATTCATCAATAGTTGAATAAACATAATGACTTCCTTAACTGGAGACGCGATGTCTGAGCTTTATATCCCAATGGTTGCCCTGATCGCCGGCTTGATTGGCCTGGTTTGGGGTGCTGACAAGTTCGTTAATGGAAGCGTTGGAGTGGCTAAGAATTTTGGAATTTCATCGTTAGTGATAGGCCTTACAGTAGTCTCGATAGGTACCTCAGCTCCCGAAATCATAGTCTCCATAAACGCTGCTTTAAAAGATTCAGGGGGTTTGGCGGTCGGAAATGCAATCGGTTCCAACCTCGCTAATATTGGCTTGGTTCTTGGTGTTACAGCTCTGGTAGCTCCAATTCCAGTTAAGCAATACTTACTTCGAGAAGAGAGCCCTATTCTCTTAGTTGTTACTGCTCTTGCAGGATTATGCCTTTACGATAGCCAACTTGACCGCTTTGAAAGTGTGATGCTCGGCATCCTAGTGATACCTATTTTGATTTTTATGGTGAAATTTAAAAAGAATCATCAAACTTCAAAAAAACCTTCAACGACAGATGAAATAGAGATCACTAACATCAAATTGGCTGTCTTCTGGTTAACAGTCGGGTTGTTGGGGCTTTTAGTGAGTGCTGAGATCACGGTATGGGGTGCTAAATCTATAGCCTCATACTTCAATGTAAGTGATTTGATAATAGGGCTTACAGTTATTGCCATTGGAACAAGCCTACCTGAGCTAGCTGCCTCAGTGATGAGTGCTCTTAGAGGTCATCACGATATCGCACTAGGTAACATTTTCGGTTCAAATCTATTTAATATTCTACTCGTTATGACAACTGCAGGAGCGATTTCACCTATGACTCTTCCAAACAGTGTGTTTGCCAGGGACTACGCAGCTCTGGCAGGAATGACAATTTTAATGGTGGGGATTGTTTTCATCTCGCTAGCTAAAGCTGAGCGACAGAATAAGAGTCCGAATATTTCACGAATGTTTGGAGTCGTTCTGTTGCTCGCTTACTGTGGTTACTACATTATTTTATGGCCGTCGATGGCGATGGCCTAAGGCTTATGTAATACTACTAAGTAATTTAATCTACTCCAAAAAACTATATTAACTTCAATAGGTTGGAAGATGACAGACTTTATCCAGTCAGGGCTTCGAACAATAGAAATGGAAACAAATGCAGTAGGCCAATTGTCTTCACGCATCAGTGATTCGTTTGTCTCTGCATGTGAGATTATTCTTAGATGTACTGGACGAGTTATTGTCACTGGAATGGGGAAATCTGGACATATTGGCAGCAAAATCGCTGCAACCCTTGCAAGCACCGGCACTCCAGCTTTTTTTGTTCATCCTGGCGAAGCTAACCACGGTGATCTTGGCATGATTACCAAGAACGATGTAGTTCTCGCTATATCTAATTCTGGTACAACAACTGAAATCGTCACCCTATTGCCACTCATCATTAGATTGGGTATACCTCTCATAAGTATGACTGGAAATAGTAGGTCTCAGATCGCGCAAGCGTCTGTGTCTAATCTTGATGTCTCGGTATCATCGGAGGCGTGTCCATTAAATCTTGCGCCAACAACCAGCACCACAGTAACACTTGTAATGGGGGATGCTCTCTCCATAGCTCTTTTAGAGGCTCGAGGCTTTACGGCACAGGACTTTGCATTTTCACATCCAGGTGGAGCTTTGGGAAGAAAATTACTCATTAAAGTTCAAGATATTATGCATAAATCTGAGCAAGTCCCGAGCGTGTCTATCGATGGATCATTACAAGAAGCTTTATTAGAAATGACTGCAAAAGGGCTTGGTATGACGACTGTGATTTCAAATGAAAATAAGCTTGTAGGTATATTTACAGATGGTGACCTGCGTCGATTGGTTGATCTCAATGTCGATATTAACGTCGCTAACATTTCAGAGGTTATGTCAAGCAAGCCGAAAACTATATCTCCAGATGTTTTAGCCGCAGAAGCTCTTGCTAAAATGGAAACCTCATGCATAACAACGCTTGTTGTTGAGGATAATGATAAAAATGTTTGTGGGGTTATTCACCTACATGACCTTCTAAGGGCGGGAGTTGTCTAATGACTAAAATTCCAACAGCTATTTTAGAGGCTGCAAGTAAAATTAAACTCGTTATTTTAGACGTCGACGGCGTAATGACTGACGGAACACTGCATTATGGTAACAATGGAGAAGAGCTAAAGGGCTTCAATATTCAAGATGGACTTGGTATCAAACTACTTCAAAAACATGGAATTCAAGTTGGAATAATTACTGGTCGAGTATCTGAATTACTGCAAAGAAGGGCTACTGAGTTGTCAATAAATCTTCTTATTCAGGGCCGCGACGACAAACTAATAGCGCTAGATGAACTTCTTAAATCCAGGCAGGAATCCCTCGAGGAAGTTGCTTTCATGGGGGATGATTTGCCAGATTTGTCTGCAATTTCTAAAGTCGGTCTAGGCATTGCTGTAGCAAACGCTTGCTCAACAGTGGCTGAGGTAGCTAAGTGGCAAACTCTCAAAGCAGGTGGCAACGGCGCAGTGCGTGAGTTGGCTGAGATGCTCTTAACCGCACAAGGAAAATGGGCTCGCGCAGTGAGCTCCTACCAATGATTCGTCAATCCTTTGTCATTATAATAATGCTAGCAATTGTAAGCTGGTTCTTGATTGTCTGGGATTCGTCTCCGCAATCATTTCTACCGGTGGATAAAACCAAAACTACTGCATCCGACAGTATTGAAAGTTACATGACGGGTGTCACTAGTAGACGGTTCTCTGAGAGTGGTGGAGAGCTATTTCTTCTCAGTTCGACCAGAATGGAAGTATTTTCTGGAAGCTCAGCACTAAAGCTATCTGAGCCAAAATTCCTATCGATCATTGATGCCAGCAATGAAGAAAACAAAAGAGCATCCTTCGCTGCAAATTGGGGTTTTTTGTCTGATGATGGCACGTTCTTTACCCTAAATGGAGACGTGCATGCTGTTATTACTGGGAGTAAAAATCAAAGCAAAATACGGTCTGAACTACTCAATTATGACTCAAAAAATATGTTAATTTCCACAAGTAGACCATTTACCCTATCAATGTCGAATTCCTCCATTTCAGGGGACAGCTTAACAGCAGACCTTATTAATGAGGTGTTTACTGTCTCTGAGAGACTAAAAGCAAACTATGATGCTATTTAGAGCTTTTATTATCCTTTTGGTCTTCTATGCGACTTTATCGTTGGCCACTCCAGAAGATAGGAAAAAGTCAATATCAGTGGATGCAGATTATGCAGCGCGGAACGAAATCACTGGAGAAACTGAATATCGTGGGAACGTTATCATACGTCAGGGGAGTATTCTCATCGATGCAGCCAATGTTATTATTTATTATCAGAATGAAACCGTGAGTCGTATCGTGTGCCGAGGTTCCCCCGCAACATATCAACAGCAGTCGTCAAATGGTGACGGACTTGTCATTGCGAGAGCGGAGAAAATTGAGTATCACCTTTCTGAGGAAACAATTAGCTTGAAAAGTGATGCATCTTTGATGAGAAATGGCACTTATATCAAAGGAGACTCAATTGTGTACGATCTAGCTCAGGGAACGTGGAGGGCAAAAGGAGACACTGAAGGAGAACAGAAACGTATCCAATTAGTGATCCCTCCTTTAACCCATAATACTGTCAATAAATCCAAAAAAATCCTAGAACAAGATAAATCAAAGAGTGTTGAGAAAATTTTATGATCTCATTACTCTCAGCTCACAATTTAGCGAAATCCTATTCTAGAAGATCAGCAGTTAAAGACGTCTCACTCTCAGTGAAGCGGGGAGAGATTGTTGGACTACTAGGACCTAATGGAGCAGGCAAGACCACCTGTTTCTATATGATTATCGGCCTAATATCAGCAGATGATGGTGTTATTCTCATTAATGATAAAGATGTTACCGCACTACCAATGCATGGTCGGGCACAGCAAGGGTTGGGCTATCTTCCACAAGAGCCCTCAATTTTTAGAGCATTAAGTGTACAAGATAATATATTAGCGATATTAGAGACAAGGAAAGAACTGGATCGCAGAGACAGGCAGGAGGCATTGGAGAAATTATTAGATGAATTTCAAATCTCTCATTTAGCAAAGAACAAGGGGATGAGTCTTTCCGGAGGAGAGAGAAGAAGAGTGGAGATCGCCCGAACTCTAGCTGCTAATCCTCAATTTATTTTATTAGATGAACCTTTTGCTGGCGTAGATCCTATTTCTGTTAATGATATAAAAAATATCATCAGACAACTAAGGGACAAAGGAATTGGTATCCTCATAACAGATCACAACGTAAGAGAAACCCTTGATATATGCGAGCGTGCATACATTGTAGGTGAAGGTCGTGTAATCGCGGAAGGCATACCAAGCTATATTCTTAAAAATGACCAAGTGAAAAAAACTTACCTTGGAGACCACTTTTCACTTTAAAACAGCTTTTCTGTTAATTCTTTTATTGCCTAATGCAGCTTTTCGGCACTAAAATTGCATCTTAGAGCATATTACAGATAGCGTGGTGCATGCGTCCAAGTCTTCAGTTAAAAATTGGCCAACAACTCACAATGACGCCTCAGTTACAGCAGGCGATCAAGTTGCTTCAATTATCAACCTTAGAGCTCAGTCAAGAAATAACTGAACAACTTTACAGCAATCCTCTTTTGGAAATAGATGAGGACTTAGCTAATTCATCTGTGAATAATCAAGATTCCAATAGTGCTTCAGAAACAGAGGATATTATCAGCGTAAATCTTTCTGACGATGAGAGTAGCGCTCAAACGATTGCTGCCGATGCTACAGATACCTCAGTTACTGAAACTGAGCTCGATCAAGATTGGACAGCCACCTCAACAACAGACATTCCAGTAGATGCAAATTGGGACAGCAATTTAAGCGGACCAGCGTCTTCTAGCTCAGGGACTGGAGAATTTGATTGGGAACAAGTCTATCAAGTTACCCAGTCACTTCAAGATCACTTGCTATGGCAACTTAACTTAACTCCATTTTCTGAGCGGGATCGTCTTCTTGCTGAAATCTTTATTGATTCGATTGATGCATCTGGTTTCATTCCTGAGGATATTGAGAATACATTCTCTCATCATAGCAATGCCGAAGCTGATGATCCGATCGAGAACGATGAATTAATAGCAGTGCTTCATAGGCTTCAGCAGTTCGATCCACCAGGAGTTTTTGCTAGAAGCATACAAGAGTGTCTGCTAATACAACTTTTTCAAATAAAATCAGATAACCAATATATTGAGCAAGCAATTAATCTAGTAGCCAACTTTATCAATGATATCGGCTCTATTGACTTGTTGGCATTATGTAAAAAAACTCAATATGACCCAGAGGAATTGCAAGGTGCTCTAAAAATTATCAAAAGTCTTAATCCTCGTCCGGGTGATTACCTAGACATGACTCAACCAGACTATATTGCCCCGGATGTTTACGTCGAAAAGGTATCTGGTCGTTGGGAGGTAAGGTTAAATAGTAATAATGCTCCAAAACTCAAAATTAATGAAGTCTATTCAAATTTAATAAAACGCTCTGACAACAGTGATCAAAATCAATATTTAAAAGATAATCTTACAGAAGCTAAATGGTTCTTGAGAAGTCTGGAAAGTCGCAATGAAACTCTTATGAGAGTTGCAGTAACAATTATCGAGTTGCAACAAGATTTTTTAGAGCTTGGTCCTATTGGGATGAAACCAATGATTTTATCTGATGTAGCGGCAAGGTTAGATTTGCATGAATCGACCATATCAAGAGTGACAACGGCCAAGTATCTTTCTACACCGATAGGAATTTTTGAACTGAAGTATTTTTTTTCAAGCCATGTTGGAACCTCGACAGCTGGAGAGTATTCATCAACTGCTGTTTGCGCTATCCTAAAGGATCTTATAGCTGGCGAACAGCGGTCAAAGCCACTGAGTGATAACAAATTAATGGCACTGCTTGAAGATCAAGGAATCCCTATAGCGAGGCGCACGGTAGCAAAATATCGCGAAAGCCTTGGAATTCCATCTTCTAGTCAAAGAAAGAGGTTTGAGAATATTTTATAAAAGGAAACTGATATGCAAATAACAATAAGTGGTCATCACGTAGATATTACCCAAGCAATAAGAAATTATGTAACTACTAAGCTATCAAAGCTCGAACGTCACTACGAACAGATTACAAGCACTAGCGTGATTTTAACTGTTGAAAAACTAAGACAAAAAGTTGAAGCGACAGTCCATGTAAGTGGTGGAGAGCTCTTTGCAGTAGCTGAACATCCTGACATGTATACAGCTATAGATGCTCTCTCAGATAAATTGGATCGACAAATTATTAAGTACAAAGAAAAGCAACGAGGTCACTAAGTTATTTAATGAAAATCACTGATGTACTCTCCCCCAGCTTAACCTGTCATTGCTGCACATGGCTAAGTAAAAAAAGAGTTCTAGAAAATCTCTCGACTATGATTAGTCATCATTTAAGTGGCAATTCTGACTATTCTGAAACTTTGTTTCAAAAGTTTCTCTCAAGAGAAAAACTTGGAAGTACAGCAATTGGCAATGGAATTGCAATACCTCACTGTCGCGCACTTGGTGTGAAGCGCATTTATGGCTCCTTGGTAACTCTAAAAAATCCTATTGACTTCGAAGCGTTCGATAATCAACCCGTGGATGTTATTTTTGCTCTCGTGGTACCTGAAGAAAGAAATGATGAGCATCTTGCAACTTTGGCACGAGTAGCAGAAGTATTGCAAAATAAAACCTCTCGGCAATCTCTTCGCGAGTGCCAAAGCGATAAAGATCTATTTGACACTGCAATGCTGTTAGAGCGTGAAAGTTAATGTTTAGATTAGTAATTATCAGTGGTCGCTCTGGCTCAGGTAAAACTTCGGCTCTGAATATTTTAGAGGACGTTGGCTTCACTTGTATTGATAATCTCCCAGCAAAACTCCTACCCAATTTGATTGAAGAAATAAACTCTGAAGTGGCAGAAAAAAATACGCAGATGCGACTGCTAGAAAGTGCTTCAGACGAACTTGATCCATACAAGACGCAACTCGCTGTTGGGATAGATGCAAGAAATGTTATAGGAGATTTAAGTCAACTGAATGAGATCCTTCAACGGCTAAAATCCGATGGCATTAAGGTCACCGTAATTTTCTTGCAAGCTCGGCGCAGTGACTTAATTAGGAGATATAGTGAGACTCGCAGAAAACATCCCCTTAGCAATAAAATTACTGGGCTAGCTGAAGCTATTGATTTAGAGGAAACAATACTAGCTCCCATAGCGAAAATTTCTAATCGAAAAATAGATACGTCAGGATTATCACTCCACGAATTAAGAGATTTAGTCAAAAATACAGTTGCTCCTGAAAGTGAAGAACTAATGTCAATATTGTTTGAGTCTTTTGGCTTTAAATGCGGATTGCCCGATACTTCTGATTTTATTTTTGATGTTAGATGCTTGCCTAATCCTTACTGGAAGCAGAACTTGAGAACTCAGACTGGCAATGATCAAGATGTTATTGAATTTTTGGAGAGTCAGGTGGATGTTGCCTCAATGCTAGCAGATATAATTGGATTTTTGACTCGATGGATACCAAAGTTCCAATCGAATAATCGAAGCTATTTAACGATTTCCATTGGTTGTACAGGGGGTCAACATCGATCAGTGTATATTGCTAATCGACTTCATGAGCATTTCTCTGGGAAGCATCCATCTGTGCAAATTGTGCACAAAGAATTACCTTGAGCGAGAGATTTCGTTGTTTTTATGATTAAATCCAGACTAGTAGTGAATAATAGGCGGGGTCTTCACGCTCGAGCTGCTACTAAATTAGCAAGCATCTCAAACCAATATCAATGTAACATTATTGTTAGAAATGCAGAGTCCATAGTTGATGCAAAAAGTATTATTTCCATAATGCTGCTCGCGGCAAGCGAAGGGACAGAGCTTATCTTTGAATTCGATGGAGCTGACGAGGTAAAGGCTAGCACTGCAGTGACAGAGTTATTTGTCAATTCTTTTGATGAGGATGAATAATCAATATTTGCTGCTAAAAACTCAAAGATAGTGGTAACTAAATGCTTTCCCTTTGGAAATAGCATGTTCAAAGTTAAGATGTCACTTCTTTGATCTAATATCTCTTTGAGAAGGCCGGGCATGACTATAGGCGACAACTTACTGTCTCAGCTAGATAGCGCAATAAATTCTGAAACTTTAGACCAGATAAAGTTTGATCTAAATAATCTGTCCCCACCCGATATTGCCCATCAATTAGAGACTGCCCCACCACGATATCGCCATATCCTTTGGGGACTAATCAATAAGGATATTTCAGGCGCCGTTCTACATGATTTATCAGATGAAATCCAATTTGAATTTCTTACTAAAATGGATGGTGCTGAAGTAGCACTTCTCACCGAAGGTCTAAATGTTGATGATGTTGTAGATATTCTTCAGCATTTACCAGAGCGGGTCATTCCCGAAGTATTGAAGGCAATGTCGGTTCAAGATCGGCAGCGAGTTGAGACAGTTCTTATCTTTGACGAGAACACGGCTGGCGGTCTCATGGACACTGAAGTAATTACAATAAGACCTGATATTAGTGTGGATGTTGTTCTTCGCTATTTAAGACGCTTCAAACAAATACCTGACACGACTGATAATTTGTTCGTTGTGAGTAGAAATGACACATTTATGGGGAATTTACCTATTGGACTATTGCTTACATCTTCTCCTTCGACAATGGTTAGTGATCTCATGAATACTGAGGTGAAAGCAATAAATGTGGATCTTGTTGACTCTGAGGTAGCAACTCGTTTTCAGCGATATGATTTAATTTCTGCGCCAGTAATTGATCATAATAATCGTCTGCTTGGCCGAATTACGATTGACGATGTTGTCGATGTAATAACAGACGATGCCGACCACTCATTACTAGCTATGGCAGGTCTAAGCGACACCGAGGACACATTTTCTTCAATCGGCCGTGCAGCTCCTCGTCGTGCTGCTTGGCTGGGAGTAAATCTCTTTACTGCTATTCTTGCATCATCTGCCATTAGTTTATTTGAAGAGGCTTTAGAACAACTCGTGGTACTGGCGATATTAATGCCAATAGTCGCCAGTATGGGAGGAGTAGCCGGTAGCCAAACACTAACTGTAGTAATAAGAGGAATGGCGCTAGGGCAAGTTGAAAAAAGCAATTTAAATTGGTTAATGAGTAAGGAATTTGCTGTTGGCGCAGTCAATGGGTTAATTTATGCTCTTGTAGTGGGAAGTTTGGTCTCACTCTGGTTTCAGGATGGACGTATAGCGATAATAATGGGTCTTGCCATGGCTATAAATTTAATGGCTGCAGCTCTTGCAGGTACTATTTTACCGGTAGCACTTAAATCTCTTAAAGTAGATCCTGCTCTGGCAGGTTCGGTCATTCTTACGACGATAACTGATATTGTCGGCTTCGTTTCATTTCTTGGGCTAGCAGCGGTGTTCCTGATCTAATGAATGATATCAAGAAAGAATCAGAATTTGATGGGCCAAGCAAATCTCAATTAAAAAGAGAAAGCCATGCTCTACAAGAACTAGGCAAAGAACTGGTAAAAATGCCAGAGGGAAAGCTACAACAATTTGATCTGCCAGAACCTCTTAAACTCGCTATCTATGAGGCTCGAAAGCTGAAAAATCGCGAAGCTAAGCGACGGCACCTTCAGTATATTGGGAAGCTAATGCGAGTTAGCGATACCAGTGGTATTCAACGAACATTTTCAGAAATGGACCAAAAGTCTTTAATCTATAAGCAACGCTTAAAACGGTTAGAACAATGGCAAGTAAAAATAATTAATCAGGGAACTTCCGCCATCAATGCTTTTTTGGAGACTTATCCAAAAGCGGACCGCCAAAAATTACGTAACTTACAACGACAAATTAATCGAGAAACAGAGTTAAAGAGACCACCAACTGCTAAAAGAAAACTATTTGACTACATCAAAACTCTGCATGAATAGTTAATTATTGATTAAATCTCTTGATGAGCTCTTGTCAGTTGACTTGTTGTCCAGTTGGCCTGCAAAGATTTCATCAACTGATATCTCTAGGTCATCCCATGGCCCATTGATTTGATAGCTAATACTTGATAGCCGATCAACTTGCTCACTAACTAGTTTGCTAGTGAGGTAAACACCCGCTGCGGCGGGCACATTACCAAGAATTGCCACGACCCAAGGTAAGTTAGTTGCTACCGGAAGTGTTGCAACCACCTGAGCATTTGCTGATTCAGCTAATAAGTTAAAATCACCTGCGAGGCTCATTCTACCTGAAGGCATTTCAACCTGAAGAGGCTGAAAAAGACTTGCAACGCCTTTATCAAATTCAACTTTCCCAACCAGATTGTTATAAGCAAGATTTTCGCCTACAACGTCTGAGAAATCTAACTGTAGCCTTCGCAGCCAATTGGCAAAATTAAATAAACTCACTAATTTTAGCGCTGCACTACCACCACCTGGAGATGTATAAAAATTTCCTTGGCTAAGGTTAATCTCAACATTACCCGTGAGATTATCTTTAGTTAATTCCCAAGGTAGGGCCTGCCAAGTGAGGTCAAAATTAATATTTCCATTAGTGCTATCAATAGGCGGGTCAATATCAAAACGATGAAAAAAATCACTCATGTTTTCAATACCTACTGGTCCTCTGATGCTACTGGTGTATCGATCTCCATTGAACCCCCAAAAAAAGCTAGTTTCCTTATTAGTCATTAGTCCAGGTTTTAAACTAAAGATATCTCCTTGGATATTTCTAAAAGCTGCGCCCGATGAACTAGATCTCAATTGGAAAGCAATATCTCCCCAAGACTTCCCACTTACGTTAATACTATCAATGGCAATATCCGCATCTATGAACTCTCGAGGATCTAACCGTCTCCCCTCTATCTGAGAAATTAATAAGTCATCAGATATGCTCAATCTTGTTAGATTTAGTTGGGGGAAATCGTCTGCAAGCTGCGGCATTAGTAGAACTCCATCACCCAGGTGACTAGAGAATTTGATCTCAATACCATCATCGCCAAATATAGTTCTTGATTCAAAATCCTTGAATTCAACATTAGAAAATTTAAAGGATTTAAAATTAAGATCAAGAATAGGAGTCCATGATTTTTCCTCCAGCAAGGCTGGGTCGCTAAATTGTTTGAGCCATGGCGCCCAATCTTTGACGTCCACTTCAGAAAGTGATGCGGCAATTAGCAGCTCATTACCAGAGGGCATAGCAGTAGTTGTATCAAAACTTGCTAACCCTCTTGTAAATCCTTCACTATCAAAACGAAGATCGGTTACAAAGTCATCTCCTACCGTGCTTTCTATCCGCGTCAATTTTGAGTCAAAGTGAAATTTTAAGGCTAGATCTCTTTTCTCATTCTTCTTTTTGTTAAATGGTTTCGGTAGACGAATTTCATTACCTAAAAGGTCACTTTTCAACATTAAAGTTAAAGCACTCTTCTGGTTGAGAGAAATATTTTTATCTAATTTATTTTTCAATGGCTTTAGTATTAACGTCCCTTTTAAAGGAATAATTCCAGAAACGACATCTGCCCATGGGAAATCAACCAAACCTCCTAGACTAGAGGGTTTCACTGAAGTATCCAGTAAAATCTTTTGGATATTATTATCTTGGAAAATTTTTGCCTCGAAAGATTCACCCCACAAACTGCCCTTTATTAATTCCGAGTGCAACCCTTTCTCATTTGTAAAATTTAAAATTCCATTAATGTTATCAATTTTTAGTGGAGTATTGCCGATATTTAAAGAGGCAGCTGAGAGAAGACTCTCAACCTTATATTGCTCCTGCGAACGATCTTTATTTGGGCGACCTAGAGGAATTTCTAGAGATATCATAGTATTAACATGGCCCTTATAATCCCAGTCGACCAGATTACCAATACTGCTTGCAAGGGGAGATTTTGCCAAAAAATCAATCGATTGATTCACTGAAGAAGTAAGATTTCCATTGATCGTCATCAACTTAGATTTGCGATGACCAATTGGGTGCTTGCCAAGTTCGATGTCAGCTTGTTCAATTGCCACGTTGCCGACATCGCCCCTGAAGACTTGCCCTTGAGTCAATCGATCGTCAATCAGCACTACCGCATCAAAATTACGCATAGCAGGCCACAGAGGATGGTAATCCAGATCAGCCCCTTCAGCATCAAATAAAAGTTGTGTTGTTAAAATTCGGTTTTTATGGGAGTCAGCGCCAGATCTTTGGACTAAACCGAACTGTTTGATGTTCCCTTTAAGGTTTGAACTACTGAGCCAATTTAGCACTGAGGGAGATAATTTATATGGCAAATATTTCTCACTATAGGCTAGATCAAGTCCAGAACTTCCAATCAGCAGCAGCACCTCGGGGGGAGTTTTTTTACTGAATTGATCTTGCTCTAGAGAAAATAAGAAACTTGCATTTCCTGCCCCAAATTTAGCATCGATAATCGAACTTTTTATTCGTAGTTTTTTAGCAGAATCGATATGTTGGATATGAATTGTACCCTTTGCCGTTTTTATAGGTAAAAAGTCTTTATAAACACCGGGGAAAAAAAGCTCCAGACCATTATCATCATGTAAGTTAAATAATCCTTTTGAACTTTCTATTTCTAAATAACCATCAACACCCCTCATTCCAGGTATCCCTTTAAAAGGAGCGATATCCAGCTCCTTTATATTAACCGAAGCATAGTGACCTGCATCATTATTGCCGAAATTTAAATCCGACAATGCACCTCGGGGGCTTAACTTATTGAGAGCTTGTAATATTTCATTATTTAATACCTGAGTTTTACTAAGAATTTTATTTAGACGGCTTAGATTGATCTCACTAATTGAAACGTCAAAATCTTCCCACTGATATCCCAATTTTTGTCTAAAAATTAAATCAAAAGGCAAAATTTCGGCTTCTATCCACTCAAGAAATAGATCCTGAAAACGAAAGCCCCAATCTTTTTGGGGCGTATACCAACCACTAATGTCAGATCGAATATTTTTAATATCTGGTAAATCAGCTAACCAATTAGTGGCCACATCTGAGGCTGACATAGTTCCCTTAAAGGTAATATTTGCGCCAGGTTTTATGTCGATCCAAACTTCGCTGTTTACACCTGCATTAAGCTGCTCTAGTTCCCCTAAAATTTTAGGCTGCAAAGAACTAGCCAACTCCGCCAATGGCGTAGAAATATCAAAATCTTGAATATTGATATACCCTTTTGCGCTAAAGTCAGAGATATTGGAGAGATCACCATATCCCTCCAGTAAAAATGATGACGGCCTAGTCTGATCAAATAAATAAATCGACATCTCACTTCGATGAAAATTACCATCATTTTCTATTTTTACTGAGGCGCCTTGAATCTTTGCATTAGCTCCGGAAAAAAATTCAAAATCAATCTCAATTTTTTCCAGCTGAAGTAATCGGCTATGAATAAAAGGCTCTAGAAGATCACTGAGAGAGCTCTCCTCATCACCTTTGAGGGACTTTAACCCCCATCGACCTGAACTATCTTCCACCATGGTAATGAACAGTCGATCTATGACTAATTCTCTCCAAACCGGATTCCAGTGACGTATACTGCGAACGAGGTCGAGTTCGGCTCGCACATTCTCCATTGCAATAGCGGAATTTTGATCGCTATCAATAATTTCTAAAGTTGAAAATTCCATGATTGGTACAGATCTTGGCCACTCGCCACTGATTGGGCCTAGTGATACCTCCATACCACTATTTTCTGAAAGAACAGATTCAATTTTTGACCGAAATTTATCAACTTGGCTGATCGTTTGTTTGCTGATAAAAAAGGCAATCAGTATTCCGAGCATCAGTAAAGCTAAACTCCGAAATAGCCATTGACTCAACCACTTTAGGCTGAGTACTTTTTTATTAGTCATTGTAAATCTCTGTCTTTAAACCCATAAAAGGAATATTAAAGTTTTTCATCAGTTGACTAGTCTCAAAAATTGGTAAGCCAACAACTCCGCTATAACTACCTGAAATATGTTTTATAAAAATAGCCCCCTTACCCTGAATTGCATATCCTCCTGCTTTATCTCTAGGCTCGCCAGTTCTCCAATAGTAATTAATTTCTTGATTAGTAATCTCTCGGAAACTAACGCTTGTCTCACAAACAAGAACACTACTTGATTTCCCATTATTTACAGCCACCGCTGATAATACAACGTGTTTACTTCCAGATAGCGCCTCCAACATTTCTTTAAATTGTTCAAAATCTTGTGGTTTACCGAAAACTTCGCCTCGGCAAACAATTGCTGTATCAGCTCCTAAAATTGGCGGAGACAATTCATGCATTGCTAGAGCAGATGCCTTGTCTAGAGCTAAACGACGTACATATTCCTCGCCACTCTCACCATATCTTAAGCTTTCATCTATCATTGGGCTAACTGCTTGGTATCGGACACCCAATTGATTAAGTATCTCCATTCGTCTCGGAGAGGATGACGCTAAGACAAGGTCAAAATCTGAGGAGCTTAAGTGTGGCATAATTTAATTTACTAGTATGTTTTCTCAAGAATATCATCAAAAATTTAAGGGCGCAGTATTACCACTTTGGTAAAGAATTTATCAAAAATTGGCCAAATCAATCCTGATAACAGTGCTCGTATAGGAATAGACCTATAATCTGTTGGCGTCCCCCAAAGACCAAAAATCGCATTTTCTAAGAGTTCAAAAATAATTACTAGAATAAATACAAAAACACATCTATGTACGATCGTAAAGTACACGAGCCAACGACTTAAGATTAATGGAAGTGACGCGATTACTCCGAAGACTAATACATATAATCCAACTGGCGATCGAAAAACCATATCGGCGAATAGCCCCAAAACCGCGGCAAAGCCAATACCCCAATAATTAGGCCTAAAAATAATCCATCCGATAGTAACTAAGAAGAGAAAATTGGGCCTCCAGAGAAAATAGTACCCGGAAAGAGGTAATAACTGAATTACTGTAGCAAATAAGATAGTCCCAAATAGCAAAGATACTGATTTTACAGAGGTCACTGTATTTGCCTATTAGTATCGCCATCGTTAGATGTGAAAACCAACAGCAGATGTTTACTGCGATCTATTTCAGCAGATGGAGTAATTTTAACCTCTATGAAATTGGCCCCAGAGTCATGCCTTATGCTCTCAACAGTTCCAACTGGATAGCCAGGCGGGAAGCGACCACCTAATCCAGAACTGACTAATTTATCATCTACCTTTATATCAGCGGTTGGTGAGATAAATCTCAGTCTCATGCGATTGTAGTCTGAAGTTCCCTCAGCTATCGAGCGCATTCCATTTCTGAGCACTTGCACGGGAAGCGCATGCGAACTATCTGTTATTAATAGCGCAGTGCTATGTCCACTGAAAACAGCAGTCACCTGCCCCATAAGACCTTGGGCATCAAGGATGGGCTGACCCAAATACACTCCATCAGAGGCTCCTCTGTCAATTATTAAGGTATGGTTTTTCGGGCTTGGAGAGACTCCTATCACCTCTGTGACAAGCACGCTATCCCCTAACAGCTCTGTAGCATTAAGTAATAAACGTAGGCGAAGATTTTCAGCGGCCAGCTCACCCATCCGCTGAAGTTGTGCTCTATGAACTAAATTTTCTTGATTCAGTCGGCTGTTTTCAGTTTCTAGCTCAGATCTTGAGAAAAATGTCGACTGCGCCCAATCGTCAAGTCTACTTGGAATCATAGCCAACCAATGCACTGGCAATAGAGCTCTACCTGAGATATCAACCAGGGGTTTGAACCATGATAAATTAGAATTGAACGCCATGAATCCAAAAGCTAAAAAAATAACAATCAGAATTCGTCGAAGAATCGAGGATGGCTTAACTAAAACTTTCCTGATGTTAATGCTCCCGATAACTTAATAAAAATGAAGCTTTAAGTTCAACGAGAGCGCTTTAGAAGCTCAGCTTATTGAGCTTACGGTTATCCATCATGTCCAAGAATTCTCCACCTCCTCGGGCAACACATGTGAGAGGCTCCTCAGCTACGATTACAGGTAGCCCCGTCTCATGAGCTAGTAGTTTATCAAGATCTTTCAACAAAGCACCACCGCCAGTCAATACGATACCGGCTTCCGCAATATCAGATGCTAATTCCGGAGGGGATTGCTCTAGCACTCTCTTTACAGCCTGAACGATACCTACCAATGGCTCTTGAAGAGCTCCCAAAATTTCATCACTGGTTAGGCTAAACCGCTTTGGAATACCCTCCGCCAAATTTCTTCCTCGAACTTCAATCTGACGAACTTCCTTCGCCAAGTATGCGCCGCCAATCTCCATTTTAATGCGCTCTGCAGTAGTATCACCGATAACACTCCCGTATTCTCGACGGACAAAATTGACAATCGCGTCATCAAAACGGTCTCCTCCAATACGTACTGAATCGGCATAAACTACTCCGCTTAAAGACAATATAGCTATTTCGGTTGTCCCACCACCTACATCTACAACCATAGAGCCCACTGCCTCTTCTACTGGCAACCCAGCACCAATCGCTGCTGCCATTGGCTCATCTATAAGGTGAACTTCTCGAGCACCAGCATGATATGCCGCTTCCTTTATCGCTCTCCTTTCAACTTCAGTGGCCATACATGGAACACACACTAGAACTCTAGGGCTTGGGGGAAAGAAGCTCGTATCATGAACCTTCTTGATAAAGTGCAGCAGCATCTTTTCAGTGACCTGAAAATCTGCTATCACACCATCTTTCAGAGGACGAATAGCCGTTATATCGCCTGGAGTTCTTCCCAGCATACGCTTGGCATCAACGCCCACTGCATCGACAATTTTTTGTCCCATCTGGTGTCGAATAGCAACAACAGACGGCTCATTGAGAACGATGCCTTTCTCACGCACATAGATCAAAGTGTTTGCTGTACCCAAATCGATAGATAAATCGCTGGAAAACATGCCACGAATTCTTTTAAGCATTTGCAAATACCCTAAGTCAAAACACCACTACTCGCAGAACGTTAGTAATTGGTTTCTTATATAATAAATTTAAGTTTTATGGCTTTGACCATTGTCAAATTAACCGCCGTATCGTTAGATTCTAGCTGATCTTGACAAAAACTTCCTGTATCTATTCGAAATTAGAGTGAATTTACCGAAAAGTTGTATATTTCAAAGACAAAATTACATACGGGGTTAACCAAATTACCGCATTTATGATACCTTAAGCTCCGAAGTAAAAGTCTCTGCTTTTAGCAGTAATCCAAAAGTTTTAAGTAACATTTATGAAGGGAGAAATATGGCCATTAAACCAGCGGAGATCAAGAAACTTGCCTCGCTATCTCGTTTGGTGGTTGATGATAAGACAATCACTGATGTCACCGACCGTTTAAGTAGCGTCCTGGCATTAGTTGATCAGCTGCAGTCAGCTCAAACGGAATCGATTGACGTATCAAGGCCCTTCCATATCGCTCAAAGACTTCGGGAAGATGAGATCACAGAGAGCAACAAAATAGATGAATTGCAGGCCACCGCTCCTGAAATATATAACGGTTTTTTTGCTGTCCCAAAAATGATCGATTAAAGAGTCTAACATGCACAACTTTACCCTAGCTGAACTCATAAACGGGCTCCGAAGCAATAAATTTTCAAGTGTTGAGTTGACTCAACACTTCCTCAATCGCATAAAAGAACTTAATGGCGACTATAACGCCATTATCACCACAACAGCTAGCCAAGCTCTCGAATCTGCGATTTCAGCGGATCAACGTTTAGCTAACGGCAATGCACCTGAGATGTGTGGTATTCCAATCCTACATAAAGATATCTTCTGCACCAATGGAGTGCGAACAAGCTGCGGTTCAAAAATGCTTGATAATTTTATCCCTCCATACAATGCCACAGTTGTCGAGAATTTCGAAAATGATGGAGCTGTAATGCTCGGCAAAACGAACATGGACGAGTTTGCCATGGGCTCATCTAATGAGACGAGTTTTTATGGGCCAGTGCATAATCCTTGGGCATTAGACTGCGTTCCAGGCGGCTCATCTGGGGGCTCAGCGGCTGCTATCTCCGCCAGACTAGCGCCGGGAGCAACCGCCACTGATACCGGAGGTTCAATACGGCAACCAGCAGCTCTGTGTGGAATTAGCGGCTTAAAACCGACCTATGGTCGAGTATCACGCTGGGGAATGATCGCATTTGCCTCAAGTCTAGATCAAGCTGGCCCAATGGCTCGCACCGCTGAAGATTGCGCTATCCTCTTGAACGCAATGGCGAGTTTTGATGAAAAGGACTCTACTTCAGTCAATGAACCGATTCCAAACTATCGATCTAAATTAGATAATCCCATTAATGGTTTAAAGATTGGTATACCGCGTGAGTATTTTTCAGAAGGCCTTCACTCAGGTACTGAGCAAGCTGTCCGAAATTCGCTGGTCGAATTACAGAACCTCGGCGCTAAACTCATTGATATTAAACTCCCATCATCTCATCTATCCGTTCCCGCTTATTATGTGATTGCCCCTGCGGAAGCATCTGCCAACTTATCCCGATTCGATGGCGTAAAATACGGCTACCGCTGCAAAGAGCCAAAAGACCTTGAAGATTTATATCGAAGATCTCGCTCCGAAGGCTTTGGAGAGGAGGTTCAGCGCCGTATTATGATAGGAACGTATTGCCTTTCCGCAGGATACTACGATGCGTACTACGGAAAGGCCCAACAAGTTCGCAAACTGATTCAGCAAGACTTCTCAGATGCGTTTAAATCTGTAGACTTGATTATGGGTCCAACATGCCCATCGCCCGCATTCAAATTTGGAGCCAAGGGAAATGATCCAGTGGCAATGTATCTTGAAGACATCTATACCATTGCCACCAATCTAGCAGGCCTGCCAGGTATGTCGATACCTTGCGGCCAAGTCGATGGCAAGCCAGTTGGCTTACAAATTATTGGTAATTACTTCAACGAGGAGCGCATACTCAATGTCGCTCACCAATTTCAGCAATCCACGGACTGGCATAACCATATGCCCTCGGAGCTAGCATGAGCTGGGAAACTGTTATAGGCCTCGAGGTACATGTTCAGCTGGCGACAAAGACTAAAATTTTTTCAGGATCCAGCACGAGATTTGGCGCAAGCCCCAATACTCAAGCCTGTGCCATTGACCTCGCTATGCCTGGGACATTACCCGTATTAAACAAGCAAGCCGTGAACTACGCCATTATGTTCGGACTTGCGATAGATGCTGAAATCGAGCAAAAATCAGTATTTGAAAGAAAGAATTATTTTTATCCAGATCTTCCAAAGGGCTACCAGACAACGCAGCTTGAAAAGCCTATCGTAGGACCAGGACGTGTAGTAATTCCGTTAGCAGATGGCACCACTAAAGCTATTCGTATACATCATGCCCACTTGGAAGAAGATGCAGGTAAATCAATACACGACGGTGACATACCTATAGGTGTTTCAGGAGTTGATTTAAATCGGGCAGGCACTCCCCTAATCGAAATCGTATCAGAACCTGATATGAGAAGTTCAGATGAGGCAGTCGCTTTTGCAAAAAAACTTCATAGTATTGTTACCTCCATTGGTATCTGTGACGGTGAGATGAGTCAGGGTAGTATGCGTTTTGATGTGAACGTGTCCGTTCGCCCATCTGGCAGTTCTGCGCTAGGCATCCGAACTGAGACAAAAAATCTTAATTCATTTAAATTCATGGAAGAGGCAATTCAATTAGAGGTTGATCGACAGATTGATCTTATTGAGGATGGTGGCAAAGTAACTCAAGAAACGCGTCTTTATAATGGGGATACCAAAATTTCAAAGCCAATGCGCAGTAAAGAGGAGGCTAATGACTATCGTTACTTCCCATGTCCAGACTTATTACCTGTCATTGTCTCTGATCAAACTCTTGACGAACTTCGTAGCTCATTACCTGAGTTACCAGATGCCCGCAAAAGCCGTTTTACTCAACAATACCTTCTATCAGACTATGACGCAGAAATCCTTGCGAGCGACACTAGTAATGCAGAATTTTTTGAATCAGTTGCGGAGAAAACTAAAAATCCAAAATTAGCTGCAAATTGGGTCATGGGTGACCTCACTGCTCGCCTTAACATGGAGAATAAGAATATTTCGAATAGCCCAGTGTCTTCAAGTCAGTTAGCAGGTTTAATTTTACGAATTTCAGATAACACCATTTCTAGTAAGATGGCTAAACAGGTATTTGATGCAATTTGGCTTGGGGAAGGTAATGCTGATGAGATTATTGAGGCCAGAGGATTAAAACAGCTTTCCGATAGCGGATCGCTTGAGAAAATAGTAACTGAGGTCATCGAGGCTAATCCTGCCATGGTTACGGATTATGTTAACAGCGACGAAAGCAAGAGAAAAAAGAAAATGGGTGGCTTTATGGGGCAAATAATGAAGGCATCTAGAGGTCAAGCTAATCCGCAACAGGTTAATCAAATATTACTTGAGAAATTGAACGAACTTATTTAGAGCCAATGCATAAATAGACTAAAACGTTACTCATTCCGTAAGGAGAACACCGTTTTAATTTGACTATGAGTGCCATGAAGAAAAAAAGTGATCTACCAACTAAATTGTGTGTTGCCTGCAACCGTCCGTTTGCTTGGCGAAAAAAATGGGCTCGTTGCTGGGAAGAAGTGAAGTTCTGCTCCAAGCGCTGCAAATCAGATGTACGTCGATGATTCATCTCTCCACTGTAAGAAAAATCATGGTAAAAGCCAATGAATGACGATTCTGGATCTAAACAGATTATAGATGTTCTTATTATTGGTGCCGGTTTAGCTGGGTTAGCAGCGGCATCAGATCTAAAAAGCCAAGGTCGTAATGTCATCGTTGTAGACAAAGGTAGAGGACCTGGAGGACGACTTGCTAGTCGTCATATAGCCAATGCAAGCTTTGATAATGGCGCACAGTTTATGACAACTCGCCATCCTCGTTTCTTGTCACAAGTACAGCAATGGATAGAGGCTGGAGTGGCAGAGAAATGGTATAGCAGCTTTCCAGGTCATCCCAATAGTCACGCACGGTATCGTGGAGTACCTACAATGACCGCGATTGCTAAAAATTTAGCTGTAGGATTAGATGTGCGATGTTCCAATCAGGTAACATCAATAAGTAGTGATGAGTCATTCTGGTTCACTCTTTTAGAAAACGGCGATACCATTAAGTCTCGAGCGCTCATAGTGACCTCGCCAGTGCCTCAAACTAAAACACTGCTTGCCGCTGGCAATATTCAGTTAAGTTCGCATAATAAGCAACGTCTCGATCACATCACTTATGAAAGCTGCCTCTCTGTAATGGCAATTTTAGATATGCCCAGCGCATTAACCCCACCAGGAGCGCTAATGCTGAATGAAGGGCCAATCGCTTGGATTACTGATAATCAACAAAAGGGCGTATCTGCAATACCCTCGGTTACTATCCATGCAAGCGGTGATTTTAGCTCTAGATATTTCAATGAGGATTCCAATGCTTCTGGAGGTTTACTTATTAAAGCGGCTAAGCCATTTATCAAGGCAGAGGTAAAAGAGTTTCAGGTTCATGGCTGGCGTTACAGTAAGCCGGTTAACATTGATACGAAGCCTTGCATGATTGCAAACGAAGATACAGATTTACCACCAATTATCTTAGCGGGAGATGCATTTGACGGACCTCGTGTCGAGGGAGCAGTGTTATCAGGATGGGCAGCGGCGGAAGCGCTTCTTTGCTATATATAGATAATATTTTGTTTTGATTAATTCTATTAATTTTATTAATTCATTATGTATACTTCTGGAAAGAACAATTAAGAGCATTAGGCAATGGAAAAAACTGAAAGAGATCTCCGGACCCAATTAGCAGCGTGTTACCGTATCTTCGATTACATGGGTTGGAGTGAAATGATCTTCAATCACATCACAGTTAAAATTCCTGGGGATGAACATCATTTTTTAATAAATCCCTATGGGCTTCACTACAGTGAGGTCACTGCATCTAATTTAGTTAAGGTTGATATCGACGGAAATATTGTTGAAGAAACTGATTATGCAGTCAATCCAGCGGGTATTCTTATTCATACGGCGATTCACGCTGCTAGGCCCGAGGTTCATTGCATCGCCCACACTCATACGAGTGCTGGAATGGCTGTTGCGTGCTCAGAAAAGGGTCTTCGTAATGATAACTTCTACTCTGCCTTGTTGCACAATCGTATCGCTTACCATGACTTCGAAGGCATCACTGTTATGGATGATGAAAAGCCTCGTTTAGTTGCCAATCTTGGCGACAAAACCCTTCTAATATTGCGTAACCATGGACTTCTCGCGTGCGGTCGAACGATTCCCGAGGCGTTTATGAATCTTTGGAGCTTAGAGAGATCATGCGAAGTTCAGGTCACTTGTGATTCAACTAACCAGCCAATGATACCGGTGCCTAATGAAGTACTTGAAAAGTCTGAGCAACTGATGGCAAAACAAAGTATGGGATTGCCTTTAGGAGAACTGGAATTTAGCGCCTTCGTTCGCATTATTGACAAAATAGACTCGTCTTATAAGGACTAATTATCTACAAAAGCGGAATCTCTTTTCAGAGGGTTTTCCATTTAGGACTAGATAGTTATTTCATTAAATCTCGGGAAATGATTAGCTTCATAATCTCATTGCTCCCGCCGTATATACGCTGAACTCGAGAATCAGCAAATGCACGGCACACAGGATACTCCCACATATAACCCCAACCTCCATGAAGTTGAAGACACTCATCAGCTACTTTGCACTGCAGGTCTGTAGTTAACAGCTTAGCCTTTGATGCTGTCACTGTATCAAGCTTTTCTTCCACTAAAAGCTCGGTGCAGCGATCACAAAACACCTCCGCACTAGTAATTTCAGCAGCCAATTCAGCAAGCTTGAACTGGGTATTTTGAAAGGAAGCTACCGTTGTTCCAAAGGCCTTACGATCTTTCGTATAGTCTACTGTTGCATCTAATATTGCTTGGGCGTTCGCAACAGCACCCACCGCAATAGATAATCTTTCTTGGGGTAAATCCTGCATAAGGTAGACAAATCCCCGGCCCTCCTCGCCTAGTAAATTTTCTCTGGGCACTCTTACGTCTTGGAAAAATAGTTCAGATGTATCCTGAGCTTTCATACCAAGTTTTTGAAGATTTTTCCCTTTGGTAAATCCAGGAAGATCAGCCTCTACAAGTAATAAACTAATTCCTTTAGATCCAGCAGTTGTGTCTGTTTTCGCTACAACAATAACTAATCCTGCCTTTTGGCCATTAGTTATAAAAGTCTTAGATCCATTAAGAATATAGTGATCACCATCCAAAACCGCGGTGGTCTTAGTACCCTGAAGGTCAGATCCAGCAGCAGGTTCTGTCATTGCGATCGCTGTGATTAACTCACCAGAGGCGCATCTTGGCAAATACTTTTTCTTTTGGAAATCGCTACCATAGCGAACAATGTACGGAACAGATATATCGTTATGTAATGTCCATCCAAGACCCGTGCATCCGGATCGAGCAATTTCCTCATTAAGTATGCAGTTATAGCGAAAATCTACATTTACACCACCAAACTCCTCTGGGACCGGCAAACCCAAAAATCCTTGTTCGCCCGCCTTCAGCCATACCTCATCGCTAACCATCCCATCTTTTTCCCACTGATCATGATGCGGCATCGCCTCAACTTCGATAAATTTCCTTACTGAGTCACGGAACATATCATGATCGGAATCATACAAATTTCTAGGAATCATATTCTTTGCCTTTTGTTTAAATAAATAATAGCAACAGGACAAGATCTCGCTAGTCACTTTGGTGACTCATGCGTTCTCTAAAAGAACTCAGATACCATCAAAGCAGACTACCCACAACGAGAAAAGCAGTAGTCCCTACTCCGATAGTCCAATAGACATTGCCAGTCTTACTGGCAGCTAAAATAGCAGTAGCGCCTCCCCATAAATAATTATTTGATAAAGAAAGATTTAACTGATGATCATGAACTAAAAGGATAGGAGCAAAAATAGCGGTCAAAACTGCGGGGGCACTATAGCTCAGAATCTGTTTGAGATGAGGACCCAATCGCAAAGGTAATCTGCGTTCAAGAAACAAGTATCGGGTTATAAATGTAATAAGCGCTAACAGTAATATTGTTAATAGAGTCATGATCTACTATCTAATTGTTGAGCCCAAAAACCAGACACCATACCAATTATCGCAGCAGTAATTAACGCTAACTCTTGCCCATATATTGAGAGGACAATTGAAGATAAAGCGGAGATCATTACGCAAATAAGTATAGATTTACTCTTAATCTCTGGAACTACCAAAGCTATAAATGTTGCTGCAATCGCAAAATCTAGACCAAGCTGAGTCAAATCTGGCAACCATGTACCCGCAAAAATTCCCAAAGCAGTCCAGATATTCCATGCAATATAAAAACTTCCACCCGCTCCGAGGGCACAGTAAAGACGAAATTGCGTCTGGTATGCTTTTTTAGTACCTGATAGAGAAAAAAGCTCGTCTGTTAATAAAAATCCAAGTCCAACTCGCCAGGCGGCTGATTGTGTGCTCAATCTTTCTCGAAGAGCTAGGCCATACAAGAAGTGTCTTGAGCTAATAACAAATGCGCTGAAAAGCACTACCAATAATGGTGTATTTTCCGCCATCAACTCCACAGTAACTATTTGAACTGCGCCACCAAAAATAATTGCACTGAAAAGCTGCGCCTCAAACCAAGAGAACCCTCGCTGAATTGCAAGAGATCCAAATAAGACACCCCATGGTAAGACAGCTAAACTCAATGGAAGAATATCAGTGGCGCCCTTTAACAACGCTACTCTTATTGCTTTTTTTCGCAGGTTCATAAGTTAATATTTAATACTTTTGAGGTGATCAGGCAACATATTCAAATAAATTTTCGAAGCACCCAATTAGGGACGATGCGAGCTAGCCAGACAACATAACGCCAACGTTTAGTTACATAAATATGATTTTTTTTAGCCTGAATGCCAGTAATTATTTGTTCGACACCTCGCTCGACTGAGGCCATCCACATAGGCGTATCTTGAACCATTGGAGTATCTATAAAGCCTGGCTCAACGGTCGTTATGGTAATTGGTAGGCCTGATCGAGCAGCTCTGGACCGCATCCCATTCAAATAGTTTGAGGCATAAGCTTTGGTTGCGTGGTACGTTAATGTCAATCCGCCTGATATATGTCCCGCAATTGAGGATATACCTACCAAATGACCCGATCCTTGGTTGCCAAAATAATTCATAGCAGTCATCGACATGACCGAAAATCCACGCACATTCACATCAATCATTTCTCTCTGAACTAACCAATCCAATTTTCGTTCTTTGTTTCCCACCCCTGAATTCACAATGATCAAATCTACAGATCCCATTTTCTCTAATAATTCTTGGAGCTGAACCTCAGAGCGCTCTGCATCAATTAGATCAACTACCTCTACATAATGCTCTCCTGGCAATTTAGCAGTAAGTTCCAGCAGTAAATTCTCTCTTCTGGCCATCAGTCCTAGTTGGTAATTTAACTTTGCTAACTGAACAGCCAATTCATATCCAATTCCCGAGCTTGCTCCAATAATAATTGCTTTTTTCATACGATACCCTCTTGGTGGAAACGAATCTTAGCGATAATAATTGGAATGAGAAAGAAAAAGCTAATTTTAGAATAAATTAGCGCAAGCCTATACTGCTGTTGACTGAGTTTATGTTATTGTCCTTGGATAAAAGATACTCGGCTCTACCTTCTGACATTAAACGTCCGCGATCAACCACAAAATAGTCTATTAAGTCATTCAGAGCTCTCTGAGATCTTGGATAAATTGAGGGTTGAACTCCCATCCTTTGAGACTGAGTGAGAAGAGTAGGTCCTGAAATTCCATAATAATAGAAAGGCAACATAGTTCTCGAGTCTCGGGGATTTATAATTAACGAGCGAGTAGATGAGTCAACATGCTGTTTTAGCGATTCAATTAACGCTTTGACGAGAGGATCACTCAAGTAACTAAAAATATCCCAGAACAAACAAATATCTACTTTGACGGATTGCTGCAACTTTATCGCTCCGCGCATCAGATTAACCATCTGCGAATGAGACATTTCCTCATCTGGATCTAACACAAAGTCCTCCGAATACAAATCTATAAAATCTAAGCGGCATTTGTATTGGCTGAAGTATTTGATGGTAGAGCTCACAGCTTGTCCCATATCCAAAACAACGAGTCTTTCTTCAGTTGTTATGCCATCTATCAAACTTGATGCTAATGCACTAGGCAGAGGATCAGCGTTATTCCGCTGAGGCACAGGTATGTGTTCCGAGTTAGACAAAACTGGTGTCATCAGTTGTTATCAAGATGCTCTAGTATCTGGCTTCTCTGGTTCTGAAGCAGCTCGATTTGCTTTTACATGGGATATAGAAGCTGTCACGTCTAATGGATTCATTTCAATGCTACCTTTGAATTTCGCTCCATCCTCGAGGCTTAGTCTTGGACACTCTATGTTACCCAGAACGTTGCCTGTCGACGTGATGATGACATTCTCCAAGCCTACAATATTCCCTTTGACCGAACCCTCGATGGAAACAATATTACCTGTAATATCAGCATTCAAAATCCCAGTATCAGAAATATGGATATGGTGGCTTTTTGCTTGCACTATACCGGTGACCTTTCCAGCTATCACAATATCTTCTTTGCTGATTACGTCGCCCTTTATTTTTACGTCCGCACCAATCACCGCAGATCTTGATTCCTTATTAGAAGATATCTGCGGACTAACGCTATTGGAGTCCGAGTTTTTAATGAGATCTTTATATTTACTTAGCATAATCCATACCCTTTCTTGTCTTTTAACGTGTTCATTTTATGAGGGGGATCTACTATATAACCATAGCCTCCACTTCGATTCCATATTTTTGTGATCAGACTTCAATCCTCTCAAGCTCAGCCTGACAGTTGAGCCATTGCTCTTCGATATCTTTTAACTGCCTCTTGATATCTCCCTGACTTGATAATATTGAACCTAGATCGGCCTTTTTATCATCTATATATAGATTTTGATCAGAGAGCTGTCTTTCTATTTCTTGTAATTGCTCTTCTAAGGTATGCATAGAACCCTCTAAATTACGGATCTTTTTGGTGATGGGAGCCACTTTTTCACGATCTCTTGCGGCCTTCTTCCGATTAGCTTTTTTGTCTGTGGTAGCTGTTAAAACACTCTCATCCTCTATAGGGCTATACCTAACAAAGTCTTTTAGCCACTGCTGGTAGTCTCCAAGATCACCTTTAAATTCTTCTACTGTCTTGTTTGCCACCAAGTAAAATTCATCAACAGTATTTCTCAGTAGATGTCGATCATGTGAAATCACTACCAACGCACCATCAAAAGTTTGCAGCGCCATTGTAAGTGCATGTCGCATTTCCAAGTCTAAATGATTAGTCGGCTCATCTAACAGGAGGAGATTGGGTTTTTGCCAAACGATTAATGCTAGTGCAAACCTTGCTTTTTCCCCTCCAGAGAAATTTTCAATCGGATCGAGTGCTTTATCATTATGAAAATTAAAGCCACCTAGAAAATTTCTTATTTCTTGATCAGTTGCTTTGGGACTTATGCGGCGAATATGTAATAGAGGACTTGCATCCAGATCTAGAACCTCTAATTGGTGCTGTGCAAAGTATCCAATAGTTAGATTTTCACCCAAAACACGTAAGCCATTTATCAAATCTAGGTCACCTATCAGGCTCCGGATGAGGGTCGACTTCCCAGCTCCGTTTGGACCGAGTAAGCCGATACGAGTACCTGGTTGAAGATCAAAATTAACGTTTTCAAGGACTACACTATTTTGATATCCAAGTGATGCTTGACTAAGATTAACGAGTGCTCCATACGCCTTTTTAGGTGAAGAGAATTTAAAATAAAACGGCGAGTCGACATGGGCTGGCGCTATACCCTCCATCCGCTCAAGTTCTTTCAGACGACTTTGGGCCTGTTTTGCTTTCGAGGCCTTATAACGAAAACGAGCGACAAAGGACTCTACATCCTTTCTTCTCCTTTGCTGCTTTTCATAACTGGCTTGCTGTAAAGCAAGGCGCTCAGATCGAAGACGCTCAAAAGACGAATAATTCCCCTTGTATGAGTGAGTTTTTTTGTGTTCCAAATGAACAATGCGATCAACTACATTGTCTAGAAAATCTCTATCATGAGAGATAACTACTAAACTCCCCTCATAATTTCTTAGCCATCCCTCTAGCCAAATAGTTGCATCCAAGTCCAGATGATTAGTCGGCTCATCAAGTAATAATAAATCTGAGGGGCTCATCAAGGATTGAGCAAGATTTAACCGTATCCTCCACCCTCCTGAAAAACTGCTGACTGGCCGGTTAAGTTCTGACTGATGGAATCCAAGGCCATGGAGCAGTTGTTCCGCTCGATAATGCGCATCAAATCCACTAATTTCGTCCATCCTCTGATAACTCTGAGCAAGCAAATTATTGTCATCAGACGCCAATCCTCTCTCAATAAGTTGCTCAGTCTCTCTGAGCTCGAGGTCACCATCAATAACGAAATCTAATGTTGTTCTCTCAGAGGTCGCAAGCTCTTGTGCCATGTGTGCAACACGCCAGTCTGAGGGCATGTAAAGATTTCCCGCATCGCAACTTAGCTGACCAAGAAGGAGTTTAAAAAAACTAGTCTTTCCGCACCCATTGGCACCAATAACACCTATATTCTGGCCAGGATGTATCGATAAACTGGAGTCATCAAGCAACAATTTAGTGCCTCTTCGGAGCTGCACACTATCCAAAGAAATCATGAATTACGAATCCAAGATATCAATCAAAACCCAAAAATCCACCAGACTGGTGGCTCCATAATTTAGTATAAACACCATTCATCTCTAGCAATTCCTGATGTGTTCCCTCTTCAATAATCGCTCCTTGATCAAACACAATCAAACGATCCATGGCGGCAATAGTTGATAACCGATGGGCGATCGCAATCACAGTCTTTCCTTTCATAAGTTGATAAAGACTTTTTTGAATCGATGCCTCTACCTCAGAATCTAGCGCTGATGTAGCCTCATCTAAAATTAGAATTGGTGCATCTTTTAGCAGTACTCGAGCAATAGCAATCCGCTGACGCTGCCCACCTGAAAGTGTAACGCCTCGCTCTCCAACATGAGCATCATATCCTCTTCGTCCAACACTATCCCTCAAGCTTAAGATAAAGTCATGGGCCTCAGCTTTGGTCGCTGCCATTATCATTTCATCCTCTGTCGCCTCAGGCCGACCGAACATAATATTTTCACGGACAGACCGATGTAGTAACGAGGTATCTTGCGTAACGACTGCGATGTTGGCTCGTAAACTCTCCTGACGAAAATCATTAATATTCTGTTGATCGATAGTTATTTTACCGCTCTGGATATCATAAAATCTTAGTAGAAGACTTACTAAACTAGACTTTCCCGCACCACTACGACCAACTACACCGATTTTCTCTCCAGCAAGAATGCTTAACTGTAGATTCTCAAAAACTGGCTCATCAGCATTATATTTGAAAGAAACTTGATCAAACCGGATATCTCCCTTAGAGACTATTAAGGTATCAGCGTCATTTTTATCATTGACCACATTTGGAACAGACAGAGTGTTAATTCCATCCTGGACGGTACCTATGTTTTCAAAAAGACTGCTTATTTCCCATAAAATCCAGTGCGACATGCCCGTTAGTCGAATTGCTAAACTCATCACAATAGCAATAGCACCGGGTGTGATATCTCCATTGGTCCATAAATATATCCCCAGAGCTGCTGTAGAAAAGACAAGGGCCATGTTTAACGTCCAAAGAGAAATATTTAATTTAGTAACCAGTCGCATCTGTGGATGCACGGTGTTTAAGAATTCATTCATTCCATCTCGAACGTACTCAGACTCTCGATTGTTGTGGGAGAAGAGTTTTAAAGTAACAATGTTTGTGTAGCTATCAACAATCCTTCCCGTCATCAGTGACCGCGCATCTGCCTGTGCCATTGCAATCTTTTTCATTTTGGGGACGAAGTATCTTTGGATTAGGATATAAAAAAATAACCAAATTATTAAAGGCCCACATAGCCGTAGATCCGCACTAGCCACCAATATCAATGCGGTCATCAGGTAGATTACAACGAACAATATGACATCCAGAAGTTTCATAACAGTATCGCGTACAGCCAAAGCTGTCTGCATGACCTTAGTTGCTATTCGACCACTAAATTCATTTTGAAAAAAACCATAGCTTTGATTCAGCAAATATCGATGCGCTAGCCATCTTACTGTCATGGGGAAATTACCCATCAATGTTTGATTAACAATCAAAGACCGCAAAGCGTTCGCTAGGGGAATGAGCACTAACATAAATATGGCCATCCCAATCAAATAGTAGCTTGAGTCCTCAAAAAAAGTGTCTGGATTACTCGACGATAGCCAGTCCACTACCTGTCCTAAAATTCCAAAAAGTAAGGCTTCAGAAATTGCTGTAGTCGCCGTCAAACAGGCCATAGTAATGAGCCATGGTTCCATTCCGCGAGTGTAATATCGACAAAATTGATAGACTCCAGTAGGAGGCGTCTGTGCTAATTGCTTTGGAAATGGGTCAACCAACCGTTCAAAAAAACCAAACATTACATAACCTTAAAGTTAACCTACTTAAAAAAATTCTGGAATAATTGGATTACGTATTAATTGAAATAATAGGTCTTATCTAACGAGCCTGCTTCCCAAATGGGGTATTTAGTCATACTAGTCAAGAACAAATCAGACTTGATAAAACTATGTAACCAGAAAGCCAAACGTTCATATTTAGAATTCCCAAACCATGTCGGATCAACGCCAGCGAACTGACGAATAAATGGAAAAATTGATACATCTGCCAAACTTATATTCTCACCCAACAGGAATCTATTCTCAGTTAATAATTTTTCAAGTTGCTCCAAAAATTTCTCAGCTTTATCGCGATAATCAATTTGATTTAAAGAAGCTGACGATTTTCCATATTTATATCCATCCAATGAATTTTTGAATTCTGAGTCATTTAATTTTATCAGATGGTTCTCAAGCTCCAGACTCCCGTCAATTGACCAACTATTAGACAAAGATTTATTGGGGTAACTTTGATTAATTGCCCATCTCATAATATCCAAGCTTTGATCAAGAACAGTTTGGTTTTCAAGCACTAGAATTGGAACCGTTCCCTTCTCTGATGCTGCTAGCATTTCTTTTGGCTTATCAGCTAACCTGACCTCCCGAAGCTCTACTCTTATGTTGCAATGACACAGAGCCATCCTTGCTCTAATGGCATAGGGACAGCGACGAAAAGAATAGAGGACTGGAAACATATTAAGTGCGTACGTATTCGCTAGCGGTTATCATTACACGAAGAATAACTATAAATCACTCACTCAGGAAAACCTATTCATAATGTCAACTCGTCCCTATGACCTTGTAATTTATGGTGCCACTAGTTTTGTGGGCCAAATTCTCACTCGCTATCTCTTAGAGCATATCCATGTTGGCTCAGAAGTTAGTTGGGCTATCGCTGGAAGATCGGAGAGGAAACTAAATGAACTGCGTAACTCTCTTGGGTCAGATGCAAAAAATCTTCCTGTAATCGTTGCTCATGCAGATGATGAAGTGGCACTTTCTGGCATGGTTAAGTCCGCACGCGTAATTGTTACAACCGTTGGACCCTATGCCCTGTATGGAGAAATGCTCGTAAAGTCTTGCGCTTTAAACGGGACAGACTACTGTGATTTATGTGGCGAAGCCTACTGGATCAAAAAAATGATTGTAAAGTACGGCAATGCTGCGAAGGAGTCCGGGGCAAGGCTCGTAAGTTGCTGCGGTTTCGATTCAATCCCCTCAGATCTTGGTGTTCATTTCCTACAAGAGCATTCGAAAAAACAATTTAATGCTTACTGTACCGAAATAAAGCTAGGAGTAAATGCCATGAAGGGCGGAGCTTCAGGCGGCACTCTTGCGAGTATGATAGAAGCTGTTAAAGCTGCAAAAAATGATGTGCGACTTCGCAAGGAAATGGGTAATCCATACATTTTATGTCCCGAGAAGAAAGATCTTTCTCACCGCCAAGTTAGTGTAAGAGGACCTGTATTCGATCAGGACTTTCAGAGCTGGAGCGGTCCCTTCATTATGGAGGCAATCAATGCTCGGGTAGTTCTTCGCTCCCATATGCTTAGCGGTATGCCCTACGGTAATAATTTCTTGTACAGAGAACAGATGATCACTGGAAAAGGGTTTAAAGGGAGACTATCTGCACTCACCCTAAGTACGATGCTTGGTTTATTTGCCGTGGGCGTGTTCATGACGCCTACACGAAAAATTTTACAACGATTCCTCCCTAAACCAGGGGAAGGTCCAAGCCCTGAAGCACAAGCAGCGGGTTACTTTGATATCAGCCTTTTAGGAAAGACAGCCAGTGGAGAGAAGCTTGAAGTTCAAGTTACAGGAGACCGCGATCCTGGTTATGGATGCACAGCGAAGATGCTTGCACAATCCGGTTTGTCATTAGCATTTGATTTTGATGAAGCTGATCGTGAAGGTGGATTCTGGACTCCGGCAACGCTAATGGGTGATAAGCTAATTACTCGCTTAGTCGATCATTCAGGGATGACGTTTAATCTTAAATAACGCTGTCAGTTAAAAACGGACTTTGAGAGTTTTCGTGGAGCTCTCAAAGAACAACTCTTTAAGATTTTCTGTTCCAAATGTTTGTCAGAATCATAACTGCAATAATAACGCCTAAGCCCTCTGAACCAAGAGCCTGAATTACGCCCTGAACATTTTCCATGATACCTCCAAAGAAAGGTACGTTTGGGCCAAATAATCCAGAGACAAGCAACGCCACTGCAAGAACAGCCGCAAGTACTTCAGCTGCTTCCCACAAAATTTTTGTTATATCTTTAAATATCTTATTCATCATAGCTCCTAGAATAATTATCTTATCGAAAAAAGGGGACCCTTTCGAGTCCCCTTTTCAACTAGTAACTATAATTATT